>JAENZF010000025.1:6208-17850 GCA_016841385.1 Methanobacteriota archaeon | reverse complement strand
AGCTTCTCCGGGAGTTTCGGTCGACGGCCCACGGGACATGAACCCCGTTTCAGGCTCGTGGAATCGTAAGAGAAACTTTTCTTAGTTCGTCCCTGCGAGCGGCAATAGAACGAACCCAACACGGGCCAAACAGGGCCGGCAACATGCTGCTCTCATCCTTCTCGGGATTCCATCCCCTACGTGGACGGCGGAACCGTTTCCTAATACGTTCTTACCTTCAGCCCCGGAACGCGGGTGAAGTGACTGTCCCGGGTGACGATCTCGCCGTCGCCTGCGAGCGTGATTGCGGCGATCACCTCGTCGAAATCCCCGATCGATCTCCCGCTCCCATGGAGTTCGGCAGCGAGCGTGCCGAAGATCCGGTAGGTCTCGTCGGTGATCGGGAGTTCGATCAGCGCCCGCAAGATCGCCTCGACTTCCCGGAGATTCTCCTGCACCGATGCCGAGAGGAACGCTCCGCGGTAGAGTTCGAGGGCGTTGATCGCCGTGGTTGCAAGCGGCAGCCCTTCCCGCTCCATCGCCTCGAGTGTTCTCATCGCCTCCGGGTCGTGCCGGATCAGGTCGACGAGCAGGGACGTGTCAAGCGTCGGCATCGAAGTCGACCTTTCGCATCGAAGATTTTCTCATTTCGCGCGAGGCTTCCGCAACCGAATCAGCCAGCGCGGGGTTCGGCCCGAATTCTTTGAGGATCTCCGAGAGTTTCTTCTTCGGCGGGGTGTACTTCAGGATCACTTCGGAAAAGCTCATATTCGAGGGACCTTTTAGCCGGGAAAGCCTCTCGTATGCGTCGTCACTGATACTGATCGTCCTGGTTCCCATACCTGTGTATGTGTATGTGCATGTATTTAGATCCTCCCGTCGCAAGAATGACCCCTCAGAACCTCACCAGCCCCCGCCTTCCGATCAGCGTCCACCCGAGAAGGCACCCAACCCCGACCGCCACGTTGATCGCCCCGAGGCTGAAGACGAGGCTGCTCCCGTCGAGGAAGACCAGGATCATCCCGGCGCTGCCGAAGACGAGGCTTGAGCAGTTGATCAGGGCGGATGCGGACCCGGTATCCTCCTTTTGCTGGTCGAGCATCAGGAACGCACCGGGAGGCCGCACAGAGCTCCCCATCAGCGAGGCCGGGAAGAGAGCGATGGCAAAGAAGAGGGGCCCCAGGCTGCCGAAGAGGCAGACGAGTAGGCCTGCACTCTGGGCGACGGCATTGAGGTCGAAGTAGAAACTACAGTACTGCCTATGCTTCCCGCCCGTAATGCATCGTGAAGAGCGTCGTGTGTTCGTCCGCATAGCAGGGTGAGTGGCAGCCGGGAGTGAACTCCGGACCCAGGCATTCCGTGAAGAGCGCATGCCACTGGCTCTGCAGCATATGATAATCGGTCCTGGCACCACGGGGCTGCGTGAAGAACGAGACGACTTCCGTCATCAGGAAGAGATCCACGCAGGCGACGGCTACGTCCACCGGGGCGTCGTGCGAGAAGACGAAATCGATGACACCCCCGTAGGACTGGTAGACCGAGAGCGCAAGCTCCGGGGAATACAGTTCCGGGGCGTCGTTGTTCGCATCCATCTCGAAGAGGACGAAGTTGTCGATCCAGGGTTTGAGCCGTGTGAGGTGGATCTTCTTATGCTCGAGAGGCATGTGGTGGTATGCAAGCGAGCTGACGGCGAGATCGAAACGGTGATCGATGCTGCCGGAACAGTCCTGGATCCGGCCGTTCACGGTCTCGATACGGACATCGGGGAATGCATCGCGGACGGTCTTTTCAGCAAGGGCCACCATTGCAGGCGACGAATCGATGAGGAGGACTTCGGCGATCTCAGAGACCCTGCCGGTGTCCAGCAGGTGCCGTAACAGCGATACGGTGAGCCCTCCGTCGCCGCACCCTATGTCCATCATGGAGAACGGCTTATCGATCTGCGGCAGGGTGTTGCCGCACTGTGCAAGGAATCGCTTTCTTGCCTCCCGCATCATGGGGACACCGGCAAAGTGCATGAACGGGCGCGGGTCGGCAAACGCCACCGTGGGCATGGCGAGTTTCCCGTTGTGGCGCTCGAGAAAGCCGAGGAGAAAGCCCGCAGAGAACAGATCGTTCTCCTCGCCAAGAGCAGCGGCGTTCAGCCATTCGATCCCCGCTGTGGCCTGCCCGTGGGCGGCAAGCACTGTTCCCATGTAGTAGTCAAAGGCAGAGAGCAGATTCGGCCGGATGTCGCCGTCATAGGTGCCTGGCGCAATCCCGCTCCTGAGAACCTCATCTGCAAGGCCGGACCACTCCGCCGACTCCTGTGCTGAAAGGAAGAGCATGCTGATCTGTATTCTGCCGGCAACCGCTATGAGAGTTCGTATTCTCTCCGCCCTTGTGATCAGGATTCGGCGGTCTCTCCGGCATAAAGTTCATCTAAATAGGGCAAGGAGCAGGAGAAGGCCTACCTTGACGCGGAAAAACGGGCGTTCGGCGGGAACTACAGCACCTGCTCGGCGCCGCTGATGGTCGGCGAGATCCGGGGGCGGGAGGCATACCTGATCTGGTCCCCGTTCGGGAACGGGGGTGCCTGCAGCGACAGCGCCTGCCTGGACGCCGTCCTCTACCACGATTTCATGCTGAATGGAACCGGTCAGTCCTGCAGCCTGGCCGGCCTCGTCGGGCAGATCGACGCCTTGATGGTCGCGGTTCGGTAGGGGCCGACGTAGAGGCGCCAGTTGATCAGGTGCGATACGATCTTGTTTACCCTGCTCAAGGTGATCCCGTGCGATGCCTGGAGTTCCGTCACGAACTCGTGGATGAGGTCGGCGTCGTCGCGAGTATGCCCTTGGCCAGGGCTTTCCGGACGGCCGTGCTGGCATAGGTTCTATCGATGCGGTGGAACTCTCTGTCTGTTTGGGTTGGTGCCGTGAACGTTCCCATGCAAGGGAGGTCGGAACAGGGATATAAAAACATTTGGCGACAGATTTGAGCCTGAAAAGAGAATGTTGCAGGGGATTTGAACCCCTGTCGTCGGCGTGAAAGGCCGACAAGATTGGTCGCCTCGAAATGATATATTGAATTCGGGACTCGCCATGGGCTGCAGTGGCAGCATATATATATAAATAAGCAATACCACAGTCCGGTGTCCGGGGTTGCAGGATGGAAAATATGATGGATAACCTATGTGACCAATGTAGCACAGATCAGCATTGTTGTAAGCAGTTGACCGGTCTCATGTTGACGAGAGAAGAGTATGAAGCACAGTTTAAAAATTACGAGGAGAACCTTTTCGTGGAAGAGTCCGATGGCGTCTACAAGGTAACGCCAAGAAATGGTACAGCCTGTCCGCATTGGGATCATGGCGGTTGTGCTATTTATCCGAACAGACCGATTGATTGTCGGTTATACCCATACATGATGACACGAGTCGATAAAGGAAAAGATACACTTAAGGTTACTTTGCAGATGAGCTCGCAATGCCCGAAAATTGATGCGGTAGGCATGCTGAAGTCAGAAACCGAAGCACATGCACTTGCCACAGAGTTTTGGAGAAAAGTTACCGGGGACGAGACGGGTATCATCGTTCAGCGTGAATCAAGACTCGTCTCTCAGCTGCGGTCCTGGATTAAGGCAATATTCCGTCGAGATCGCTCAAAACCGTCGGGTATTCGTTAACTGGGATGGTTATCAGCAACCTCTCGATCCTTGACGAATATGCGACGCATGAAAATTCTGGGTTATATAACGTATCTGGATTTGTTGACGCTATTATCAGACAGGTTATATCTGAAATTGAGCCCTCATTTGTGGCCGTTTTCAAAAACAGAAGTGCTGCTAAGGGGATTCGAACCCCTGTCGTAGGAGTGAGAGTCCTACATGATTGGCCGGTCTACACTATAGCAGCGCGTGCACCAACGTGCTCTAAATTGTTAGAGTTACTTTTATTTAAACCTGTCTCATTCCCTCCCCTCTCCGGTCCTGCCGGTAACCGGACAATCGGAGCCTGCTCCGGGCCGGGATTCCCTCTATGCTTCGTGATTTCCATCACAGACATCCATAAGTAGCTTCCCAGCATACGTGTACCGGCAGCAATGAGCAGTGTCGAAGAGCAGATACGGGAACTTGAGGACGAGCTCAAAAATACCCCGTACAACAAGGCGACCTCCAAGCACATCGGTCGCCTCAAGGCAAAACTCGCGAAAATTCGTGACGAAGCGGTAACCCGGGCCATGGCCTCCTCCGGAGGGGGCGAGGGGTTCTCCGTGAAGAAGTCGGGAGACGCCACCGTTGTTCTGGTCGGCTTCCCGTCCGTGGGAAAAAGTACGCTGCTCAACAGGCTCACCGGCTCAGATATAAGCGAAACGGCGGCCTATGCCTTCACGACCGTCTCCGTGATCCCGGGCTCGATGGAGCACCGGGGCGCGAAGATCCAGATCCTGGATATCCCCGGCCTGATCGCCGGCGCCGCCATGGGCAAGGGCCGCGGGAAAGAGGTCATCGCGGTCGTGCGGAGCGCCGACCTGATCCTCGTTCTGGTCGATGTCTTCAACGAGCAGCATACGGACGTCCTTCTCCGCGAGCTCCACGATGCCGGGATCCGGATCAACCGGCCGAAACCCGATATCACCATAAAGAAGGCCGGGTGCGGCGGTATCAGGCTGAACACCGTCGGTGCCGTCGACCTCGATCTCGAGGATATCCGCTCGATCCTTGCAGAGAGCAGGATCGTCAACGCGGATGTTCTGATCCGCAACGAAGTCGATCAGGACGACTTCATCGATGCAATGATCGGCAACCGCGTCTACGTCCCCGCGTTCATCGCGGTCAACAAGGTCGACCTGGTCGACGAGCAGACCGGGGTGCAGATAGAGAAAGAACTGGCCGAGCGGTTCGGTGACGCGCCCATCATGGTGTCGGCGCACAGCGGCTACCGCATCGAAGAACTCAAAGACGCCATATTCGAGAACCTGGGATTCATGCGGGTCTACCTAAAACCCATCGGCGGCCCCGCGGATATGGAAGAGCCGTTGATCATCCGGAGTCCGGCCACGGTCGAGGATGTCTGCAACCGCCTTCACCGGGAATTCTCGGACAAGTTCCGGTATGCGAAGGTCTGGGGTGACTCTGCAAAACACGACGCGCAGCGTGTCGGGATCACCCACAAGCTCGCGGACGGTGACGTCCTTTCCGTCGTCACCCGCCGCTGATCACTTTTTTTAGGACCGGGAGAGGTGCATCGGTCTTTATGGCCGTTCCTGAATAGTGTGCGCGGCTTGCCCGGTAGCCGAGAGCCGAAAGGCGCCAGATGACGGTCTCGATGCCGCCGGGGGAGACCCGCAACGATTTTGCGATGACATGGTAGTCGTAGTGGCTCGAGGTCTCCAGTTCATGGCGGCAGGTCTCGAGCAGCCGCGCGATCCGCGAGCCGGTCCCGGCCGTGACCGACGGCAGTACTTCCTGCATCGCGGCAAGCGTCCCGTCATCGTTGATGCTCCCGGTCCAGAGAGGGCCAACCGGCACGAGGTCCGCACCGCAGTCCGCGCATTTCTCTGGTCCGGGGAGCATCCCGACCTGCTCCGTTCGGTAGAGGCAGTGCGGGCACTGCATCACGTAGCCGATCCGCGCAAGCGTCCGGTCGGCCGCCGCCGCCCCGTACCGGACCCGCAGGTGCAGGCGGTGAAAGTGTGCGTGCGCGTAGCAGAAGAGGGGTTCTATGCCCCGGTCATACTTGATCACCTCGCGCGCCACAAACCCAAGCAGCGTCCGCAGGCCAACCTCGGCGTGGTACTCGGTGTTCCGGGGGCGGGAGAAGTAGCGGCGCATGCCGGCCTTTAAGTGCGCTCCGCAGAGAGGCGCGGTGTCGGTGGCGGTGACGAAGAGGTAGTCTCCGGCGCTCCGTGCCGCGGAATCGACGAACGGTGCCGGTGTTCCGAAGGGGTCGAGATCGACGGCATCGAACCTCCTGCTGCTCATCAGTGCGTTCGCATCCTCTCCGGTGACCTCGGCGGCAAGGCCCAGCGCCTCCACGTTCTGCCGGATCAGGTCGACCGCCTTCGCGTTGCGGTCGTTGATCGTCACCGGTATCCCGACTTCATGCGCTACCCTTAGCCCCCGGACACCGGACGCCCCCATGGCGTCGAGGTAGCTCTCCGGCCGCAGGACGGAGAGCAGGAGGACCGTAGCGTCCCGGTTCATCTCCATGCGCGAGTTATAAAAGACCGGACCGCTTCCAGGCGGGAACTGGAGGTGAGGATCCTGCTTGGGCACGAAAAACCGGGTTTTCCCTTCAGTAACCTCAACAACATCCATGCTTCCGGAAAAGGTGGATGCTCGATACCCTTATACCTTCTCATGAATAATACTCTTACTCCTGCGTATGGGCTTGTGGCCTAGTCCGGACATGGCGTCAGCCTCCTAAGCTGAATGTCGGGGGTTCGAATCCCCCCAAGCCCGTCATTTTTCCAAATGCCGCTCCAGAGAACCCCTGGTTATTTATCTTCCGCCCGAGAACCTAACTCTTCGAGAATGAGCGCTTCCGCCTTCATCAGGGTTACCCGCCCGCACAACGCCGTCGTTGCCGGCCTTACGGCGCTCCTTGGTTACCTTATCGCCACAGGAACCCTCACGCCGCCGTCGCTCCTGCTCGCCGTGGTCGTCGCGCTCATCACCGCCGGCGGGAACGTGATCAACGACATCTACGATGTCGAGATCGACCGGATCAACCGGCCCGAGAGGCCCATACCGGCAGGAGAGATCAGCCTTGCCGGTGCAAAGGTGTACACTGTGATGCTCTTTGCCGGCGGCATCGCGCTTGCCACCCTGACAACGGCGCTCTGCCTTGCGATCGCCCTCGCGAACGCGGTTATCCTGATCGCATACGCCTTCTGGCTGAAACGGACTCCGGTCCTCGGCAACCTGGCCGTCGCCTACCTGGCCGGCAGCGTATTCCTCTTCGGCGGGGCGTTTGCGGGCATCGAGGGGCTCGTCCAGAACCTCTCGCTCGCGGCGATCACGTTCCTTGCGACCATCGCACGGGAGGTCTTGAAGGACGCAGAGGACGTGGATGGGGATGCGGCGGGAGGGGCACGCACCCTCCCGATGATCGTCGGTATCCGGCGGACGGGGAAGCTCGCGTTCGCCTGTGCCTGCGGCGCCGTGCTGGCAAGCATCCTCCCCTTCGGCGACTGGTGGGGTCCCTTCTACCTCGCCGGCATCGTGGTGGTGGATATCGTCATCCTCATCGGGGCCTCTAGGGGTCTTTCGTGCACGACATCGGATTGTGTCCGCGAGTCCGGAGCGACGTCGATCCTGCGGACAGGAATGTTTGCTGCGCTCGCGGTCTTTGCGGTTGCCGCGGTGATATGATCAGAACGTGCCTGTTCGGAAACTCTTCGCGCACTCACGTCGGCAAGACCCCCGGGCCCCTTGCGGAGAACCCGGGTTTCACCTTACCATCCTCATCAACCGGGGCAAATCCCCGGTACGGCCTCCTGATGTTCGGAATAACCCACTGATAATTTTATCTGGTTGGGGACCGAGATGTTATCCAGGAGATCTTCATGAAAGTTTACCGGCACGGGGACACGTACATAGCACCGAATGGTTCCTTTTTTGACGGAAACTTGAAGATAGATGGGAATTTCATCACCCCTCCGGAGACGCACATCTGGGGCAACGTAATGGTTGCCGGCCGCCTCGAACTCGGGCCGGGCTCAACGGTCGGGGGTTCCATCGAGGCCGAGAGCATCATCGTCGGCCATGATGTCAGGATCAAAGGGCCGATCCGGGTCCTGGAGACCGCTACGGTCTGCGACAACGCATGCCTCCATTCTATCCGGGCCGGAGGGAATATCATCCTCCGACCGGGTGTCAGGGTCGGCGATGTGAACAGCGCCGAGACGATCTTCGTCTACGGCAAGGTCACGAGCGAGCGTCTATTCGGCAGGGCCGTGAAAGTCTACGGCACCTGACGGGGGCTCGATGCCGAGCAGGGCGGCATCCCTCACCGCGGTCCAGTCTGCTACCGTCTCCACGCATCCGTCTTTTAAATTCACGACACCGATGGCGATGATCCCTATCCGATCGGACATGTCGATCCCGTCCTTCACCTCCATGAGGCAGCCGACGCCGATGATCGCCCGCGGACGGTACTTCTTGACCATCCGCTTGATGAACGTCGAGCCCGGGACGATGAAGACGCGATATCCGATACGCTCCAGCCACACTGCGTTCTCCCCGACCGAACAGCGTCCGCAGTTCCGGCATTTCAGGCCTTCAGGGGTCAGGTGTGCCGGACACTGTGCCGACCGCAGGCACTGGGGCAGGAAGACTGCCCGCTGCTCCACCGGGGTCTCGGAGAACGCCTTTGTGTTCATGGTGTTCCTGAGCGTTATGAAGAACGTGACGAGGTCTTTGTCATCCAGCCCGAGGAGCTTGCAGAACGCCTTCACGAGCCCCTCCAGGAGGACCATGCCGGGTATCAGGATTCGCGGGAGGTAGAACTTCCCCCTGGTTATCGAGGCGGCAGCAATGATTGCGAGGGCTATCGCGGCAAGGAGCATCCCGAGGATGAGGAAGAACGTAAACTCCCCGATGATGGTCATCAGCTGGACCCAGATCCCGGAGTCGAAGAAGGTCATGGTCAGGCCCCCTCTTTTTTGACCAGCTGAAAAGACTTGGCATACGGCGGCCGCAGCACCCCGATCTCGGTGACGATCGCGTCGACGAGGTCGAGGGGTGTGGCGTCGAAGGCGTAGTTGAGCACGTTCACGCTATCGGGCACGAGCTGCCGGTCGCCGCAGTAAGCGAGTTCAGAGCGGTCCCGCTCTTCGACGGTGATATCCGACTCCACCCGGCCAGGGTCGAACGTGGAGATTGGCGCCGCAACGTAGAACGGGATCCCATGGTGACGGGCGGCAACGGCGTGCATGTAGGTTCCTACCTTGTTGAAGACCGCGTCCTTCGTGATCCGGTCCGCACCGACGATGACGAGATCGATTTCCCCCTTCCGCATCAGGTACGCGGCCGCAGAGTCGGGAATGAGGGTCACGTCGATCCCGTCCCGGGCGAGTTCCCAGCAGGTGAGCCGGGACCCCTGGTTCAGGGGGCGGGTCTCGCAGGCGATCACCCGTACGCTCTTTCCGGCCGCAACCGCCGACCTGATCGCCCCGAGGGCCGTCCCCCAGCACCGGCAGGCGAGCGCTCCCGCGTTGCAGTGGGTGAGCACCGTGCACGCGGCCGGGAAGAGTTCTTCGCCGAACGCACCGAGCCTCCGGCAGGTCAGTTCGTCCTCTTTTGCGACGGCGTTCGCCTCGGCGACCGCAAGCGCCTTCGCCTCGGTGATCGATGCGGCCATCGCCACCTTCCTCTGCACGCGCTCGATCCCCCATCCGAGGTTCACCGCAGTCGGGCGGGTGCTCCTGAGCAGGTCTGCAGCCCGGCCTATCTCGTCGAAGAACCGCCCGAGATCCTGCTCGGTGCTCCGGACGGCCGCGAGCGCCACACCCATCGCACCGGCGATGCCGAGCGCAGGTGCCCCCCGGATCTCAAGCCTCCCGATCGCCCGGGCGAGGTCCTCGACGGTTGCGCACCGCATCTGCTCGTACCGGCCCGGGAGGAGGGTCTGGTCGATGTAGACGATGCACCCGGTCTCTGCATCCCACTCGATGGTGTAGGGTTCTTCCCTCTCCGGCATGCTCATCCCACCCTGATCGCGTCCAGGTACGCCCGCATCGCGGCTGCTCCGCCCATGGCGACCGAGTCCGGGATATCCCTCGGCGCGGTGGCCGTCCCGGCCACGTAGATCCCGGGCTTCACCGTGAGTACGGGGCCGACTTTCTGGTCGGCAACGCTGAAGAACCCGGACTCGTCTCTCGGGAGACCGAGCATCCGGCCGATCTCCTCCGCTCCCCCGGCCGGTTCAAGCCCGACGGAGAGCACCACCAGGTCCGGGTGGAACGTCTCCACCTCACGGGTCTCCGTGTTTTCCGCGACCATCATAAGGTGATCGTTCTCCTCGAGCACCTCGCCCGGGAACCCGCGGAGGAACCGGACCCCGAGGCTCCTCGCCCGCTCGTAGTACTCCTCGTAGCCCTTGCCGTATGCCCGGATGTCGTTATAAAAGACGGTCACCTCGATGTCGGGGTTCTTCTCCCGGATGAGCATGGCGTTCTTCATCGCGTACATGCAGCAGACCCCGGAGCAGTAGGGGCGGCCGACGGTAAGGTCGCGGGAACCGACGCACTGGACGAACGCTATGCTCCGGGGCGGTTTGCCGTTCGAGAGCCTTTTTAGTTTGCCGCCCGTCGGGCCGCTCGCGTTGATCATCCGCTCGAACTCGAGGCTCGTGATCACGTCGGGGATGACGAGGTAGCGCAGTTGCGCCTTATTCCGGGCATCAAACGTCGCATAACCGGTCGCGACGACGATGCTTGCCGCCTCTATCTCGATCAGGCGCTCCTCGTCCTCGCGGAGGATCGCCTCCTTGCCGCAGACGTCGTAGCAGAGGTCGCACTCGATGCAGTGCTCCGGGTCCTTGACGACGATATCGGGGACCGCCTGAGCATGGGGCTTGTAGATTGCTTTCCGCACGCCGATGCCGGCGTCGAACTGGTTGTAGACCTCCACCGGGCAGATCTGGATGCAATCTCCACATCCGTTGCACTCGTCCTCGATGATGTACCGGGGGTGCTTCCTGACCCTGATCCGGAAACTGCCGACCTCTCCCTCGACCGACTCGACCTCGGAGCAGGTGTGGATGGTGACGTTTGGGTGCCGGGCCACCTCCACCATCTTCGGGGAGAGGATGCACATCGAGCAGTCGTTGGTGGGGAACGTCTTGTCGAGCTGGGCCATATGCCCGCCGATGGTCGGTTCGCGTTCGATGAGGTGGACGTGGATGTTGTGGTCGGCAAGGTCGAGCGCCGCCTGGATGCCGGCAACCCCGGCGCCGATGACCGCGACGTCAGCCATGGCGGTACCTCCCTGCGAGTTTGACATATTCACGCGCGTTGTGGACGATGCCCTCCTGCTGCTCGGGCGTCGTCTCCCTGACCACTTTGCCGGGCACGCCGATTACCAGCGAGTGCGCCGGGATCTCCTTGCCCTCCGTCACCACGGCGCCGGCGCCGATGATGGAGCCTTCCCCCACCACCGCGCCGTTCAGGACGACGGCGCCCATCCCGACGAGCACCCGGTCACGGATGATGCAGCCGTGCAGGATGGCGCCATGGCCGACCGAGACCTCCGCCCCGATCCCGACCGGGAACCCGGGCGTGGTGTGGACGACGGCGTTGTCCTGGATGTTTGAGCCCGCTCCTACCGTGATCGTATCCCTATCTGCCCGGACCACGGCCCCGAACCAGATGTTCACATCGTCGGCGAGCGTCACGTCTCCGATGACGGTTGCGTTCTCCGCAATAAAGACACGGTCCCCCACGACTGATCCGCTCTCCATAGTACGTCTATCATTGGTTGCTTCGATACAAAATCTTCTCCCTCGGGGCGGGAGAGGGGCCGTGAGCTTTCGGGTCAGCGGGCTGGCGATGCCCCGGAGAGGACGGAGGAGGGCACGCGCCCTCCACCCTATCCCAACACCGATCACTACCCATAAGTCCCCTCGCGGCAAACGCCTCCAAATGAAAGTGATGGTCGGGGGGACGTTCGATCCCCTGCAT
>JAENZF010000025.1:0-6108 GCA_016841385.1 Methanobacteriota archaeon | reverse complement strand
CGGCAAACGCCTCCAAATGAAAGTGATGGTCGGGGGGACGTTCGATCCCCTGCATGCCGGGCACCGGAAACTCCTCGCTCGCTCCTTTGAGCTCGCCGGGCCTGATGGGGAGGTTATCATCGGGTTGACGACCGATGAGTTTGCCGGCGCAAAGGTGCATCCCGTCCACTCGTACCAGGAACGGCTGGCAGCCATCACGTCCTTCATCCGGGAGCACGGCTACACCGCAGCGTGGACAGTCGAGCCGCTCGCCGACCGCTACGGCAGCGCTCTCGATACGGACTTCGAGATACTCGTCGTCTCCGAGGAGACTTTTCCGGTTGCCGTGGAGATCAACGAACTCCGCCGGGAGCGGGGGAGAAAAAAAGTGGATCTCCACGAGATCTCATGCGTCCTCGCCGAAGACGGCCGGCGGATCTCGAGCACCCGGGTCTATCGGGGGGAGATCGACCGGCACGGACGCCTGATCAGATGATGT
This sequence comes from Methanobacteriota archaeon, assembly GCA_016841385.1. Lineage (GTDB taxonomy): Archaea > Halobacteriota > Methanomicrobia > Methanomicrobiales > Methanoculleaceae > Methanoculleus. Next base: position 5,630 of record JAENZF010000025.1, on the reverse strand, counting down.
GGTTTGCGATGTCGTCCTTGATCAGCCAGTCGCAGTAGAGGCAGTGCAGCCCTTTGGGGAGCACCTCGAACGTGCTCTCCACGGGCTCGTTCGTGTTCGTGATGCAGCCGGGGTTCGGGCACCTGACCACGCCTTTGAGAACCTTCGGGATCTCCACGCCCTTCTTCTCCACCACCCGGTAGTCCCTGATGATGTTGATCTTTGCCTGCGGTGCAAGCAGGGCGATCCGGTCGACCTCCTCCGTGCGAAGTTCGCGGTTCTCTATCTTGACGATATCCTTCTTCCCCATCCGTTTGCTCTCGACGTTTGTGGCGATGCTCAGGCATTCCGGGGTCGACCCGGTGATGCCGAGTATCCGCAGGACGTTCAACGCCTCTCCGGCCGTGATATGGTCGATGACCGTGCCGTTCCTGATAGGGCTGACGAGCAGTCCCCGTGACGGGTCTTTAGTGCTCATTTCATCACCTCATGGAGGAGTGCCATCCTGACGGGCACACCGTTTCTTGCCTGCTCAAAGTAGCGTGCATACGGCGTGCGGTCAACCGCCGGGTCGATCTCCCCGGCGCGCGGGAGGGGGTGGAGGAGCATCAGGCGATCCCGGACACCGGCGAGAAGGTCGGGCGTGATCCGGTAACTGGACGCGACGTTGTAGTACGACGCCGAGTCCGGGAACCGTTCGCGCTGGATCCTCGTGACGTAGAGGACATCGAGCTCCCGGATCGCCCCCTGCACATCCGCATGCTCGATAACCTCCATGCCGCGCTCCCGGAGTTCGAGGGCGATGTTTGCCGGCATCTCGAGCCCCCCCGGCGCGATCGTGTGCAAGGTGACGCCGTAGAGGGAGAGGGCGAGCGCCAGCGAGTGTGCGGTCCTGCCGTAGCGCAGGTCCCCGAGGAGCCCGACGTCGATCCCGTCGATCGGCATCGACTGCCTGATGGTGTAGAGGTCGAGCAGCGTCTGGCTCGGGTGCTGCCCCGCGCCGTCGCCGGCGTTGATGACCGGCACCGAGGCGAACTCGCTTGCCAGCCGTGCCGCCCCCTCCTTTGGGTGGCGGAGCACGATGGCATCCGCATAGCCGCTCACCACCCGGATGGTATCTGCGAGCGTCTCTCCTTTGACGATAGAACTTGCCTCGACGGAATCGACGCTGATCGACCGCCCGCCGAGCCGGGCCATGGCCGTCGCGAACGACATCCGCGTGCGGGTGCTGGGCTCAAAAAAGAGGAGGGCCACAAGTTTATCATCAAGCATCTCCGGCAGATACTCCCCGGTATCGAACTCCCGTGCCCGGTCCAGCAGGTAATCGAGATCCCTGCGTTCAAAATCGCGGATAGAGATAATATGGTACATCGTGCGGCTACCTTCCGGGGTTTTCAGTCCTGCCGGCGTGCGGGCGCCCGAATCACTCCGCCCTCCCGCCATGACACGGACAAAACCCCTCTTCTCTCCTGAATAGTGGTTCGCACCGCACCCACTAATACCTTTTTTCCGGGGACCGTGTCCGACCCCTATGATAACCTTTGTCACCTTCGCCCGCCTCATACTATTTCTGGAGGAGAATTCGTGTCCGAAGAGAAGGAAGAGTATGCCCCTGAGGTCTGTTGTCACTGCGAGGGGATTGGGTGTCTGTACTGCAATAAAAAGGGTACCGTGATGGTGCCGCAACCGGCGCAGAAGTGCAGGCACTGCGGCGGGGATTGCTGCATCTACTGCGGTTACACCGGGTGGGAGCGCCCGCTGCGGGAGTGACCCTTTATTTTCTCGCGATTGTGACGTAGCCGCTGTGGGCGACCCGGGTAGACGGGCGGGTTCCCCGGGCGGAGCGTGTCAGTTCCCGCTCCATGCACTCGTAGCAGTGGACGTCGCGGAAGAGCGGCGTTGCGGCATCGAGCGCGACGAACGTATGCTCGAGGAACGGGGTGTAGCATGCCAGGTAGCCGCCGGGCCGGAGGAGCGAGAAGGCGTGCTCCACGTGTGCCGGCGTAATCGTCAGGTCCAGGTGGACGACGTCGAACTCGCCGGTTGCCTCGAGCATATCGGCCGCGACCACCTCGACGTTCTTGAGCCGGGCGTTCTCGACGTTTTTGGCCGCGAGTTTGGCGAACTCCGGGCGCACCTCGTAGGTCTTCACCTCGCGGGCGATGTTCCCGAAGTAGATTGCGGCAACGCCGCTCCCGGTTCCGGCGTCAAGGACACGGTCCTCGTGATTCATTCCCGTGTAGGCGATCACGATCCCGATATCCTTCGGGAGCATGGGCGCCCCGCTCCTTTTTGCGTGGACAAAAAAGTCGGTCGGCCGGGGGCGGAGAACCCTGAACGGGACGTCGAGGTGGGTCCTGACCTCGTCCCCGGGGTTCATACCTGCGAGCGCTCCGAGGTCGATCATTCCCCGGTCGGTGGAGAACTTTCCTTCGCCTGCCTTCACGAAGTACTCGCGGTCCTCACTGACGAGCAGGAGGTGTTCGCCTTCTTCGATCATTGCTGCGAGAGTTTCAGGATCGCTTCGGCGATGTCGCCACGGGTCTCGATGAGCGTCGCCTTCGCAACCTCGTCCGTTTTACCTGTCTGGGATGCGACGAGGGCGACGTCTTCGTCGGGGATCTCCGGGACTGCCTCTTCGAATCGGGCCTCTCCCGTGAGCTGGTAACTCGTGGCTCCCTGCATGGTGGTCGCGACGACCTGGGCCTCATCAAAGACGTAGTTTCCCGCAGGCGTGTAGATAACGACCTTCTCTACGCCCTCGATCTCCTCCATCTCCATGCCCATCTGCTTCATCATCTGCTTCATCTTTTTCGGGTTTATCTTTCCTGGAAACATTCCGATCCTCTCCCCTGTCGTACTTTTACCGCTACACCGTAATTAAATGCCAGCATCTCCCGGCCGGAGAGCAGGGCTCCCCCGGTGGCGAGGAGCACGTCGTCCCCGGTCACCACCAGCACCTCGTCCCCTGCGCGGATGCCGTCATCGGCGGCGATGATGTGTTTCGCCATCGCATTCTTTCCGTCCGCAATGAACACTGCTACATCCTCCTGCACCGCCACCCGGTAGGCCGGGGGAGCGATTCTGGTCGCAAGACGCGCCGCTCCGGCGACTCCGAGGGTCAGGCGGCCGTCCTGTGCTCTGACGGTGGCAAGCCTCTCTTTTCCGAGCCGCACCTGACGGACGCGTCCCGTCGTGGAGAACTGGAAGGTGCATTCGTCGGGAAATACCGCAACTCCTGCCCCGGCGCCGAACTGGAAGTCAGCTATTACCCGGATCCGCCGAAGCGAACTGTCGTTTGAGTATTCGGTTAACACTATCAACAAACTCCTCTTCTGTATCATGGGGAATAAACGCCCCGGCCGCAATACGGTGCCCGCCGCCTGCGCCGCCCACCTCTGCCGATGCCTCGACAAGCGCCTCCTGGAGGTCGACCCCCCGGGCGAGCGCCCACTCGTTCGTCCGCATCGAGACCTTGGTGACCTCGGGTTCATCCACCATCGCGGCGAGCACCATCATCGGTTTTTGCCAGTTCAGTTTGGAGAGCGCCATGCCCGCCCCGATCCCGACGATGGTGTCGGGGAACCGGTCGCCGGTGTGGATGTACTGCAGGTGGGAGAGCTCGGTCACCCCGGTATCGAGGATATACTGGAGCAGGTCGCGGATGACTGCCCGGTGGTGGGCGAGCATGTACTCCGCATCGCGGTACGCGTCCCCGCGGTCCCCGCGGCAGATGCTGCCCCCGACCCTGGGCTTTGCCCACCGGCCGCAGGCGTTCAAGAGGGTGGCGTACTCTGAGGCGTTCCGGAGCGGTGTCCGTTCCGGCTCGTCGGGGAAGATATAGGTCTCGGCGAGCAGGCGGTCGGTCTCCCTCCCGTGCGCGATGAGCTGCTGGGCAAGGGCGCTGATGATCTTGCGCTTATCGTCGAAGGGGAGTTCTTCCCAGACGAGCCAGCCGCCCCGGGGCGTCTTTAACGCAACGCCGAGTTTCTCCAGGAACCGGAGCGCCCCGCTCGTGCTGTTCGAGATCCCGTCGATGTAGGGGTCGTCGCAGTAGCCGAGGCAGACGTGGACCGGGCGGGTGGACGTCCCGTAGCAGTTCAGGTCCGGTTTATGCACGACGATGTTGCCGTACTCCACGCCGTCCTGGACGATCTCGCGTGCCGGGCCGACCAGCCCGCAGTTCTCCCGGGCCATCATATCCCCGACGTTCCCGACCACGGCGAGTTTGGCAAGGTCGGTGCCCGTCGGATCGATCGCTTTTGCGACCAGGTAGGCGATGCCGGCGGCGCTCATCCGGGTAAACCCGTAATCCAGGCAGTTCACCTGGGGGTAGGCCGTGGGGCAGGGCTGGCTGACGTGGTGGTCGAGGATCAGGACCTCGTCCGCACAGAGGCCATGTTCCTCAAGAAGGTTCTGCTGGCCGGCCCCGAGATCGGTGAAGAGTTTTAGCGAGTCGTCCTTCGGGACATGGCGCATCGCCATCGGCTCGAGCTGGCGGACGAAGACGGATTTGACCGATATCCCTTCGCGGGTGAGCGCCTGCGAGAGGATCGACTCCGTGCTGATGCCGTCGGCGTCGATGTGGGAGATGATCGTCACCGATTCCGCATCGCAGATAGTATCTGCCGCTCTCCGCACATCGTTTTCGAGGGCCATCTCCATAGTAGTGCATCGTGAGTGTCAATAAAGCATGGGAGTATAAGGAGGGCGAAGGGTTTGGCATGGGTGTTATAGTTTCGGGCAGTTATTCTCAAGCCTCAGTGTTGCCCCTTGCGTTATTCTGGTCGCACAACCCCGTGCATGGGTTCCCATTGGGTATCGCCACGCACTGCCCCCGCCCCTCGGGGCGGGGAACGACTGGCCGAAGGGCAGGAGTTTGAGCACCGCAGGTGCGGCCGAGGAGCGCGAAGCGCGGGTGGGGTGGGGTTGATAAGAAGTGCGATCTTGCGTGTTGAGACAGGGGAGGGGGGGCGAGCCCCCCTCCCCGTCAGCCCCACCCCCGATGGCGATATCCCCACGGTCCAGTGTACCGGGGTTTTTCCTCGCTTCGGTCGTTTTGTTTCTTCCAAACCCTGTCCTCGCTTTTCACATCGTTGTCCTCCCGCACACCCTCTTTTCAAAAGATATCTAAGATCATACCACCATAGCACCAATCAGACAACACTCCTGAGGGGCGGTACATGGCAAAAAACGGATTGCGGGAGTTTCTGGAGACCGGCGTGATCGAAGCCGGGCGGATGCGGGCGGTCGAAGAGAATGCCGTCGCGCTCGGGCACTCCACGCTTTCGATGATGGAGAGCGCAGGGAAGGCGCTCGCGGATGCCGTGCTGGCCTACGGCCCCTCCCGCGTCCTCGTCCTCTGCGGGAGGGGGAACAACGGCGGCGACGGGATGGTGGCGGCCCGGTACCTCCAGCACCTCGACGCAGTCGACGTCGTCTACCCCGACTGCGGCCCGATGACCCCCTCGGCCGCCGTCCAGGCATCGCTCCTCCGGCACTGCTCCGTCGCCCTCCACCCGGTCCGGTGTGCCTCAGACATCGACGCGCTCTCCCGCCTCTTTGAGGAGACTGACATCATCGTTGATGCGATGCTCGGGACCGGAGCAGCGGGCGCGGTGCGGGAGCCGCTTGCAGCCCTCGTTGCCCGG
>JAENZF010000248.1 GCA_016841385.1 Methanobacteriota archaeon | reverse complement strand
CCTTGAGGATACCTTTGAGCGCATGGTAGGTCTCGCTCCCCCACCGGACCGCTTCCGCGATGCTCGCCGCACCATACGGGGCGATCATGTACTCCTGGAAGTCGGGGCCCTGCCAGTTGGCGTGGACTCCGCCGTTGAGGATGTTCATCATGGGGACCGGGAGGAGCGGGCTCCCTGCTTCGCCGAGGTACTCCCAGAGCCGGGACCCCTCTGCAAGAGCGGCTGCCCGGGCGACGGCCATCGAGACCGCGAGCGTGGTGTTGGCACCCAGATTCCGCTTGTTCGGCGTCCCGTCCAGTCTGCAGAGGGCCTCGTCCACCGCCGCCTGGTCGCGGGCGTCCATACCCCTCAGGCTGCCGGCGATTTCGCCGTTGATCAGGTTGACGGGTCGCTGCACCCCCTTGCCGCCGTAACGGTCCCGCACGCCATCCCGAAGCTCGACGGCCTCGTGGGTGCCGGTCGATGCGCCGGAAGGGGATGCGGCGCGTCCGCACGCCCCGCAGGCGAGTGTGACATCCGCTTCGACGGTGGGGTTTCCCCGGGAGTCCAGTATCTCGCGGGCATGGATCGATCCGATCCTCGTGTCAATTTCGGTCATGGGTATCACCATTCGTATCACAGATACTCTCCAGGCACGCGAGCGCCCGGATAGCCAGCCAGGTGTTCTCAAGCGTCGATATGCCCCCGAAGGTCGAGCGGGAATAGCCACCGTTTGCGTTCCTGCACCGCCGGACGAACTCCCGGCACGCCTCCAGGAACCGGGGCGGGAGCCCGGCAAGCACAGCGCATTCCACTCCGGCGGCGACGTGCTCGAGGAACGACGGCGTCGATCCCGGAACGCCGAGGTAGCCGAAGTCGGGGTGTTCGCATCGCCGGAGGAACCGGGCGACACGGAACGAGGAGTGCGGCTCTCCGATCCGGCCGAGGATCGCAAGCGCATGCCAGGTCTCGATCATCGTCGAACTCTTGTGCCCGAACCCACCGTCGGGATGATGGAGGGTGCGGACGAGGGAGAGCACCTCATCGCGGAGGGGTTCGACGATGCCAATCCCGAGCCGGCTGTAGAGGTCGAGAGAGAGCCATGTCCGCTCGAAGACGGAGACCGACTCGACCGGCCGCTCCGCTCCACTGGGTATCGGATCGAACGACCGGAGCCAGGGGCGCGGATCGGAGGCAGGTTCCAGCCCGATGATTGCACAGCTCCGGAGGACACACACTCCGGTATGGAACGTCCCGAACCCTCCGTCGTCACGTTGCATCCGCACCAGAAAGGCCCCGGTGGCCGGGTCATGCTCGATAGCACCGAGGAGCCGGAGGGTATCGAGCGCGAAAAAGGTATCGGCGGCGCCGGGCTCGTCCAGCCGGTAGTGACAGTATCCACCGTTTTCGCACCGCCGCTCAGCGATAAACCGAATTGTCCGTTCTCGTTCGTCGTCGGAGATCATAGGAGGCTTAAAGTAGAAGTCATCAGCCGGATCGGCGGTTGGAGGCGGACTTCATCGCCTGCATCAGATCGTGCGACGTTCGGAAGGAGTGTGCGAGGCTCCGGAATAAAAGCGTTGTGCCGCTCGCGTCCGTGCATAGTAAAGCCCGGACCGGCGGGATTGTGGCGGAGACGGTGCGGCTGTTTGGGCGGGTCGGCCGCAGTTATTCAACCCCGCGTTAAAATACCCCCGACCAGATTCGAACTGGTGTCGCCGGATCCAAAGTCCTGCATGATTGACCACTACACTACGGGGGTGACAGAA
>JAENZF010000024.1 GCA_016841385.1 Methanobacteriota archaeon | reverse complement strand
AGCGAGTGGAAGATCGTCGTGTGGGCCTTGAGCCACTTCTCGTCGAGCGGCTTGCCGATGGCAACCGCACGGTCGAGGGGCTCGCCGATCTGGTTCTTGACGTAGCGGACGATGCCGTCCTCGCCAAGGACACTCCTCTGGAGCATGTCGAACATCATGCCGTTCTCGGCAAGACGGAGCGAGTGGCCGTGCACGGTCGCACCGCGGATGCCGGTGCGGGCCGCGTCGAGGAGCTCGGTGTTGACGAGTTCCTTGGAGTACTTCTCGAGGTCACGCTCACGGCACTCGACGATCTGACGACCGGAGAGCGTGCCGGGGTCGATACCGCGGAAGCGGTAGCACTCGGTGTAGGTCCGCTGGTAGGGGTGCGAGGGGGCGAAGAACATCGAGTCCGCGAACTGGATGTAGCGGACACGGTCGCCGGCCTTTGCACCGTCAGTCGGGGTTACAATCTTGCGGATGGGGCAGTCGGGCTCCTGCTGCTCGGCGAGCGGCGGGTGGGCCGTCGGATAGGCGGCTCCCGGCGCCCTGTGGCCGAGGATCAGCACGATGTCCTCATCTGTCACATCACGCATCTTTTCAAGCTTCTGGCTTGGGTCCATCTGCTTGCGCCGGTTTGCGGCGACCTTGGATGTACCCGGTCCGTATTGGGGCTTGTATGCCATGTTTTCATTCACCTCATGTTGTGCTTTTTAGCACTTTCATAACGGCACGAATGACCGCCGCCAACTTTTCCCTGCCAGGTGTCTGACCTCGTGTCACACCACTGACAATATCCATCACAATGCCTTTCGTCTTGACCCGGTCGGACGGCGGCATAACCACCGCTGTCCTGACTCCCTCTTTTGCGAGATCCTCGAAGTCTATAGGGACCTGGGAGACGACGATCGCCCTGATATTCACATGCTCAAGGATAAACCGGACCTTCTGCACGACATGGGAGCGGACATTCCCGTGGTGCAGGATGGCGACCTTGTGCTGCTCAATCTGAACGATCTCTTTCTCCGTCAGTCCGAAGTAGGCTCCGAGAACGTGACCCGCGACGGGAGAATCTGCCGGAACCCCGCTCCCTGCATTGAGGACAAGCGTAGTCACGGAGAACTCTGCCCCCTCTCTCCGGAGACCGGAGGTGATGTCGCAGACCGGTTTTGTTACGTGTCTGCGGCCGGGGGACATTCCAATCACGATCACATCCGGGGATCTGGCTTCAGAGATGGTCCCGCGCTGGGCAAGACCGCCTCCTTTTCCCATCCCCATGCTCTCGCGGCAGTCGACGACCTGGGTCACTCTTCCGATAGGCATCTTACTTGGTTCCCTGAATGATAACGGGGCCGTCTTTCCTTCTTGGATCGACAATCCCGAGAATCTCTCTGTCGGCGTCAGGCCCGTATTTGGCGTAGTCGGACATCGTCGGCTGGGTCTTCATGTACCGCCCCTGCTGGACGGTGCAGGAGAAGTCCTTATCGGCAAAGACTTCGTCAACCGCTTCTCCTATTGCCGGAATGTACGACTCGTCCTCAAGCTCCAGGATGATTGTTCCGACCTGTACCCGGAGCTGGATGTCCTGGTCTCCTACGTGGATGACCTTACGGTCCGGGTGGGGGTTGGGTTGCCCCCGTGCCGGGCCGTACGGAACGGTGGCGGGAAGGTTCTGTCCGTTGAGGGACATTCGACGAATCCCGCCTATCTGAACAAGCCTGTTCAGGAGTTGTTCCACGGTGTCGGGCCTGAGAAATCGCGCAGAGACGATTCGAACCTGAGGGTATATGGCGTCAGTCATTAGCATCCTTATGTTATTTACACACCCTGTGCGATCTGCTGGATCGGCTTGCTGAAGACGTCAACCTGGCCGAAAGTGTCGCCGTAGACCTTGGAAGTGCTCTCCGGCGAGAACATCTGGGTTCCGGCATCGAGTGCCGCCGCAGCGACCACACACGGGATGGCCACACCGTTTGCGTGTCTGGTCACGACGTGGTTGCCGTTGAAGATCCCGGGGCCGCCACCGCCGTAGATCGAGTGGCTGAAGAACGAGAACCCGACAGCGGTACCCATGACACGGCCGTAGTCGGTGCTCGGGAGACCGGTCTCGTGCTCAAGCAGGTCGTTGAAGTACAGGAGCGTCGCGGAGACCGCCTGGGCGAACCGTCCGGCACCGCAGTTGACGATGGTGGCTGCCATGGTTCCCGCAGCGGCGTAGGCGTTCCAGAGCATGGGGTCCTTCGTGTCGTAGAACTGGAAGTACCCTCCCTTCTTGCCGGGGGTAATGACCTTGTCCTCGATACCGCGCTCGACCAGGCTCTGGACGACCGTACCGATGGTTCCGGTTGCTCCGTTCTTCTTGACGAGGTCGTAGACCAGGTTGTTCGCGTTCAGGCCCTGGTATGCATAGGTAAGCAGCTGGGCGCGCTCGAACGGTCCGATGGCGTTACCCATCTCAAACATTCCTGCCTGCTCGAAGGTGGACGAGAGTGCGGCACCCTGCATCGCGTTCCTCTTTGTCATCATCACGGCGTGGTTAACCGGGATGTTACGGAGCGCGTAGCCGAGACCTTCGTTGTTCTGGGGGATCGACAGGATGGACGTGACGTTGGCACCGGAAAGGTCCATCGTGTGCGGGTAAGAACCCCAGACTGCCGCCTTGACCATCGCTGCGTCGAACGCTCCGATGTTGAACTGCTCGACGATCGCGTAGGTGGCCGCGGCTGCGACCGACGTGATCGCGGCATCGTAGGTGGATGCAGCCTCCAGGCGGGCGCTGGGCGCCTCGACGAGGATGAGCTTGCCGCCGCCGAACTCGCGGATGTTGGTGTTGTCACCCTCCTCGACCTGGACCATCTCCTTGATCTTGGCGATGACAGCGTCCTTGTTGGCGACGATGTCGAGGTTCATCTCACGTCCGAGAACGTATCCCTTTGCTACCTTTCCGGTCTTCAGGGACTCCTGGATGCCGCCCAGGTTGACTGCAATCGTCCTCTTGGTCAGGTCGATGAGTTTCCGGGTCGCCGGGTTGACCAGCGGGCTGATCTTCTCAAGCGACACACCACTCTTCAACTGCTTGCCTGCATCATCGTACAGGTCAATAGTTTCCTTGTATTTTGCCATAATCTTCCTCCATTACCCTCTTTAAGTGCATACAATCCGGAACTGTGAAGTGAACGCTAAAAGCATCGCTGACTGTGACTGATGGTGACTACTGCACGTCCTCGTGGGACAAAAAGATAGTAACCTTCTCTGATGATATAAGCATTGCTATTTATGCCTATGATTAGATATATATCACGAGCGCGATATTAAATATCTGCTGAATACTAGTCAATCGCACTGGATAACAAAAGTATCATACCTTCCCCGGGGTAGTATGAATTGAGTAAAATAGTGCTACTTCGTGTTACTCTTTCTCCGCCGTTCGCATCAGGTCTCTGATGATCGGCGTCATTGCATATGCGCGGCAAAAAATTGAGGGGTTCAGGCCCCGACAAGCTGGTACAGTTTGGCGTAGATCGCCTGACCTTTCCTCTTTCGGTGGCGCTCCCCGAGGTCGCCCTCGTAGAGAGCAAACCGTCCTTTGACGCCGTCCACCTCGACATCGACATCCTCACGGTATGCAAAGCCGGGCATCATGACATCGATGTTGCCAAAGACGTAGATCTCGCCTTCAACCATCTGGCCACCCAGGCGTCTCTTTGCATTGCCCTTGATGACGATCTTTCCACCCTCGGCATGGGTGGCAACGTGGACATCGACATCGCCGCCGACGACGATCTCGCCGCCGGTCATGAAGGTGCCGAGATCGCTCCCGGCATTGCCCTTGACGACGATCTTCCCGCCGGCCATCCCGCGCCAGTCTCCACGGTATGCAGCACCGAGATAGTTCCCGGCGTTGCCGTTGATGATGATCTCGCCGCCCTTCATGCCGGTTCCGGCAAAGGCGTCAACGTTTCCGTTTACCGTGATCTTGCCGCCCTGCATCCAGGCGCCGACATACATATCGGCGTTGCCGTTGGCAACGACCTCGCCGTCGGTCATCTTCATGCCGATGTATTTGACCCGGGAGATGTCGCCGTTGACGACGATCTTCGTCTCTGCCGGGGTCGCTCCGGCAGTGCCGGAGACCTCGAAGAAGTCCCCGAGCCGGTGCTGCTCCCTTCCTGTGTAAACAGGGAGGTCGACGATCTCTTCCGCCTTCTTTCCGGCGAACGCATCGGGGGTGATGCTGTCAGCCTCGAGGTACAACCCGGGCTGGTCCTTCATGGTGAGTGTAACGGTTTCCATCCTTCTCTCACCTCACTGTGTGGCATCAACCTCGATCACGTACGGGTTGGGCACATAGTGGTGGCCGGCAACCTCGTAGTTGTTCAGGGTGACGGTGTAGTAGCGGAGGAACTTCTCCTTGACGTCACGCATCACCTGTGGGTTCTCGTTGACCTTGGCGTTCACCCAGAGCGTCCGCTTGTTGCCGTTGCTCGCGATCTCGTGGTCGCTGATGACCTGGACACCGGACTTGAAGAGGTGTCTCGCGTTTCCGAACGCCTTCTCGATGTCGTCGGGTGCGTAGGGCTCGTTCGGGTTGAAGTCAAAGATGGCAACATCCCCATCGAGGCCGGGCGCAAGCCCGCCGTACATGTGCGCGAGGCCGAGCGATTTCGCCGGTCCTGCACGGGTCATCTGCGCGATCTCATAGAGATCGAGTTCGCGGTCCATTCCGGCGAGGTTGGTCGCCTCGATGACCTTGTCCTTGTGCTTGAAGGCGTCGAACTGCTGATCACGTGCCTCCTGGCTCATGAGCCACTTCATGATCCGCGGGTAGCGGATGAATGGCCCGGCGTTCGGGTGGTCGGTGGTCAGGAAGACCCGCATGAAATCCTTTGCGAGCAGTCCGAGTTCGAGGCCGATGCACCACTGGACAGCGTTTGCCTTGTTGTTGGCGCTGTAGACGAACGGCACGACGCCTGCGGCGGTCTCGAGTTCCACGTCGGCGTTTGCCCACTTCAGGTGGTTCAGCTCGGTGAGGTGGTGCTCGAAGGGACCGTCTGCGGTCATCGTCGTTGTCTCGTCCAGGGTAACGCAGCCGAGATCGATGGTGATGTTGTCGTGGGTGTTCACGTAGTCCATGATCTCCGGAGCCTTGGACTCAAAGTTGAATCCTTCACCGCCGTAGGAGTGGAACTGCACGTGCGTGTGGTGCATCACCTGGTCGCGGCCGAACTTGCTGTTCGGCTTGATGCCCTCGGAGAGCTTGAAGGTGTCGAGCGTGGTCTGATAGTTGCCGGGGGTTCCGAGATTGTTCGCGTGAACGTGCATCGAGTGCGGCAGACCGAGGTACTCGTTCGCCTCGATGAGGCCCTTGACGATCTGGGCCGGGGTGATGTCGAAGTAGGGGACCGGGTCGTGAATGTTCTCACAGTTCAGGCCCCAGGCCCATGCTTCCGTGCCGCCGGGGTTGACGACCTTGACCGCGTAGCCCTTCGTGGCCCGCAGGAGCCAGGCGATGTAGGCGGCGGTGTTCTCGATCTCGTGGTTCTTGAGGTACTCGAGCACGAACCAGTTGTTCCCGAAGACCGGGTAGGCCCCCTGGTCGAGGATCGGCGTGTCCCGCATCTCCTCATGGGTGTGCCGGGCGTAGAGGGGCGGCATGGCCGCTTCCATCACGGTGGTATAACCCATGTGGGCATAGTCGTAGCCGGTCCGGATCGTCGTCGGGACCGAGAACCCGCCCTGCATCCGCTCGATGCCGTGTCCGGGCTTGCAGTTGAAGAGCTTGTCTTCCGGACGGAAGTTCCGGCCGATGTTCACCTTCGGGCCGGCAACATGGGCGTGGATATCGACACCGCCGGCCATGACGGTCTTACCCGCGGCATCGATGACCTTCGGGCTTTTGACCGCACTGGTCTCGACGATCTTGCCGTCCTTGATGGCGATATCGGCCGCATCTCCCCTGATCCCGAGAACCGGGTCGAAGACGAAACCGTTCTTAATGAGATACTCTGCCATCGTTTATACCCCCTTGATCGCCTTGACGCGTGCAAAGACGCGTTTGAGGAACTCTTCATCGGTCATCATGCCCTCCGGGGCATCAACGACCTTTCTGGTCTCAATCGGTACGTTATCCATCCGGTATGCACACCCGCCCACCTCGACGCCCACGAAGGCGACGGGGACATGGACCTTGCAGACCTCGGTGGTCGGGGTCTCATGCGGGTCGATGGCGACCGACGGGAGGTTGTAGATCTTCTTCACCGAGCTGAAGGGGAAGTGCGCACCGGGATCGCTTCCGAGGACAAAGACGGCGTCCACTTCGTCCCTGCGGAGCAGGTCGTTGGAGGTCGTCTCGCCGGGGTTGTAGCGGGCGAATCCGCGGGAGAGGTCCACCGCGAAGGGGAACCCGAACTGCCAGCCCCAGACCTGGCCGGAGCCGGTGACGTTGTAGTGCCCGCGCATCGGCATGATGGCGGCTTTCGTGTACTCGTTCAAGTCACGGGTGACCGCGATGGCCGCATCGATGTTGTGGTTCTTCCCGATCGACTGGGTCACACCCATACCGAAGAAGATGATAGCGAAACGGCCGCTCTTGAGCGTCTCGGCTACCTCGTAGATCTTCTCTTTCGGGATTCCAGCGACGAAGTCGGGGAGTTTCTCGCCCTTGAACGCCACACGGAATGCGTCGAGGAGCTCGTAGTCGTGCCCCTGCTCAATCTGCAGGTGGACATCCGCCACATGGGCGGTGTCGGTGACACGCGGGTCGACGACGATTATCTTCCGGCCCGCGTGACCCTTGCCGGTGAAGAATCCACGGGGGAAGATCGAGTAGCGGGACATGTGCCGCGGATGGGCGTGTGCCGGGTTGCATCCCCAGAAGAGGATCCGGTCGGCACGGTTCTTGACCTCACCCAGTGTGCAGCTCGGGATACCGATATCCTGAACCGCGATAAGGGATGTTCCATGGCAGACGGTCGCTGTATTGTCCATGACCGCTCCCACGGCCTCGCCGATCTCGGACCCGATGGACTGAGCCTCACAGTTTGTGGAACTCCAGCCGTACATCAGGGGCTTCTTCGCGTCGGCAAGTATCCGGGCGGTGTACTCGGCTGCCTCATCATAGGAGATCTCTTTCCAGGAACCGTCTTCCTGCCGCATGCGCGGGCGGGTGATACGGTCCTTTGCCTGGGAGTGGAGGAACTTCTCGGCGCCGATGGCGCACGCGTTGTAGACTTCGAGGAGATCCTTTCCATCATCACTGACGACGACCTCAAGGTCATCGCAGAGCGTTCCGCAGAACGGACAGACCACGTCGGTTACAGTCTTTGTCATGCTAGTTCACCCCTGCAGCCCTTGCGCACCAGTTCAAGTGAGCTGAGGACGGGTTCGTTCTTGGCGACATCCACCTCGACAGGTACACCCTTAAACGTAGGCATCCCTGTCGAGTAGGTGTTCGGGTTGACTATCATGTTTGCCCATGGGCCCATCGGTATATATGCTACACCGGGATGAGGACCCTGGGTTGCCTCGACCGCCTTGACGACGACACTGCCGTGGTTGCTGGTGACGCGTACGTTCGTGCTACGGAAAGTTCCCAGCTTTTTAAAGTCCGCCGGGTCCAGCTCGATAATCCCACAGGCGGTGGTGTAGGCGGGTTTTTCCTTCCCCGCCTCCATCGCCACCCCCTGCTGGATGGTGCGACCCGTGATCAAATTCACTCTGATTGCCATTGTCATTCATCCCCTGTCTATGGCATTATCTGGCAAACTCTTTGAGCGGGCTTGGTCCGAGCTCGTTGATGGTCTTAATGACGTCCGTCATGACCGATCCCCACTTTGCACCCTCAGATGCGGAGACGAAGGTCATCCTGAGACGCTTGTCATCAAGACCGATGTTCTTGAGGACGCTCTTCAAGAGGAACATCCTCTTGGCTGCCTTAAAGTTGCCCTCAAGGTAGTGGCAGTCACCGAAGTGACAGCCGGAGACCAGCACACCATCCGCTCCGTCCTGGAATGCCTTCAGGATAAAGAGGGGATCGATCCGGCCCGTGCACATCACACGGATGGCACGGATGTCGGGTGGGTACTGAATGCGGGCGCCGCCGGCGAGGTCTGCACCTGCGTAGGAACACCAGTTGCAGATGATGGCGATGATCTTGGGTTTCCAGTTCTCGTCTGCCATTTACTGTTCACCTCCCAGGAGGAATGCATCGATCTGTGCAACGATCTGTGGGGTTGCAAAGTGCTGCATCCAGATTGCACCGCCGGGGCAGAACCCACCGCAGGTGCCGCAGCCCTTGCACTTGGCTTCGGTGACCTGCATGACCGTGCGGCCGTCCTTCTCGACGAGCGCGAGGGCGCCATAGGGGCACTGGTTGACACACAGTCCGCATCCGGCGCACTTCTCCTCCATGCACTGGGCGAAGTAGGGCTCGAGCTCCACCTCTCCCCTGTGGATCGGGATGGATGCCGCGGATGCCGCACCTTCGGCCTGAGCGACCGTGTCGGGAATGTCTTTGGGTCCCTGGCAGACGCCGGCAAGGTAGACACCGGCAGTGGTGGTGCCGCATGGGTTCAGCTTCGGGTGAGCCTCAAGGAGCCAGCCGTCCTGCGAGCAGGAGACACCGAAGAGTCTCCGCGTCTTCTCGGTCTCGGCGCTGGGCTCGATAGCGGCTGCGAGCACGACCAGATCGACTTCCATGTCGATGGGCCGCCCGAGGAGCGTGTCCTCCGCGTTGACGTGGAGGTTCTTGGTCACCGGGTCTTCGAGGATGTTTGCAACACGGCCGCGGATGAACTTTGCACCCTCGTCCTGGATGCGGTAGTAGAACTCCTCGTACATCTTGCCGAAGGACCGGATGTCCATGTAGAATATGTAGGGCACCACGCCGGGGATCTTCTCGATGATCTGGTGGGCGTGCTTGAGCGAGTACATGCAGCAGAACCGCGAGCAGTAGGGCTTGCCGACACCGGTGTTGTCACGGGAGCCCGCACAGAGGACGAACGCGACCCTCTTGGGGGTTGCGCCGTCGCTCGGGCGGATGAGGTGACCGCCGGTCGGGCCGGATGCGCAGATCAGGCGCTCGAACTCGAGCGACGTGATGACGTTGTCGTAGTTCTTGTAACCCCACTCGAACTTCTTCTCGATGGGGAAGATGTCGTATCCCGTGGCGAGGACGACGGTACCGACCTTGACGGTCATGAGTTCGTCCTTCATCTCGAGGTCGATCGCCTTCTTCTCACCGCATGCCTCGACACAGAGGCCGCACTTGACGCAGGCGTCGAAGTCGACGGTGTAGATCAGCGGGGAGACCTGCGGGTGATAGATGTAGACCGCCTTTCTCGGCGCCATGCCGAGCTCGAACGGGTTCGGCTTGATGACCGGACAGACGTCGACACAGTCGCCGCAGCCGGTACAGCCGCCGCCGACGATGCCGCGGGCCTCGGCCTCTGCGGGGGTGATGACACCGCGTGCCTTCTTCCGGAGGGTCACATCGAAGTTGCCGATGTACCCCTCGACCGCCTCGACCTCGGTGTAGGTGAGGAGCTCAATGCCCTCGTTCCGGTAAACGTCCACCATCTTCGGTGTCAGGATACACTGCGAGCAGTCCAGCGTCGGGAAGGTCTTGTCGAGCTGGGACATCCTGCCGCCGATCGTGGGGCTCTTCTCCACGAGGTAGGTCTTGATGCCTGCGTTCGCAAGGTCGAGCGCCGCCTGCATGCCGCCGACACCGCCGCCGACGACCATCGCCGCCTTCTCTACGGGGACGCTCTTCGGGACGAGGTCCTCAAGCAGGGAGGCCTTTGCTACGGCGATCCTGACTGCGTCCTTTGCCTTGGCGGTGGCCTCTTCGGGCTGGTGCATGTGCACCCACGAGTTCTGCTCGCGGATGTTTGCCATCTCGAACCGGAAGGGGTTTAAGCCACCCGCCTTGGTCGCGTTACGGAACGTGGGCTCGTGCAGACGGGGAGAACAGGCTGCCACGACGACTCCGGTCAGTTTCTGCTCGGCGATAGCCTCCGCGATCTTGTTCTGGCCGGGGGTCGAGCACATGTACTGGTAGTCATCGGCGACGATGACGTTGGGGAGCGTCCTGGCGTATTCCATTACCGCCTTGACGTCGATGGAGCCCGCAATATTGGTACCACAGTGGCACACAAAAACGCCAATTCTTGGCTCTTCGTTCTTTTTGACTTCTGCCATGTATTTGCACCTCACAGGATCTTCTTCAGGAACGGCTCAACATCGATGGCATGGAGGTCGAGTGCAAGCTCGTCCGGGCTCATGCCCTGTGCCAGTCCCAGGAGTTCGTTGTAGTGCAGGACGGGGATGCCGTATTCGGCACCGAACTTCTCCTTGATCTCGATCTGGCCGCGGTCGAACTGGAGCTGACAGAACGGACAGACTTCGGTGACTGCATCGACGCCTACGTCCCGCATATTGATCATCTTCTCGTTCGTGATATCGAGCGCGTGTGCCAGGTCGTATCCGCGGACACCGCCGCCGGCACCGCAGCACTGCATCTTGTTGCGGTACTGGACCGGCTCGGCGCCGAGAGCGGCGACGAGTTCTTCTATCCACATCGGGTTCTCGGTGTCCCCGAAGTGCCGCTCCTTGCCGGGCTTCATCAGGTGGCAGCCGTAGTGGACGGCGATCCTCGCACCGGTCAGGGGGCGCTTGATGCTGTCGGCGATCTTCTTGACGCCCACGATCTCGGGATCGTAGTAGAGCTCGGCAAGGTGCCAGACGTCGACGCTTCCCTTGAACTCCATGTCGATCTCTTTGAGCACCTCGTTGACTCCGTCGCGGAGTTCGTCGTTGTGCTTCAGTTTGTGGTTGACTTCCCAGATGGACTTGTAGCACCCGTTGCAGACCAGGGCGATATCCATGCCCATCTGCTCGGCGAGCACGACGTTCCGGGCCGCCATCGCGTACCAGACGTTTAAGTCGATCGAACCGAACGCACCCGGTGCCGGGCAGCAGCTTGCGCCCTTAAGGGGGAGAAGGTCGATGCCGACGTTCTTGCTGGTCCGAATGGCCGCCGCCTCGATTCCCGGATACCGGTTCGGGGCGATGCACCCGAGGAAGAATGCATACTGATGTTTGTTCTTGCTCATGGTTTCACTCTCCCTCCGCGAGGATCCTGTCCGCGTTCTCTTTGAGCCTGTAGTGGTCGAGGATCTTCCTGATGCCGGGCAGGTACTCGGGGTACTTGAGCGTCGTCTCAGGCTCCTCCTCGAGGCCGAGTTTCTTCCGGGCGGCGCGGTTCGCGTCGTTGTTCGGGACACCGTGGCCCGACTTGTAGATCAGCTGGACGGTCTGGAGGAAGTTGCGCGGAATGATGTCCCGCTTGAATGCCAGGTTCCGCATCGCCATGATCGCGTCGGTCGGCGCGAGGTTCCGGGGGCACCGGTCGGTGCAGCTGTAACAGGTGGTGCAGAGCCAGAGGTCCGGGTCGGTGAGGATCTCCTCTTCCAGACCGAGGACTGCCTTGCGCATGAACAGCCGGATACGGTACGAACTCCGCGGTGCCGAGGGGCACGAACCGGTGCAGGTGCCGCATTGGTAGCACATGTGGGCGGCCGTCTGCCCGATCTTCTCCACATCTTTGATAAACTCAGGGTTGCTGTCAGGAATGTAGTACTTCCTGTCCCGGAGCTTCTCCGCGAGTTTCTGGTCCTTATAGTCTTTCTTCACTGCCATTGGCTATCCCTCACGCCTCTTCCAGAACTTTGACCTCGACCTCTCCGGGGGCGGTCTCTTTGACCTTCGACGTCCTCGGGGCGAGCAGCTTCTCCTTGATCTGCTTGAAGAGCTCCGTCTCTTTATCCTGCATCCGGATACCCGTCCGCCGCAGGACGATTGCATCCTCGCTCGGGCAGGCGTTGACGCAGGCACCGCAGAGGATACAGAAGTCCTTGTTGATGGCGATGTTGGCCTCAACCTCTCCCTTCATCTCCTTTGCCGGGAGGGGGGAGGGCAGGTAGAGCGCGTTGCAGGGGCAGACCTCAACACAGGTCGAACAGCCGCCGGGACACTTCTCGGGGTGGATCTCAATGTCTCCCTCGAAGATCTTCTCGACGGTGATTGCCTCCTGGGGGCAGGTCTGGACGCACCAGGTACAGGTGCAGC
The DNA here is from genome assembly GCA_016841385.1 of Methanobacteriota archaeon. Classification (GTDB taxonomy): domain Archaea; phylum Halobacteriota; class Methanomicrobia; order Methanomicrobiales; family Methanoculleaceae; genus Methanoculleus. Next base: position 6,696 of record JAENZF010000024.1, on the reverse strand, counting down.
AGTTGTCCTGCTCGATATCGACCTTGCCGGGCAGCTTGTCGCTGATGACCTCACGCTCGAGGGTGATGCACTCCTGGGGGCAGGCCTCGACGCAGATCATGCAGCCGTCGCAGGTGGCCTCTTCCCACTTGACTTCCCCTTCGATCTTACCGGTCTCAGGGTTTGCTGCGTTGCGGACGACGGTGATGCTCGGGCAGAGCTCGCCACAGATACCGCAGACGTCGCACTTCTCGGTGTCGACGGCAAACGTGGTCTTGGTCTGCAGTGCATCCTGACGCGGCTTGCCGGCTTCGTCGCCGCCCTCAAATGCGGGAACATCGCGTACGATGGCGTCCCTCGGGCAGACCTCCTCACAGATGGTGCACCGGTCGCACTTCTCCTCGTCGACTACGGTGACCATATCGTATGTGGGGAATCCTTCTTTCTCAAGAATCGGGAGCCTCTCCTCCCCGTCGATCTTGAGTGTCATCGCATTGAAGGGGCACATGATGACACAAACGCCACAGTACGAACACTTCTCAGGGTTGACATCGACAGGTTCTGCGTAGTCGATTGCCCCGCGTCGCGTCGCACCGACAGGTCCGAGCACGATTGCCTCTTCAGGGCAGGCGTCGACACATATGCCGCAGCCCGTGCAGGTCTCTGCGTTCAGGATCAGGTTGTTGACTGATTTCAGGAGCCTCTGCTCCATGATTACATTCTGTCCTTCCCGCGTTTTGGAATACTTTGGAAACAATGCCATATTCTAGTATCACTCCTAGGCTTCCACTTTTCGGGCCTTTGCCCGGCTCTCCCATGGTCCTACAAGCTTGATAACCCCATAGGGGCATGCCTGGACGCATACGCCGCAACCGGCGCAAAGCTCGGAGTTGAAATCAAGGATGACGGCTTTGCCGTCTTTGACCTTGTAGATCTTCTCCTTGGTCACCGGATCTTCGGTGTAGAGCTCGAGAGCGTCGACCGGACATGCCACCACGCAGTTGTTGCAGCCTGTACATCGTTCCATATTGATGTGCAATGCAAATGCCATGGTATCACGCACCAGATCTGATCGATTAAAAATCGATATAAAAAGAATTGTCAAAGAATATACATAAACTTTCTGAAATCCGACAGTCTTATATTCCAGAACTATGATAATCTGTCAAATTTTTTAACTTAAAACCGTTGATATGTTAACCCGATGTTCAAAATCTCGCCCTCAAACGCACTTCTCTGGGTAAGAGCAAAAGAAAAGCCTTATATTATAAAACAGGGTTTCTGATGAAAATCGGTGGCCAATTCAGCCCGGCAACGTTGAGAACGGGCCGGATCGCCTCGCGAGCTGGATATAATCCCTGACCCCCTATCGGCAGGGCCCTGTCACCCGTTGCGCGGTTTGAGTAGTAACCTTTTCTGCATCTATCGGTTCTTCTCTCTCCGCGCCGGATGCCTGCGCTCGCCCGGAAGAGCCCGTCCGGATCCTGCGCCCGCCGTCTCCCTGCTGCATCCCGAATAGCCCCGCCGGGCAGTCTATCTGCCCGAGGCATGCTTAACCCGATCCCTGCTGCAGGTATGAAATACATGAGCGTTTCACGCCTGGAAGATGCAACCGGAGGGGCCCGGGGTGTCCCGTGATCCGATCCCCGATTCCTTTTACGTTTACCCTGCCGGGAAGGCGAATATCGGTGGGTGGGCGGGGCCACAGGGGGGCCGCGCGGTTTGGATCCCCCATGGCTCCCGGTGCCGGCCTGCCGCGCCGCCGGGAAAAAAAGAAACCTTATTCTGTCCGCATCGTAACATTGTAGCAAACGAGGTGTATTCTGTCCATGGAACTGAATGGCGTTACTATCGATGATACCTATGCAGAAGCGTTCCCGACCTGGGTGGCACGGCCCATTATCACTGCCGTCACCGAGGAGTGGGCATACAAGGCAGCAGTGGAGGCCGTCGGCTTTGCCACCTCCACCATCGGATGTCCGGCGGAGGCAGGCATCGACTGCTTCGTCCCCGGTGACGAGACCCCCGACGGACGCCCCGGCTATGCGATCATGATCTGTGCGAGCAAGAAGAAGCTGAAGGAGCAGCTCGTTGAGCGCCTTGCCGAGTGCATCCTCACCGCCCCGACGACAGCGGTCTTCGACGGCCTTGCCGACGTCGTCGCCGAGGTCCCGGAGAAGCTCCCGGTCAAGCTCCACTTCTTCGGCGACGGGTTCGAGGAGAAGCGCGAGGTCGGCGGCAGGACGGTATGGGCCATCCCGATCATGGAGGGCGAGTATATCGGTGAGGAGGAGTTCGGCACCGTCAAGGGCGTTGCGGGCGGCAACTTCTTCATCATGGGCGAGAACCAGATGGCCGCCCTGACCGCCGCCCAGGCGGCGGTCGACGCCATCAGCGGCGTCTGCGGTGTCATCACGTCCTTCCCCGGCGGCGTCGTTGCGAGCGGCTCGAAGGTCGGGAGCAAGAAGTACAAGTTCATGGGCGCAAGCACGAACGAGGCCTACTGCCCGACGCTGAGAGACCGGGTCGAGGGCAGCAAGGTCCCCGAGGGCGTCAAGGCGATCTACGAGATCGTCATCGACGGCGTCGACCAGGACTCGATCAAGACTGCGATGGCCGAGGGCATCCGTGCGGCAACCAAGGTGCCGGGCGTGAAGTTCATCAGCGCCGGGAACTTCGGCGGCAGCCTCGGACCGTTTAAGTTCGAGCTGAAGGACGTTCTGGCTGATTATCTCTAATCTCTTTTTTTCTGTGGCGGTTCTTGAGGTTGCCGTCCGTTTGGCGCTGTTGGCGGGGTCGATGGGCCTGGTAATTGGGGGAGTCTCCCAGTGTGATGGCGAAGAGATACCCTCTTGAAACGATTCGAAATTTGCATGCTCCACCCGTCCAATGACACGGATTTCCACTGGATATCGCCACGCACTGCCCCCGCCCCGAGGTGTGGGGTGCGACGGGCCGTAGGGCCGGAGCATGAGCACCGAAGGTGCGTTTGAGGAGGCCGGAGGCCGGGTGGGGTGGGGCTTACAGATACGCTCTATGAGGTGGAGACAGGGGAGGGGGGAGACCCCCCCCGTCAGCCCCGCCCCCTATGGCGATATCCCCTCGAAATCCGTGTTACGGGTTTGCAACGCAACATTTCCGAAGGGGCGGACTTAGGCTTTAGGCTCAGGGTTGTTTCATGTGACTAAAGTGAGGTTGAGAACCTCTGAGGTATTCGAACGCGCCCCACCCGCTCGACCCCCGTCGCTAAAGAACCGCCACCTCTCACGCACCATCCCCACCCGCTCCTGCGGCGAGGAACCCATGCACGTATAAGTAGCCCCCTCGCCTGCCAACCCCTGTCACACTCCCATCACCCCACCGGAGCCCGGTGCCCTGCCGCCCCTCTTATCCTGATCGATCCCCTTAAATACCGTTATCAACGATAATTTTGTTAACGATAATTCCGGTGACATAATGATCACGCTCACGCCCGATGAAGTCCGGGCCCGGTTCGGGCCGTTATTCTCGATGAAGTACCTCGCTATGGTCGACCAGAACGCCGGTCTTGCGGAGATCCGCGAGCATTGCCGGGCCCGGGGGACCATCGAGTGGGATGCGGCGAACCGGGTGCGGGCGAAAGGTGCGATCCAGTCCTGTCACGTCGAGGGGACGACGATGACGATGCTCGCCCGGCTGGGCGTATCCCCGGCGAATTTCGGAGCTGCCGGCCAGGAGATCGGTGGGCAGGCGCTCGAGGGTGTCGAGGTTGTCGGGGACGAAGTGGTGACGACCTGGTCCGGGATCGCGGGAGCAGGCGTCGGCGTCGCCGCCTGCCTGACGCAGGCGCCTGGGGTGACCCGGGCCGAGTATCCTTCCGAGGAGGACCTCAGGATCGGCGGTGCCCGGGTCTGCCGGGTGCGGATCGTATCGCCGCTCTATGAGAAGGTGACGATCGGGATCGACGACACCGACACCCGTGAGGAGGGCGCTACGTGGGTGCTCGCACTCAAGTGTGCCGAGGCCTGCACGACCCCCGGGGTGGAGTACCTGGACATGCGCCTCGTGCAATTGAACCCGGCAGTCCCGAAGAAGACCACCAACTGCGTCGGGTCCGCCCTGAACTTCGCGGTCCGCCCCGGAAAGGTGGATGCGCTCCTTGAGTACGTCCGCGACTTCGTCGAGTCGGGGGCGGTCAGCAACGATACCGGCATCGCTGTCTACCGGGGGATTGCGTTTGCCGGGGAGTCTCCCTACTTGAGGCGGGTCAAGACCGAGATCCTGACGGTCGATGACGCGGAGGCGGAGGCCGCACGGATGGGTGTCCGGTTCATCGACTCAAACGCACGGAAGGGCCGGATAGGGGCGCTGGGCGCCGTTCTCTGGGGAAACAAGGGCGTTGAGGCGGCTGGTCTTTATGGAGAGACTCTCTGATCCTTATACGATACGGTATCCACAGATCGTGGCGGTGGCCGACGAGAGCGGCGAGCACGTAGAACTCATCGAGTTCTTTGACTGCATCGGCGGGGCGATGTGGGTAAAGCGCCACTATGCGCAGAGCCCGCTCGTCCGCTCCGTCCGCACCGTGGGTGCGACCAACCGCTACATCCTCCGGGCCGGCAACGCCGACCTCGCGCTCGAGGGCTCGGTCTTCCCTGCGGGGATCGCCGCCGTCGCCGTAGAAGGAGACGAGATCGCCGTCACCTACCGGGGCCTCGGCGGCGGCGGTGTGGGGGCATCCATCTGCCGCGCCTCGGCGCCGGGCGTCGTCCGCTACGAGAGCGATCCCGCCGGCGGCGGGCGTCTTTCGGGCTCAACCATCTGGCTTCCACGGCGCGAGCGGGTGGTCATCGGGATCGACGACACCGATACCCCGGAGGAGGGCGCCACCTGGACGCTGGCCCACAACATCGCACGCGCCGTCGAGGACGACCGTTCCCGCTACCTCTCCCACACAATCGTCCAACTTTTCCCTGTTCCCTACCGGACCAAGAACTGCGTCGCCATCGCCTGCGAGTTCGCCACCTCCGACCCCGTCGGACTGGTCCGGCACTATCGCGACTACCTGGAGGAGTACACGCTCTCGAAGGAGACCGGGATGGCGGTCTGGCGCGGGTTCGATCCCGCCCCGCTTGAAGAGTTCGGCGGGCGCGTAAAGAGGGGCGAAGTCTCGCTCGACGACCTGGCCGCCCTTGACGACGGGCGGCTCTCGGTCGTCATGGACGGCCGGGGCGCGATCGGGGCGGTGGCGGCGATCCCGTTCGCCACACGGTATGAGGAGGCGCTGGCATTATGGAATGGAAACGTCTGAAGGCCCGGCTGCTTGAGGCTGGTTCGGTTCGCCTCTCCGGTGAACCTGCGGACCCGTATGTATCCCGTTCAGCCGCCGGCCCCTCGGCGGGGACATCCGGCTCGCTCTTCTTCTCCATCGGCGGCCGACGTGTCCGGGCCGGTATCGACGAGGCAAGCCCCATCGAGGTCGTCCACCGGGGAGGGGGCGAGGCAGACCTCATCATCGACGGTGACGGGGTCGGCGGCCGGTTTGAGCCCGCCGCTCTCCACTGTCCCCGCCAGGCCTATATCACCGTCAGCGGGGCGTGCATCTTCCACTGCCGCTACTGCCAGGTACCTGGTCTCCCCGGGCGGCGGAAAGAGGTCGCCGAGATCGTGGAGATGGTCGGGAGCGTGGCCGACCGGGTCGATGCCATCGCGATCACGAGCGGTGTCGCCTCCTCGATCGAGGAGGAAGAGACGTACGTTCTCGACGTCGTTGCGGCGCTCGTGCCGTTCGGCCTCCCCATCGGGGTCTCGATCTACCCGGGGCCCCTGACCCCTGCCCGGCTCCATGCCCTCGGCGTTGTCGAGGTGAAGTTCAACCTGGAAGCGGCGACCCCGGCACTCTTTCGCGAGATGTGCCCTGGCCTCTCGTGGGAAGCGGTCTGGGAGGCGTTGCAGTCCTCCGTGGCGCTCTTCGGGAGAGGCAGGGTCTTCTCGAATGTCATCGTCGGCCTCGGGGAGACCGACGAAGACCTGGAGCGGGTCATGGGTGATCTTGCCGGAATCGGGGTTATCCCGGTCCTCCGTCCGCTCACCCCGGCGGCGTCTCTCGCCGACCGGTCCCGTCCGTCCGCCGACCGGCTGCTCCGGCTCTGCGAGATCCACGAGAGAATCCTCCGGCAGGCCGGGCTCGACCCCCGCCGGGCGCTGACGATGTGTGCGGCATGCACCGGGTGCGACCTTGTGCCGGGGAGGGACACATGAAGGGCACGGAGGCGCTTGCGATGGCGCTCCGCCGGTCTGCCGACCGCTGCTACGCCGTCCCCGGCTATCCTGTCTCGGGGATCGCCGCCTCGGCCGGGGCCGCGATCACCACAAACGAGAAGGTGGCGCTCGAGTACGCCCTCGGCGACTCGCTCTCCGGGCGGAGGGCCGCCGTGGTGGTCAAGCACGTTGGCCTCAACGCCTGTGCGGACCCGCTCGTGCATGCGACAGCGCAGGGCCTCCGGGCAGGCGTCGTGGTGGTCGTCGGCGACGACGTGCGGCCGCTGGCATCGGATGTTACGCAGGACTCCCGCTACTACGGCGAGGTAGCCCGGGTTCCGGTGCTGGAACCCGACGGCGAGACACTCGGTTCGGCGGTCGAGGCGGCGTTTGAGGCTTCGGAGGCCTTCTCGCGGGTGGCCATCGTCAGGGTCACGCCCGACCTTCTGGATGCGGATGTGCCCGGACCCATCTATC
>JAENZF010000247.1 GCA_016841385.1 Methanobacteriota archaeon | reverse complement strand
GAGTGATCTTCCAGTCGGTGGAAGACCGTGACGGGATGCTCGCATCGGGCATGGAAGAAGGGATGAACGAGACCATGGACCGGTTCGCCGACCTCCTCAAGGAGCTCTCGAGGGGATTAACCGGCGCCTGAAAACCCGGCGTGCCGCGGAGCCCGTGAGCGGCAGGAGACTCCTATGGCTGACGTCCTGATCGTTCTCATCCTGCTCGGCATCGCCATCGCGGGGGTGGCGGTCACGCTGCGCTACCGGAGTGATATGCGTGCCGCCCGGGAGCGTATCGAGAGCCCGGAAAGGCGGGTGGTCCGGACGGACTATGGAAGCATCGAATACGCCCGGGTGGGATCCGGGTATCCGGTGCTGGTCGTCCATGGCAACGCGGGCGGGTTCGACCAGGGCCTGATGCTCGCCGGCCGGACCATCGACCCGCGGTTCCAGGTCATCGCGCCCTCAAGGTTCGGCTACCCCGGCTCGTCCATGCCGCGCCGGAGGCGAGCGTTGTCCGGGGATGCACTTTCCGGCTGTCTGCGGGTGTGATGCTCATTTACCGCTCTCGCACCCCCTCATTGCCGGCAGGACCCCGACGAAAAGAGAAGTGGGCGGTATTACGCCCCACCGATCTCCCGGATGATGAACAGCCGCCACTCTGTGCCGTACAGTCCGACCGTCGTCCAGTAGGCTTCTTTCTGCACCACGCGGGAAGATCCTGTACTATAGAAGGAATACGTGGCATGCCCGGATCGGTTGTCCGCATACGACCGGGCAAACTCCAGGATTTCGGGGAACCCTTCATAAAGCGACTCGTTGAACGTCTCCTTCCCGATTTCTGCCGGATCCGGGTCGTAGAGCACCCTGCCGCCGGTTCCGGCGACCATCGCGGTATAGGGCGTGCCGTTCAACACGGGCTCGATCCTCTCCTTCAGGAACGGATAAGGATCGAAGGTGATGCTCGTTGCCCCGATCAGGCGTTCGTCGGCCGAGAAGACTGGATACTGAATGATCGCCGCATATCCGCCCTCATGGAGCGGGACAACATCGGTCATGACCGGCACCTTCCGCTCAAACGTCGCCTTAACGACCGGTCTCTCGGATAAATCCTCTCCAACGAGCGAGCCGACCTCCCCGGGAACGGCAGCGAGACAGGTCCCGTTCCTCCCTATGGTGATGGCAGTGGTAACGGACGGGTCCGCCGCGAGGCTCTCTGCAAGCTGCGACTCGGCGCCGGCGCCGGAGATGCCGGTGACGGTCAGGTTCAGCGCCGTCTCCGCCACCTGTGCATCGAGCCCGAGAAGGGCACCGTCGATCTCGCCCTGCAGGAGACACAGGAGAACGAGCATCTCCTTCTGTTCGACGGCATCGGCCAGTGAACTGTTGTCTGCATCTGTCTGAACGGGTGCGCCGATGCACCCGCATGCGCAGACACCAAGCAGCACGAGTGCGCACACCATACCAGGCGTCTTTTGCTTCACGATGAACCCTTCAACCGCCCAATATATATTTCTGGTAGCAGGATCTGCATCCCGGCAGGTCCCCGAAAGATCCGTCGGGCGGGCATGGTGCCATCCGGATACCCCTCCTCGCCTCTGTTCGGAGTTGCCTGCCGAATTATTAATACCTGTCAGACCATCATGAGAGCGCTTTCAGGAGGATAACCATGAAGATGGGCATGACAGGTGGGATGAACAGGGGTGCGTCGCGACGCTACGCCCCCATAAACGGGCTTTCGATGTATTACGAGGTCCACGGCACCGGCCGGCCGCTTGTGCTCCTTCACGGCGCCCTCACGACGATCGAGGGCTCGTTCGGCAGGATGCTGCCGTCCCTGGCCGGAACCCGGCAGGTCGTCGCCGTCGAGCAGCAGGCCCACGGGCACACCGCCGATATCGACCGCCC
>JAENZF010000023.1 GCA_016841385.1 Methanobacteriota archaeon | reverse complement strand
TCCGAGAGGTAGTCGATAAGGAGGGATTCAAGGTTCTCCGCCGCGAGGGAGATCCGCCGTTCGATACCCCGGTCCTCGCAGGGGCCGTACATCACGTGGAACATGGCCCGGCCTGCATCGGAGAAGATCTCGTTTAAGGTTGCGCCCCGCACCCGCATGAGGACATCGGCGGTATGGTCCAGCTCTTCGAAACTCATGGTCTAGAAGTCTTCGTAGAATATAGGAATCATTCCCCTGTGGATGGAGTCGATATAGCGGGCCTGGTATTTCGAGATGTAGACGGTATAATCGCCGACCGGGACCTGCATGTCGGTCGTCTTCGGCGGTTTGACCGATGTCGGCAGGAGGATCGGTCCGCTGCAGGCTGTGCTCACCCTGAAGTCGCGTTTCCTCTGGAGAACATACGATCGAACGTCTTCCGTGATATATATGCTCCGTGACGGTCCTGACTCCCCAATGTCGCTCTGCATGGTAGTCCTTGATATTGGTTCTGGGTGTAAAAAAAGAGGTATGGTTTTCGAGTACTATGTTGATACCAGGATGTTCGCCACCACGTCCACGTACTGGTCTTTCAGCTCGTAGATGGAGTTCGTCCCCTCCCCGTTCCGCCTCACGTGCAGGATGCCTATCCGGGACGCGATGATGCCTACCATGGATGCGATGGAGTGGTAACTGATCGAGAACTGCTTCTGCAGCTTCTCGTAGATCTGGGGTATGGTAAGAGATTTTACCTTTACGAACAGGTTGAGCAGCTCATGCCGGATTCCGTCCCGATCCCGTGAGAGATAACCTTTGAGTCGAGCTTCTATCTCTTTTTTGAGCTCGTAGGGTGATCTCATATGTGCTTGTGATTCGGTATTTTATATATATCTTTTCTTTTCAATCATTTAATCGGAGATTATGCCCAGGGGACGACAATTGTCTGACGAAATAGGATCAGGGGGATTATAATAACACCGTTTTCCATAATATCAGAAATACGGTGTTGGATGCGCTTTTACACAGAAATAATCCCGACTCCATAACACTCCCCCTTCCCACGAGGGGTTTTCCCTACGCGCGTCTGCAGCGCCGCCTCGCCTCGCAGGCACCGGTTCCCCCTGGCGGGAGTGCATGCACCGGAGCGGCATCCCGTGAGGGAACGCTCCGGAGAAGGATGTGCTTCCGGCTCCGGCCGGCGCCGGGTGCGACGGACAACGTCCGGAGCATGAGACGCGGCCAGGCTTCGATGGGTCCCCTTCCTATCAGGCAATTCCCGGGACATTACGGCGCTATCCGGGTGGATCCCGATTCCCGCCTTATATCCATGAGCAACCCTTTAACCTTTCACAATCGTACACTAATGCAGCATGGAAATTGCCAGATATGACATCAACAAATACTCTCCGCGGCAGATGGTAGTGCTGCCGCTCGTTCTTCTCCTCCTTGCCGGGATCGTGCTGGGCTACACCACGCTCACGACCGGCCTGCCCTTAACACCGGGCATCGACTTTGCGGGAGGAACGGCGGTCACCGCATTCACCTCTGATAGCAGAGAGACAATAGAGGCAACCTTCGCAGGGTATCCGCTCTTATCGGTAGGCGAGGGTATCGGCGACGGGAAGTACATCCAGTTCGGCCCCATGGAAGACGCCCAGTACCGGAGCCTCGTTGAACTCATCAACGAGAGGTATCCCGATGCGAAGATAGACCAGATCGGCGAGACGTTTGGAAAGACGCTCCAGGGCCAGGCCTTCCTTGCCCTGTCATTCTCGTTCATCGGGATGGCGGTTGTGGTCCTCATTGCGTTCCGGAACCTGGTGCCGGCAGGTGCGGTCGTCCTCTCGGCCTTCGCCGATATCGCCATCACCGCCGGGGTCATGCAGGTCATCGGCATCCCGCTCTCCCTCGGGACGACGGCGGCCCTGCTGATGCTGATCGGCTACTCCGTGGACAGCGACATACTGCTGACCACGCGCCTCTTAAAGCGCAAGGGGAAACTCGACGAGAAACTCTCCGGGGCCTTCAGGACCGGGATCATCATGACGACCACGACCATCGCAGCCATCGCCGCCATGTGGGTCGTCGCCACGGCGGGACAGATCCAGATCATCAGCGAGATCGCAAGCGTCCTCCTCATCGGGCTCTTCATCGACATGATGAACACCTGGATGTTAAACGCCGGGATTCTCAAGGAATACATCCTCCGGAGCGGTAAGAAATGAATAGCGAAACCATCATAAACCTCGTCAAAGACTGGCGGGTGGCCCTGGTGCTCCTGCTGGTCATCGGCTCCCTCATAGGCATCTACCTCGCCCCCCCGAGCCCGGAGAAGGGGCTTGAAGGGAACCTCCAGTTCGGCCTCGACCTCCAGGGCGGTTCGTGGCTGCAGATGGAGTTCCAGTCCGTGATCGTGGCATATGCGACCGACGGATCGGTCGGAGACCTCATAGAGAACCTGCAGACCAGCCTTGAGGCGGATGTCATCCAGATCGACGAGAACCATCTCGAGATCCGCAAAACCGTCTCCCGTGCCGAGTTAGAACCGCTCTTCGCGGCATCGGACGCCTCGATCGTCACCTACCAGAAGGGCGTATCGCCGTTCACCGCAGACGAAGTGAAACGGATCCTGAGCGAGAAGGTGAACGCCCTCGGGATGCAGGACGCGAGGATCAACCTGCTCACCCCGACAGGAAGCGAGTACCCGCAGTATGTGCGGATAGAACTCGCCGGCGTGGATATGACGACGGCACAGGAGATCGTCGGCAAACAGGGCCTGTTCGAGATCCGGGTCCAGACTACAGGTAACCAGACCGAGCATGTCCTCTTCGGGGACCAGATCACCAGTGTCGGCACCCCGCAGAGGGACTTCGATGGCCGGTGGGGCGTTTCGTTCTCGCTCACCGATGCAGGTGCGCAGGCGTTCCGGGAGGCCGCCCTCTCATCCGGAGCGGTCGACAACCCGAACGCTCACAACCTCGTGATGCTCCTCGACAACGAGACCGTCTACAGTGCCCCCCTCGACGCGAACCTTGCGGCACAGCTCCGGTCGGGCCCGGTCAGGTCGCTCTCTGCGAGCACCGGAACCGGCGACTCCGGGCTTGAGGATGCGATGACGCTCGAGATCCACCTCCGGGCCGGCGCCCTGCCGGTGAAGGTGGATATCGTCGGGTCCGGTTCCGTCCCGGCAGCGCTCGGCGAGCAGTTCAAGATGACGGTCGTCATCGCCGGGCTGCTCGCACTCCTCACCGTGGGGGTCGTCGTCTACTACCGCTACCGCGAACCTGCGATTGTTCTCCCGATGCTTGCCATCAACCTTGCAGAGATCATCATCCTGCTCGGGATTGCCAGGTTCATCCAGCAACTCGATCTCGCCGCCATCGCGGGTCTGATAGCGGTGGTGGGTACCGGCATCGACCAGCTCGTCATCATCACGGACGAGGTTCTCCACGACGGGCGTGTCCCATCGCCGAACCTCTACATGAAGCGGTACGGGCGGGCGTTCGGGATCATCGCCGTGGCTGCAGCGACGGTCTTCGTCGCAATGCTCCCGCTGGCGCTGATGGACCTCTCCACCCTCAGAGGGTTCGCCATCATCACCATACTCGGTGTCCTGATCGGTGTCCTGGTCACCAGGCCCGCGTACGGAAAGATTATCATGGCGATCCTCTCAAAATAACAACCCTACAACAATCTTTATTACCCCGTTCACACACAATGTGTGAATGGGGTAGAATTATGGGAAAACCGGTTTTAATGGACTTCTTTGCCGAGTGGTGCGGTCCGTGCCACCAGCAGACACCAATCATCGATGAGCTCAAAGCGAAAATGGGCGACCAGGTCGAGATCAGAAAGATCGATGTCGGTGTCGATTCCGAACAGACGCGGCAGTATGCCGCGAAATACGACATCCAATTCGTACCGACGCTCGTCATCGAGAAAGACGGGGCCCTCGTCCGGAAACTGGTGGGCGTCCAGGACCTCGGCACGCTTGAAAGCATCTTAAAGCCGCTGGTGGAGCAGTGAAGATCGGCATCGTCGGCGGGACCGGCGATATCGGGGAAGGCATGGCGCTCCGGCTCTCTCCGAAGTACGACGTGATCGTGGGATCCCGCGAGGAGACAAAGGCTATCGCAACCTGTGAGACCTGCCGGGAGACCCTGCAGGAGCGGGATCTGGCGTGCAGCCTGCTCGGCGTCTCCAACCAGCACGCGGTCGACGAGGCGGATATCGTCGTCCTCGCGATACCGTTCAAGCATGCGGCTCCCACCTTAAAAACCCTGACCGGGTTCGAGGACAAGATCGTCGTCAGTCCCATCAACCCGATCGAGCGGACGACCTACTTCTACTACGCCCCTCCGCCGGAGGGCTCGGCGGCGATGATGATCAAGGGGATGCTTCCTCCCGACGCGACCGTCTGTGCCGCGTTCAACAACATCGCCGCAAACAGGTGGCAGATGCTCGACGAGGAGCTCGACTACTCGGTCGCCGTCTGCTGCGATGACGACGGTGCGAAGCAGAAGATGATGGATATCATCAACAACGTATCAAGTCTCCGTGCCTACGATGCGGGGCCGCTTGCGGCCGCATCCATCGTCGAGAGCATCACACCCCTCCTCCTCAACATCGCCCGCCTCAATAAGATGAAGGACGTCGGCGTGAAATTTGTGTAATTTTCTTTTTTTTGCCGGGAGGGGCGGAGAACCGGACTTCCGCGGGGCTTTGGTTTGTGGCGCCCGTGGACCTTACTTGCTCTGGTGGTAAGTAAACCCCTAGGACAGCAAGCATGCCAAAACGTCTTTTTCCCGGATGGGGCCCGTACGGTGGACCGTGGGAGTATCACACCTCCGGTGCTCGAACTCCGCCTCCCCCTCCGGGGCACGCGTCGTTTATCGCCACGGGGGGTGAGGACAGGGGAGGGGGGTCTCCCCCCTCCCCTGAAACCCCTCGCACCTAACGGTGCTCGTGCTCCTGCCCTTCGGCCAGTCGCACTCCCCCATACGCGATATCCAGTGGAAAGCCGTGTCCCGGAGCGCGAACAATAGACAAAGTTCCAGAACTAAACGAAGCCACGTAGAGCGAGTAAGGTCCGCCATCCAGGGCAACACTGCCGCACATCCTACAACATGCTTGAACTCGGTTCCCGGATGCCAGCGACACTTCGGCAGGAGATTACCTCCCTGCGCGGGGGCTCACACACTCTTTCCGCATCGCACTTCTGCCATGCCCCAAGCGGCATGCACATATCCCGGGGTGCGCCAAACCATTCTGTACGAAAGTCCGGGTGCCGAGAATGCTGGATCAGGAGTTCGAACGGATCGGAAAGCGGCTCTTCCTCGAAGGGCTTGTCGGAGCGAATTTCGGGAACATGAGCGTACGGGGCGAGGGCGGGTTCCACATCACCCGGACCGGCGCATATCTCGACGCCCGGGAGATGCCGGTCTATGTGCCGGAGACGGGCGACGCCCCGCGTGAAGCATCAAGCGAGTACCGGGTTCACCGGGCGGTCTACCGGGAGACGCCGCACCGTGCGATCGTCCACGCTCACCCGGTCCACGCCGTCGCCGCCTCGCTCGACGCCGATCTTATCCGGCCGGCCGACAGCGAGGGGGGGATGCTCTGCCCGGAGATCCCGGTCGTTACGGGGAGCCCCGGGACCGACGAGATTGCGCAGAATGTTGCCGGGGCCCTCCGGGGGGGCCATATCGTCATCGTCCGGGGACACGGGACGTTTGCCGCCGGAAAAACGCTGGACGAAGCGTATATCTACACCTCGATCGCCGAGTACGCCTGCCGGATCCTCTTTCTATCGGGGGGGCTTGGGGGGGTTCTGTAACTGCTCGATCTGGCGGGTGGTCTCGCGGTGAAACCCGAGCAGCATGTCGCTGATCACGCCGAACATGAAGATCTGAAAGCCTATCGTTATCAGGAGGACCGTGAGGATGGTGAGCGGCAGGTGCTCGATGTTCCTGAGCCATTCGAGGATGACGTAGATGCCGATGACGCCACCGGCAAGCGATATGAAGAGGCCGATGATCCCGAAGTAAAAGATCGGGTTGTTCATCTTTGCAAGCCGGTATATGGTCGAGAAGATCCGCAGACCGTCCTGGAGAGGGTTTAATTTGGTGATGGTTCCGGGCCTCGCGAGGTACCGGACCGGGACGACCGTGACCCGCTGTCCGTTCCTCACCGCCTCGACCGCCATCTCCGTCTCGATCTGGAACCCTGCCTCTTTTAGGGTCATCTGCCGGATCGAGTGAAGGGTAAAGGCGCGGTATCCGGAGAGGATGTCACGGAGGTCTTTCCCGTGTGCGATCTTGAACATGACATTGAGGAGCTGGTTGCCGAGGAGGTTTAACCGGGTGAATGCCTCGCTCTCAGGGTTCACGAGGCGGTCGCCGATGACATGATCGAACCCGAGGGCGAGAGGGTCAAGCATCCTCTCCGCATCTTCCGGCGAGTAGGTGCCGTCGCCGTCGAGCATGAGGACGTAAGGCTCATCGATCAGCTCCACGGCCTCGATGATGGCGTTGCCCTTTCCCTTTCCCGCCTGTGTCCGGACAACCGCTCCTGCGGATCGTGCGATATCGGGCGTTCCATCGGTGCTGTTCCCGTCCATGACGAGGATGTGGAGAAAACCGCGCTGCCGGAACCCCTCGATCAACTCGCCTATCGTCGGGGCCTCGTTTAACGTGGGGATGAAGATGCAGACCTCATCTCGCTCGACGTTCATCGGTGTACTATATCCAATTTAGTATCATAAGGGCTTCGCATGCACGTAGCCAAATTGGGGCTCCGCGTCCTCGGTATCGCCGAGAGTTATTCGGGGCGGGAGCAATCCACCCTTGCCGGCGTCGTCATGCGAAAGGACCTCCTGATCGACGGGGCGGCCTTCGCCAGGGTGACCGTCGGGGGGTCGGATGCGACCGATGCGGTCATCCGGATCTTCACCGATCTTGCCCGCCGGGACATCAACCTCCTGATGATCAGCGGGAGCGTCATCGCCTGGTACAACATCATCGACCCGATGGCGGTGCAGGACGCGACCAATCTTCCCGTCATCATCACAACCTACGAGGAGTCGGAGGGGCTCGAGGAGGATATCCGGCATCACTTCCCGGAGGATCCCGGCAGGCTCACGGCATACCGGCGGCTCGGCGACCGGGTTCCGGTTCGGCTGCACACCGGATATACATTGTTCATCCGCCCTTACGGCCTCTCTCCCGGGGATGCTGCGAGGCTCTGCAACGACTTCACGCATGAAGGAAGGGTGCCCGAGCCGGTCAGGGTGGCGCGGCTCATCGCCCGGGGCGTTGTCCGGTCGTCCGGGTGCGGCGGGTCAGCCCCTGACGATCATGACCGTTGACGTCGCGTGATCGACGACGTAGGAACTGACGCTTCCAAGAAAGAAGCGGTCGAGCCGACCCTTGCCGTGCGACCCAACCACGGTCAGGTCGGCGTTGAGTTCCTGTGCCAGCGCGGTGATCTCCGCTCCCGGGTGCCCCCAGCGCTTATGGGCGGTTATCCGGACACCGGCTGCAGCTGCCTTCCGCTCCGCATCGGCGAGGATCTCGTCCGCCTCCCGCTCGAGCGAATCGAGGAGCGCCTGCCTTGCTATATCGGGAGGCTCGAGTTCGTTGAGGGTCAGTGCAGGATACGTGCCGGTCTGGACGACGTGCATGGCATGCACGGGAGCCTGCATGGCGCGGGCGATAGCCAGAGCCTCTTCGAGCGCCCGGTGGCTGATCTCCGACCCGTCGACCGCCACGAGTACCATTTTAAACATAACAGTCTTTAGGAGCGTGCCGATACAAAAAACATGGTCCTTTGGTGACGGTCGGCCTCATGCCTGAACCGTGTGCTTCGAGATCACCTTCCCGTTGCGTTTATCCATAATCTCCACGGTGACCTGTGCCCCCGGGTAGAGCGTGTTGTCGGAGAGGTCCAGTACCATCTCCTCGCCCGGGTTCCAGTAGGGGGTGCGGCAGCCCTCGCCACCGAGGGTCTTCACCCCGTAGTGGTGCGATGGGATGAGAAGGTAGCCGTTCAAGGTCTGGACGATGCAGACTCTCTGGCCGTTTACGTAGAAGACTGCTCTCAGACAATCGTTCTCGTACACCGTACTGCCGTTGTTCTTGAGGGTGACCCTGCTTGCATAGGTAAGTAGCCCTGTCGCTTGACTGGTGTGGGTAATCCCGGTGATGATGATCGGGGGCTGTGCGGGCTCCTCCCACGACCAGGGAGGGAGCATCGCAAGCAGCATCAGCAGGATGAGAGCGGCGAGGATGATGGTGACGGCGACCATCACGAAGACGCCGTGCGTATCAGAGAGAGCGCCCTCGCTCCCGGCAGTCTGCCTCATGGGGGTTCCCCGTGAGCCGGAGGGGTGCGGCGCCCTCCGCGCGGTACCGAGCGGCCGGGCCCTACGCATACGGTATCCCATACGCCTGAGCCAGGTTCCGGTAACGCCCGTAATTGTACGGATCCAGCTCTCTGCCCATGCCCCGGATCCGGTTCCACTCGGCGGCGTCGGTATGCTCCCGCCAGATACCCTCAAAGGAGTCTCCGTCCGCTACGACGAAGACCTTCGGGTCCGACCTCAACTTCCCGGTCCCTGCATAGTCCCCTTCGGCATCGGTCGGGATGGACGGCACGGTGGTCTCGATGAACGCGTACCCGGTCTTCCCGTAGCAGTACCGATCGGGCGCCTTGATGCCCACGGTCATATGGCTCTCCTGCTCGAATACAAAGACCGCGACACCGTATCCCAGGTCCCGGAGAAGGTACGCGAGCAAAAGCGACTTCTCGTCACAGTCCCCGTTCTGGTGGTAGAGCACATGATACGGATACTTGGCTGCCGTATCGAACGAATAATCGATGTAGTGGATGCTCTGCACCATGCTGATTGCGGCCCGCACCTGATCGTCGCGGTCGGTCTCGGCAGCCCGGATGTTGTCGGCCAGCTGTTTCAGGTACCGGTCCTGGACACTTTCGTCGACAAACTGGATCCAGTAGTCGTGATCATCGCCGAATGAGGCAGGATATTTCTTAGAAAGATAGTCGTTGACGCCCCGGTAGGCATCAAACCGGACCAGACCCGGTTTGCCGCGGAGAACATACGGATAATTGACGGTTTTTGGTCCTGTCTCCAGGTCTTCAGCGGTAACCCGGTTTGAATCAAGCCCTGACGTATCCGGTGTCCCGGATACCAGCGTCCCTATGAACGAAGAGATCTCCCCACCCCAGATGACGGCTACACCAAGGACGACAAGAATGAAGATCACCTTACCGAGAGGGTTTCTGCGCGGACGGTTAGGGTCGCCGGACATACGAATGAGAAATTTATTACCAGATATATAAAGATTTTCAAAACAATTCGGTGCAGGATAGCCGGAGATAGTACTCGAGGCAATCGGCGGTATCGGGGTTTGGCCTTACGGCCCGGCACTCTTCGCCGACGCTCATGGCTCGAGTCGCCGGGTGCCCACGCTTCCGTGCTCTCCACCATGGGATGAGGCCTGCAGGCAGGGGAGGGGTAAACCTTCTTCATCTTCAGGCCCAGGGAGGATCATGGCCGAAGCAGAACGAACCCAGCTACCCGGATACCTACGCCTATCCCGGAGCGGCGAACTGGAGGAGCGGGCGCGGCGGGCGCACGAGGTGCTCCGCGACTGCGTCATCTGCCCCCAGGAGTGCCACGTGAACCGCGTCGAGGACGAAGAGGGGTTCTGCCGGACCGGCCTCCTGCCGAGGGTCTCGAGTTACAGCCCGCATTTCGGTGAAGAGCCCCCGCTGGTGGGGAGGAACGGGTCGGGGACGATATTCTTTGCAGGCTGCAACATGCGGTGCGAGTTCTGCCAGAATTTCGAGGTCAGCCAGTGCGGGGTCGGCTACGCGGTCCCGTGCGAAGACCTCGCCGGGATCATGCTTCACCTGCAGGACCGCCGGTGCCACAACATCAACCTCGTCTCCCCCTCGCATGTCGTCCCCCAGATCCTTCGTGCGGTCGCCTTCGCCGCCGACCGTGGCCTCAATCTCCCGCTGGTCTACAACAGCGGGGGCTACGACGCCGTGGAGACCCTGCGGCTCCTCGACGGCGTCATCGACATCTACATGCCGGACGCGAAGTACGGGCGGGACGACGTGGCGCTGGAACTCTCCCATGCCCCCGACTACACCGCCCGTATGCAGGCCGCGCTAGCGGAGATGCACCGGCAGGTCGGGGACCTGGAAGTCAGAGACGGCCTTGCGGTGCGGGGCATGATCATCAGGCACCTGGTGCTTCCCGGAAACCTCGCGAACAGCGAGATCGTGACGAAGTTCATCGCCGACGAGATATCGCGGGACTCCTACGTGAACGTCATGGCCCAGTACCACCCGGCATGGAGAGTGGCCGAGGGAGGGAGGAGCCCGGTGCTTGCGGCGCTGCAGCGTCCGGTCACGGCGCGGGAGTACAGGTATGCCATTGATTGCGCAAAGGAGAACGGGCTACACCGGGGGTTCCCGTGAGAGACCGGCAGGAAGGTACAGCCACCAAAAGAATATTCGTTCAAGCAGCCCAGGATTGTGTGGTGCAGGGCAGGTGAGGGGAGAGTCAGGAATCCAGTATGCGGCGATGAGCGATACCGGGGGCAGGGAACAGAATGAGGACGCTTACTTTACCGGCCAGGTAGCGGGGTATCACGTATTCGCCGTCGCGGACGGGCTCGGGGGGCATGCCTGCGGAGAGGTCGCGAGCAGAATGGCGGTCACAATCCTCGCGGAGGCTGTAGGCGAGGGTCTCCCGGAGACCGGGCCCGCCGCAGTCCTCGAACGCGCATTTCAGCGCATAAACACTGCAGTGTGCGCCTATAACCAGGAGAAGAACCTGAATGCCGCAACAACGCTCTCGGCAGCGATCGTCGGCGGGTCAGGCAGGTGCTGGATCGGCACGGTGGGCGACTGCAGGACGCATATCATCACGCCGTCGTCCGTCTGGCATACGCGTGACCAGAGTTACGTCCAGGATCTCGTGAGCGCCGGGATGCTCTCCCCTGCCGAGGCGATGCTCCACCCGGGAAAGAACATCCTGACCCAGGCGCTCGGCCTCGCGGCCCGGGTGCAGGTCGACCTTGATGAGCGGGAACTCGCAGGGGCGGTTCTCGTCATCAGTTCGGACGGGCTCCACGACTACATCCCGGAGAGCACCATCCAGGAGATCGTGATGACGAGCGATCCCGATACGACATGCCGGAGACTGATCGGTGCCGCCAGGGACGCGGCAAGCACCGACAACATCACGGTGATCGTCGCGCGACTCTAAACGCCGTCCCGCTCGCACCTTCGGTGCTCGGCCTCCTGTCCCGAAACCCTTCGGGTTTCTCATGCTCCGGACGTCCCGTCAGTCGCATCCTACGGACAGTCGTTACTCGCACCTTCGGTGCTCGAACTCCTGCCGCTCGCTACGCTCCCGCCAGTCGTTTTCCGCATCACGGAGCGCCGCAACGATTGCCGCACGGACGCCGTCCGCCGTCTCGTCTCCGAGAGCCGCACGAAGCATCCCGATCGCCTCCTCGCCGCCGATCTTCCCGAGGGAAGAGGCAGCACTCCGCCGCACAAACTCGTTTTCGTCGCGCTGCATGCCGCGAAGGCGTGCAACTGCCCGGGGATCGCCAAGCAGCCCGAGTCCCTTCGCCGCCATGTAGCGAACATGGTCCTTCCCGTCGTCGAGGGCAGCAGTGAGGGGCGCATACGCTTCACCGTCGCCGATCCGTCCAAGGACCTCCGCCGCACGGTAGCGCACCTTCCAGTCGCTGTTCTGCAGCAAGGCTATGCAGGCAGATACGGCAGGCTTTCCTATCGCCGCGAGCCCGCACGCTGCCTCCGCCCGCACCGCCTTATCCGGATCGGATAATCGGGACAACAGGGTCTGCAGGTCCTGCTCATTCAAACGATCGTCTCTGGTCTCCGGTGGGGTACTGCTCTGCGTCATCTTGCGTCACATCCGTAGTGTAAGCCCGGGCTTACATCACACGTTGAGGCGGATTTGTAATAAGTTCTTAGGACCGCCGGGACCCGTTGCAGGCACGGTATCCCGGCGGGCGCCTTCTGCCGTCAGGTCAGAAACCCGGAGGCATATATGACCAGACTTGCGAAAATAAGAAGACCTATCCCGAGGATGAGCGTCCCCAGACTGTCGAATACGGGATCGCTCTCAATCCATTTTCCTGGAGCGTGCATGGCACCGGATACTGCATCAAGGTATATATATTTTATCCAAAGAATAAAAATAAAATCTACTATATAACCATTTTCATCGCGCCGACTGCCTGGCAGGAGCCTTCAGGGATTATCACTGGACTCACGAGACGTTCCGGCAGATCCCGGGGAGTGTGGTGCCTGCCGTCATCGCCGGCGAAGATGCGCTCTGCTCGAATAAGAAAAAATGAAAATGACGCCCAGGACGGAATTCGAATCCGTGTCGACGGCGTGACAGGCCGTCATGATAGGCCACTACACTACCTGGGCACTCTTTGTTTGTTGAGGGGATCCCGCCTCCCGGATTCGAACCGGGGACATCGCGGTAGCCGCGCAGTTCGCCCGAGAGCGAAGACTATACTACAGCCGCGCACTCTACCAGTCTGAGTTAAGGCGGGTCTCTGCTCTAATAATGTTAGAGCGAGTTGTTATTAAATATTTCGTAAAATCCTCCGGTCATTGCACGACCCGGACATTATTCTTTATATATGACCTCGGATAATGGATAAGTATGAACCCTACAAACGCTGAGGCACCCAGGAACGCTGAAGCGTACTGTCTTCTTCGCCGATAGCCGTGCGAAAAGTAACGTCACTGTTTTCGACACCACACTGCGCGACGGTGAACAAACACCGGGCATCTCATTCACGCTTGAAGAGAAACTCGGTATTGCAGAGCAGCTCTCCGGGATAGGAGTACACACCATCGAAGCGGGCTTTCCCGCATCCTCCGATGCCGAGCGCGAGATCGTCAAGGCCATACGAGGTCTCGAGCTCGACGCGCAGGTCTGCGGCCTCGCAAGGTCGCTCCGGGCCGATGTGGATGTCTGCATCGACTGCGATGTCGATATGGTCCATGTCTTCATCCCGACCTCCGACGTCCAGCGCGAGTACACCATCAAAAAGACCCGCGAGCAGGTCCTCGAGGCCACCGGCGATATCATCGCGTATACCCGCGACCATATCGGCCAGTGCATGTTCTCCGCCATGGACGCCACCAGGACGGACCCGGACTACCTGATAGAGGTATACCGCGTTGCGGTGGATGCCGGGGCCACGATCATCAACGTGCCCGACACGGTCGGTGTGATCACCCCGACGGCCATGAAACACCTCATCACCCGGATCGGCCGGGAGGTGGACTGCCCGATCGACGTCCACTGCCACAACGACTTCGGGCTTGCGGTAGCGAACACCATCTCAGCGGTCGAGAGCGGCGCCTCTCAGGTGCAGGTGACGGTGAACGGCCTCGGCGAGCGGGCGGGAAACGCCGATCTCGCGCAGACGGTGATGGCATTGTCGTCCATCTACGGGATCGATACCGGCATCAGGACGACGAGTCTTGTGGAGACCTCAAGGCTCGTCTCCCGCTACGCGGGGATGAGCATTCCGGCCACGCAGCCGATCGTCGGCGAGAACGCCTTTGCCCACGAGAGCGGGATCCACTCCCACGGCGTGATCACCCGGTCGGACACGTTCGAGCCCGGGATCATGACGCCGGAGATGGTCGGCCACCGACGCAGGCTGAAACTCGGCAAACACGCCGGCAGGCATGCGGTCAGGCAGATGCTCGCCGAGGTGCATATGGAGCCTGGTGACGCGCAACTCGACGAGATCGTCCTGCGGGTGAAGGGGATTGCCGGCAAGGGCAAGCGGGTGACGGACGCGGACCTCTACGAGATCGCCGGAAGCGTCATGCAACTCGCGCCCGACGAAAAGACCCTGCAACTCCAGGATGTCGCCATCATGACCGGCAACCACGTGATCCCGACAGCCAGTGTCAGGGCGACCATCGACGGAGAAGAGCATATCTTCTCGAGTGTCGGCAACGGGCCGGTGGATGCAGCCGTGCGAGCGATCCTCGGCATCATCCCGGCCCCGGTTCACCTCAAGGAGTTCAACATCGAGGCGATCTCCGGGGGCACCGATGCCCTGGGACACGTCACCATCGCCGTCGAGGATGAGCGGGGCCGGGTCTTTGATGCCAGCGCCTCAAGCGACGACATCATCCTTGCATCGGTCGAGGCGGTGATCAACGCGATCAACCTCGTCTGCCGGACACGGAAAAATGACAGCGAAGGGGAGGAGTGATTAACTCACTCCATTTTCGCTCACCAAAAGGAATTTCAGGGTTTAGGTAGCGCCGGGAGGCTGCTGTTTGCCTTCCAGTGCTCCCCTGATCTGTGAGGATAACTGCTCGAACCTGCCCTGCAGGGCCTTCTCCTGCTTCTCGAGCGACTTAACCCGGAGCTCGAGCGTCTCGACGCGGTCGTTTAAGGAAGCAAGCACCTGCTCCTTGCTCTTCTGCATCATGATGCTGCCGACGTTCATGAAGACCGCCGCATCCTCGGGGACATCGGCCAGATCCTCGACCGCCCGCTTTGCTTCACGGATCGTCATTTCGTACTGTGCTTTCTGCGAGACCACAGTCTGCAGCTGCTGCTGCATCTGCTGGAGCATCGCCAGCTGGTTCTGTACTTTCGGTGGGATATTTTCCATATTCATCAACCCTCCTCGAATAGGACGAAGATCGGTAACAATATTTCGGGTGGCGGACAGGGGCCTTCCCGGCTCTCTGCCCTTTCTCTACATGGTAGGGGCGTGGAGCCCATAAAATGTGAGGGTTCGCAGCAGAGAACTCTGTCGCGCCCGGAGAGATCCGTTCCACGGGGTAACAGAGGAAGAGCGGGTTTGTCGCCGGCATCACCCGGACGGGACAGCGATCTCCCGCATCTCGACTGCTATGGTGATCAGCCGCAGCCAGGTGTTGAGAGCCGCCCGGAGCGCCGGCATATCGGTGGCGGTCACCTCGAGGACGAGCAGATCGTCGCCCGCGAGCCGTACACGGACTGACGACCGGTCCCCCACGTCGCCTATCTCCTGACAGACGGAGAGGTAGAGGGCACGGGCATCGTCGGTAGTGAACCGGAAGACTGCCGTATGCATCACGGGACAACCTTCAGGGTGTAGCGCTTCCGTTGCGTCCCGTCAAAGACGATACGGTGTTCCCGGAGGGACTCACCGGCAAACACGACGTCGATCTGATCCTTGAGCGCCTCGTATATGGAGCGATCCGAGACAAAGAGCCCGCGGGCGATCGCTCCGGGCCGCTCTTCGACGGTAAAGGACTTGACAGGGATCTCCGCCACAGGTTCTCCGCTCGAAAAAGCCTGGATGAGAAAAAAAGGACCTGATTTGGAGACGATCATAACCGATTCGTCAAGAGAGAAGAGGTCGCCCATGCCCGCCTTGCCACGGGTGACATACTCTCCGCCGACTGAGAACGCCAGATCCCGGGAGAGGGAGCGCACCTCGGGGACCGGTTTACGTGACGTCGTGACGACCGTCATCGAGCCTTCAGATCTTTTATTCCGGCTCCGCGTTCCTTGAAGAGGATGCGGTGTCCACAGTAGGGACAGCGTATATTGACGTCGATTTCCACTTTCTGCTTACAACGAGCGCACTTATAGGCAGCCACGACTGATTAGCCCTCCTTCTGCAGCGAGCGCTCGATGCTCCGCGTAGCGACGCGCATCGCCGGCGTCTCCGGGACGTAGCTTCCGCCAGCAAACTTAAATCCGCACTTGCGGCACGTCCAGATTCCCGTTCCTTCACGCTTGACTGCTTCCTGATCGCAGCGGGGGCAGGCGTGGCTCGCGCGGGAGACCTTCTCGATCTGGTTTATTCTCTTCCGGATAAACCGGCCATACCTCGGGCCCATACGCCCGGCACTTCCGACTACCCTGCCCTTAGCACTCTGTTTGCGGCTTGCCATTTCGCGTACCTCTAATATGTCCTCTAATTTTTGTGTTGTCGATTAATATAGTTACTCACGACACGCGTTCGACAATCCGCGTCTCTGCATTTCCCCTGGAGAGTTTGTTAACCAGGTCATAGAACTCTTCCTGGATACCTGCCGGAATTCTGACGACGGCGATCCAGGATCCATCCTTCTGCCACTCGCTCTGCTCGATCGTCACCGCGGTCTGGAGCTCCCCGTAGGCCCTCGCGGCATAATCCGCCGGGATCTTCACGGCGATGCGGACTTCCTCGAACCGGATGGGGAGAAGGGGACGAAGTGCCTTGACCACCTCTTTGACCTGCTCCTCAACGGATTTGAAGGGGTCGATGCTCACCCTCGCCTCTTCCATGGCAAGCTCGATGCGCTGCGGTGGGTGAGGGAACCCGGACTGCGGGTTGACGGCGTTCCTTGCGATGAACGTGATGACCCGGTTCCGCTTCTCTGCAATAAGGTGGCGGCGCTGTTCGGAGGTGAGATGGATCTCGCCCTTCTGGATGATCCGGAGTGCGGCCGCTCCAAACTCGGTCGTCTTGAAGACCTTCAGGAGTGCCTCGTCGGAGGCCCGCTCGGCATGAGCGGCGTTCGAGAAGATGGAGTCGGCTGCAACCACATCCTCGAGATCGATCTCCTCCCCCTGCCGGATACGCATGGCCTGATCAGGGTCGACAAGCACTTCAAACCGTTCTCCGTAGCTCTCAAGCCGCGCTACAACTGCCTGGTCCAGAGGTATCATAGAGGGTGACGCTCACTCTTCGAACTGGTCGACGTAGGTCTTCACTTCGTCCTTCTCCAGCTTCCGGAACTCCCGGGTCGCGATGGAGACGACGCCGATCTCGATGGCGCTCACGTCCAGCTTGCCCTCTGTCGCGGCATGCAGGGCCTTGATACCGAGTTGGATGGCGCCGGCGAAGTCCGCCTCCTCCTGGTACTCGTCCTCGAAGACCTTCATGACCGCAGGCCGGCCCGTGCCGATCCCGGTCGCCTTGTACTCGAGCAGCGTGCCGCTCGGATCGGTCTCAAACAGCCGGGCCTCCCCGTCGCTGACCCCTGCAATCAGGAGAGCAGTCCCGTAGGGGCGCGCACCGCCGAACTGGGTGTAGGTCTGCATGTGGTCGCAGAGTTTCTTGGCCAGGGTCTCGACATTGATCGGCTCGCTGTAAGAGACCCGGTTGATCTGGGACTCGACCCGTGCCCTGTCCACGAGGGACCGCGCATCGCCGACGAGGCCGGAGGACGCCACACCGATATGCGTGTCGATCTTGAAGATCTTCTCGATGGAAACCGGCTCGAGGAGACGGGACGTCACCCTTTTATCCACGATCAGCACGACGCCTTCGCTGCACTTGATTCCAACGGCTGTCGTGCCCCGTTTCACCGCTTCTCTGGCGTATTCAACCTGGTAGAGCCTTCCGTCCGGGCTGAAGACAGTGATCGCCCGGTCATATCCCATTTGATATTGTGGTTGCATTAGCGTTCCTCCAAATCGGCTTCGGTGAAAAACAATGACTTCTGATGCTTAATACCTTTTTCAACCAAATCAACTTTGTGACGGGGATAGCGGTATACCGTAAAATAATTTTCCCCGAACTTCACTTCCCCGGCCTCTGAGAGGGGCCGGATCGGCTTTATTCTGCGCCGCAGTGCATGGATGGTCCCGGAGGTGGCGACTGTCCGGAGTGCAGCCCGCTCATCGGCGATCGCGTTGACCGTTGCAAGAGCGGTGGCGATATCCTTCTCGGTTCCCCGCCGGCACCGGACCACGGCGTACCCGGCGTCGCAGAAGACCACTGCCGGTTGCGCAAAACCGACAGCCGCATCTCCCCAGAGGGAGGTCGCGGCCTCGATGACCGAGAGGTACACCTGTTTCTGGTCCATTGTCACCCCGTACGGGAGGATCCGCGCCAGGATGTAACGCCGCTTTGCCCGCATCGCCGGGGGCCTCGGCTTCATCCGACCACCCTCACAGGCCGGTGTGGTTCGGTGAGCCGGCCAACCGACGAGAGGGCCTCGCTCACTTCCGCCCCGGTCATGCCGAAGAGCGCGCAGAGACCCCGGACGTCGCGGACCGACCGCTGCCCGAGTATCGAGCGGGCATCCGAGGATATTGTCAGCCCAAAGCCATAGCGCCGCTGTAGCGAGAGAATATCCGCGTACCGCTGCAGCGCCCTCTGGCGCTTTGTCCCGCGGAGCTGGATGATGGGGGCCATCGAGATATCCACCCCCACGCCACGCTCCGCCGCCGTCCGTGCGGCGACGTGGTCGAAGGCGTTCCTCCGGGTGGCATGGATGTTCCTGACGACGTGTACCTCCTTCACCGAGACGATGGCCCTGTTGAAGGAGATCTCCCCAGCGTTGACATAGACCACGTCGGCACCCCGGACGGCGGGGTCGCGCACCTGCCTGAGAACCTCCTTTAAGGATGCGGCACCGATCACGGCACCCCGGAGAACCTCCGGTCCGGAAGATTGATGCCCGACATCTCCGATAGCGACGATGCTATCGAACCCGAGCCCTGCTGCCTCGAGCGCCATCCGCGCAAGCGTCGAGTCACCGGCAGGATAAGGATGTATACAGGCGTCTGTGATCTTCATCGTGGGTAGGCCGTAGGAAAAAAAGGGTAATTATTTGCCGCGGTTAGCATGGGAACGAAGGCTCGGGCGTGTCTTCTCGGTTCCACGTCCGCGCGTCCGCATCCCGCGCCCCTTCATGCCGGCAGAGGTCTTGCCGCGCTCTGCCCGGCCCCGGTGAACCGGGTCGGCCAGCCATGCGAGGTTGCGGTCGCTCCGGATCGACGGGTGGTGCCCGTCGACCAGGATCACCTCAAACCACCTGGACCGTCCGTCCTCTCCAACCCAGTAGGAGTTCAATGCCTCCATGTTCGGGAACTTGCGGGACGCACGCTCTTCGGCCATGCGCTGCAGGCTCTTTGCCGGGGTCATCCGGCGCATACCCATGCGAGCGGACCTGCGCCCGCGGATGTACCGGGGCTTCCTTCGGCCACCGCGGCGGATCTTGACCCGCACAACGATGATTCCCTGTTTGGCCTTGAATCCGAGCGAGCGGGC
The DNA here is from genome assembly GCA_016841385.1 of Methanobacteriota archaeon. GTDB lineage: Archaea > Halobacteriota > Methanomicrobia > Methanomicrobiales > Methanoculleaceae > Methanoculleus. The sequence continues at coordinate 1,305 of JAENZF010000023.1, read as the reverse complement.
CCGGTCGATCCGGGTCGGGTGCTCCACGCGTACGATACTCCCTTCGCGCCGCCAGACCTGGAGACGCTGCCAGAGGAGGCCTTTCACCTCAGACCTGTCAGGCCGCTTCCATGCCTCGCGAACGTAGGCATACATTGACTTTGCCATCTTTTAATCACCTCAGGTTCAGCGTTTCCGCCACATTCCTATCCGGGACGTGTCCCGTGGTTCCTAACAGGTTGGCGAGAGCGCTAATAAAGGATTCCTTTCGGCGGCGTGAGTGGCCGCACGAGGACCTAGACACCCTTGCGCTTCTCCACGACACGGATGGCATCCATCCGGGTGACGGGGTACTGGCCGTTTTCGTCTTTCTCTGCCGACTTGACCATATCCCAGACGGTGAGGAGAGCGACGGAGACGCCGGTGAGCGCTTCCATCTCGACACCCGTCCTCCCGTAGGACTTCACGCGGGCGGTCGCCTCGATGTAGCCGTCGCCCTCCTCGAAATCGACGGTGATGCTCCCGAGCGGTATGGGATGGCACATGGGAATGATGCGCGGCGTGTCTTTCACCGCGAGGGTGGCCGCCACCCGTGCGGTCGCGAGGACGTTGCCCTTGACTGCGGTTCCTCCCCATATGGCCCGGAGCGTCTCGCTCCGCAGATAAATTCTGCCGCTGGCAACCGCTTCCCGGACGACCTCGGGCTTTGCCGAGATGTCCACCATCTGCGCGCGGTCGTTCTCGATGTGGGTGAAGACCGGGGTCTCGCCGTGTTTGCCGGACTCGTTCATGTGTATCAGGAGATCTTCTCTTTTTCCGGGCATAAAAGAGGACGTCTCCGGGCAGCCGGCAGGTTACTCCGGCGCGGATAGGCAGAAGAGTTCTTCCGGGATGTAGTCGGGCATATCGGTGGCAAGCATACCGTTCCCTCGCCCTTCGCTCGCCCGCATGCCGGCCCTGCCGCTCGCGTACGCGGCGATGCAGGCTGCCTCGAACGCCGGAACCTGGCAGAAGAGCGCCCCCGCGACACCGGCGAGCAGGTCGCCCGTTCCCCCGGTGGTCATGGCAGGGGTCCCGGTCCGGTTGAACCTGACCCTTCTCCCATCGGAGACGACGTCGACCGGGCCTTTGAGCAGGACGGTCCCCGCCGTGGCGGCAGCCTTCACGCACCGGGCGCGCGCAATGAGGTCCGCCGGGGGTTCCGTCCCGGTCATCCGGGCGAACTCGCCCGCGTGCGGGGTGTAGATCGTCTCTTTCGCCGCCGGCAGGGGGCAGACGAGCGCATCGGCGTCGAAGACCGCCCGCTCTGCCGCCCCGGCGATGGCG
>JAENZF010000246.1 GCA_016841385.1 Methanobacteriota archaeon | reverse complement strand
TCGTTATGATCGCCATAAGCGTCGTCCTTGCCTTCATCATGCCCGGCAGCATCATCGCCCGGGCGACGGCGATGTTCATGGGTCTCTGTGCATCGGCGTTCCTGCCGGCCTACGCCCACGCCATGTACAGCAGCAGGCCGTCGCTCCGCGCCGCAAAGATAAGCCTGATCGCCGGAGCGGCCGCCTGGTTCGTATGGACCGCGTTTGTCCACATCAAGGAGTCGGAAGCGCTCGGGCTGTCGAACCTCCTCTTCGGGGTGCCGGCAATTCTTCCCGCGCCGTGGCAGGCCGTGGATCCTCTCGTCATCGCCCTCCCCCTCTCGACTGTTGCACTGCTGGTCGGGTGGGTGCTTGACCGCCACCAGATGCCTGCAGAGGGAGCGGCCGAGGTTTCCTGAGGGGCGGTCCCCCTCACAACTCTTTTAGGTATCCGGTTTGCTCCGGATGCCGCCGTTACGGCTGTAGAAAACGTCTCACGGGGGACTCAGTGCTCGAAGTGCAGCCTGACCCGGCACTCCCCGTCCCGCCTGTCCGTGCGCACGCCGTCGGCGTACTGCCGGATCAGGAGCGCCGGGAGGCGGGCGAGGCCGTCCCCGTCGGCAAACAGGTCGCAGTCGTCGGGTCGGCCGGGTTCGAGGTCGAGCGATCTCCCCCGGTACCGGGCATCGATGGAGAGCGCCTCTTCGGTGACGGTATCGCCGGTCCCGGTGCCGAGGAGGTTCTGGACGGCTATCGGGATGACCGCGATCCCGACCATCGTGACGACCACGCCGGTGACCTCGGGGGGAAGAGGAACCGGAGACGGTTCAGGAACCGCGAGAAGAGGGCTTCGGCTGCACCGGCGGCGGCCGTCATGCCGTAGAGCAGGGAGAGGCCCCCGGTCTGGACCGCGAGGAGAGATGCAGCGATATACGAAGGGCCGCAGACCGCAGGGCAGAGATACCCGACCCGATCCCTTTTCTGTTGATCGTTTGCAGCACCGTCCCGATACCGCCGGCGAGCATCGACATCGTGACGATGAATGTCGCGTCCTCGGTCGTGCCCCCGACCGCCCGGATGATGACGACGGGAAAGACAAGCGAGCTCGTAACGAGGAAGATGTGCTGGGGACCGAGGAGGAGAAGGGTTGTGGTCGGCGGTGTCTCGTCCACGCCGTAGATCAGGTCGGGCGGTTTTGTCTGCATGGTACTTCCGGCGTGAGACGAATAGCGGTGTCGCCCGAGTCGGCGCTCTGTGATTGTCAAAGGCCGCCTGGGTGCTGTCTTTTCATTTTAACCGGCATGACGTCTTTTTTACCGATATTATCGGTTCTCGACCGGGAAAATGCTTTTGAGACGGATCCGCTCTTTCCGGTCCCGGCCGGAACGGATGAACCGTTGCGTCCGGGTGGTATCGACGGCTTCATCTATATCTCATCAGCCGGGTCGTTTTTCTGGCCGGCGGCGGCGTTGCCGTAGCGACCTCTGCCGTTCTCCGTCATCTGGACGACCGGCTGCTGCGGAAGCCCGCTTCCGCCGCCCGGTGAGATATCCCTTCGGGAAGGAAGAATGCGGTAAAAGTGCTGATAGAACATCGTAGCGCATGCAGCACCATTCATTTAACGGTCGGTACTGCATAGTACGTACCTATGAGTGGAAAGGAAGGCCAGCATACCCGGATCCGGGAATTTCTTCAGGACCGGTATCCCGAGGCGGTTTCAATCTCCACAATCTCGCGTACCTTGAAAATGAACCGCGGTTCCGTGGCCAAATATCTCGAGGTCCTCCAGTCTCACGGCCATGTCATCATGAAACCCTTTGGCAAGGCCAAATTATATTCGTCGGCTCAAAACGTCCCGTTCGATGATCTCTTCGACTATCTTTCCGATGCGATCGTCATCCTCGACGCGGACCTCCATATCCTCA
>JAENZF010000022.1 GCA_016841385.1 Methanobacteriota archaeon | reverse complement strand
GCATACTCGCGAAGCCCGACGCCAACCTCGGTCTGATCCGGCTCTCGATACGGGGGATGCAGGATGCCCCCGTCTGAGAGGAGGGGCGACCTCAACACCCCCGCTCTCCCGGAGAACGGGTTGAACAGAGCGTGCGGGGCCGGTTTGCGGCAGGTCCCGAACGTGTTGTTTCGGCTTTGTTAAAACTTTTTTTTCTAGCCTTCCTCCCTACCCCGATGGGGTTGGTGCTAGGATCGGCTTGTCCCTGGAATCGGCCTTTTTCTTCGAGCATGTTCCCATGCAGTGGACCGTGGTGGCCTGCGCACCTCGCACCTCCGGTGCTCAAACTCCGTTCTTGAAGGAACGTCGTTCTTCGGTGCTCGAACTCCCGCCGTGCCGCCGGTCGTTTATCGCCATTGGGGGAACGACGCTCCGGAGAACGACTGTCCGCAGGACAGGAGTTCGAGAAGACCGAAGGTCTTCGAGGAGCGGAGTTCGAGCACCGAAGGTGCGAGGCGGGGCTGACGGGGAGGACGACGTTCCGCAGGAACGGAGTTCGACCACCCGAAGGGTGCGGAGTGCGAGCGAGAGCGAGCTTGAGCACCGTTAGGTGCGAGTGGGTCTCCACCTCGCTACGATCTACACATCTCATCAGCCCCACCCCACCCGCGCTTCGCGCTCCTCCGCCGCACCTGCGGTGCTTTAACTCCTGCCTTCGGCCAGTCGTTCCCCGCCCAAAGGGCGGGGGCAGTCATGGCGATATGCGATGGACGGAACGTCGGGAGCAGGAGCACCGCTAGATGCGCAGCCCGGTGGAAAGCCGTGCCCCGGAGTGCCTCTGGATTGCGAACATCTGGAGCAAGCAGGCGGGGTTTCAACAAAGCCGATTTTTCTGCTGTGAGGGCTTCCCGGCAACGGCTCGACCGAGGGGCAGGGGCAGGCGATCCGGCGCTTCCTGGAAAGGCGTTTCCCGCTCGGTCTCCTATGCATCCAACAATTGATATCCCCGCCCGCCGGAGATAATTCTATGCAGCTCCACACCGCACCGGGGACATGGCCGGTACTCCTCCTTCCAGGACTCCCGGCAAGGTCACCCTGCCATCCCGGGGTGACTGGCCGATGAAATATTACCCGGTTCATTCCGGATACCCGCCGTATGCCGGGGTGAACTCGGCGGTTGAGGCCGCCTTTGCCGAACACGGCAGGGGGGACGTCCAGATGCCGCCGAAGGTCTACGTAACGTTCGACAAGAGCGGAGACTTCCGAACGATGCCTGCATACCTCCCGGCGCTCGGGATTGCCGGGGTGAAGATTGTCAATGTCCACCCGCATAACCGCGCGAGAGGCCTTCCTACCGTCATGGCGCTCACCGTGATCATCGATGTGGAGACGGGCGCGCCCCGGGCGATCATCAATGCCACCGAACTTACCGCGATGCGTACCGGGGCAGCGGGTGCCGTGGCGGCGAGGTACCTCGCGCCACGGCAGTCCGTCACCCTCGGAGTCGTAGGGGCCGGGCGGCAGGCGGAGGCGCTGGTCGAGGCGACGGCTGCCGCACTCACCATCGAGGAGATCCGGGTCTGGAGCAGAACGGAGAAGAGTGCGGAGGCTTTTGCAGCGCGTTACTCCGACTACGACGCCCTGAGCGTTCCGATTGAGCGCGCCTGCGATTGCGACGTGCTGACCACGACGACGCCGTCGACAGAACCGCTCGTGATGGCCGACTGGGTTCATGAAGGGACGCACATCAACGCGATCGGCGCGGATGCGCCCGGCAAACAGGAACTGGACCCTCTGCTCCTGCTGGAGGCCGAGGTCTTCGTCGACGACCCCGGCCAGGCGATCCACTCAGGCGAGGTTAACGTCCCGATCAGCACCGGGCACTACGATCCGGGCCGGATCGCGGGAACCCTCGGCGAGGTCGTCACCGGGAAGAAGGGGCGGTCATCCCCGGACGCCATCACGGTCTTCGACTCCACCGGACTTGCCATACAGGATCTCGCCATCGCTGCTCTCGTCCTGCGGGAGGATGATGGATATGAACTGCCGTTCCCTTAACATCACTATGCGGCCCTGCGGAAACCCCTCCTCGGAGGCCGAACCCCCGAATTATCCAGACATCATTGACTCACGCAAAAATTTGAGGGGGGGGTGTGACTGTCCGGGGTTCGAGTCGCGATGGACGGAACGCCCGGAGCGTGAGCACTGCCAGGTGCGAGTGCCGGAAATACCGCAACCGAAATAGGGACAGACCCCGTGCACTGGACCGTGGGACTATCGCCATGGGGGGTGGGGACAATGGGGAGTGCGAACGTAGTGAGCATGAGCACCGGAGGTGCGAGGGGGGTTTCCCCCCTCCCCGTCAGCCCCTCCCCCAAACGGCGATATCCCCTTGAAATCCGTGTCAGTGCGACTGCAGAAAATTGCCAGACACGAAAAGCGTGAGCACCAAAGGTGCGAACGGCAGGAGCTCGAGAAAGAACATCACCGCACAAAAAGCCGCCCGGGGAGAGACCGGTTAACTCCCTCCCCGCATCTGGCGGCCGTCACTCGTCCTTCTGGGGCTGCGCGAAGGCTTTCCAGACCTGCTCCCGGTAGACAGGGCCGCTGTTGTAGGTGCAGAACGGGATCAGGCGGGCGTCGGGGGTCGCGTAATGGATACAGCACCGCTGCACCCGGGAGAGGTCGTAGTTGTATTTGTCCATGAAGTGCATCGTGCCGATGAAGAGGGCGTTCCAGTGGAACTCGCGCAGGGCCTCGAAGTTCTGCAGCACGAGGGTCTTTCCTATCAACTTTATGAACTCCCCGGTATTCGTCTGCTCCGCCTTTCTGGTGGAGCCGTAAAGGTCCTTGGCTCCCTCAACGAGCGTCACGTACTTATTGATCGACCCGCCCTTCGCGAGTTTCGTCCCCATTTTCTCGACCGAGTCAAAGAAGGTTTCAACGTCCACCATCTTGTTGATCGGGACCATCCCCTCGTCGGTGATGAAGACGTAGGTCGCTGCGCCGCAGTGCTGGTGCGTGGTGAACGTGACCTGAGGTTTGCCCGTATACGCCTCAACGAGCTCGGAGATCGGGACGACGCAGGGCACGGGGTAGAAGTAGTCCTTCCGGATCACACCGTCCGTCTGCTCCTCGATCCGTGCCGCGAGTTCCGGGATGGTGATCCGCTCTTTCCTGACATCATCCTCGCTTGCGGCCCCGGTGAACGACACCGGCTGGAAGTTGACGCCCCGGATGGTCTTGATATGCTCTGCGGCGTACTTGATGATGGCGCCCACCTCGTGGTCGTTCCTGCCCTTGATGACCGTGGGCACCAGCACCACCCCCAGACCGATCTTCTCGCAGTTCTCTATGGCCCGCTGGTCGCTCGCGAGTTTTGAGTTGGTCTCGCGGGTTACGCCGTCGAAGTGCAGGTAGACAGTGGAGAGCCCCGCCGCCTTCAGCTGTAGAGCGTAGTCAGGCTCCTGCGCGATCCTGATACCGTTTGTCGCGACCTGCACCTGGTACAGCCCGAGCTCTTTCGCTTTCCGGATGATCTCGGGAAGATCGTCGCGCAGCGTCGGTTCGCCGCCCGAGAACTGGACGGCAGGTACCGGCACGGGCTTCTCCTCGCGCAGCATGCGCAGCATATCCACAACCTGATCGAAGGTCGGTTCGTAGATGTAACCGCATGCCCGGGCGTTCGCAAAGCAGAAGTCACAGTTGAGGTTACACCGGTTCGTCAGGTCGATATTGGCAAGCAACGTCGTTGACCGGTGATTCTGACAGATACCGCAGTCGTTCGGGCACCCTTCCGGGGAAGCGGGCTTCTGCGGGTTCGAAACCCCCTTTCCGATGCGCTCGTAGGCATCGAACCTCCGGTACATCTCTGCGTCCGACCAGTAGAGGGCCCGGTACGCGCCGTGTTCAGGACAGGTACGGACCAGCCAGACCTTCCCCTCTTCCTCAACGATATCGGCGTCGAGTACGCGACCGCATGTTGGGCAGAGGCTTTTTGTCTTTTTTATCAGCATTCTCTCACCGTGCCCATCTATCATTCGTATCTCATATTTCGACACTTTAATCTTTATATTTACTGATTGTACTGAGTATTGACGCTTATCGATGCGGACATCGGATACTGGATCTTCTCCGGGCTTGCGGCGTTGTGGATCATGATTCCGGCATACGTGCCGAACTCAGCGGCCGCGGTCTTCGGCGGCGGGACGCCCATTGACTTAGGGAAGACGTTCCCCGACGGCAAGCGGATCTTTGGCGACGGTAAGACATACCGGGGATTCTTCGGGGGCGTTCTCTGTGGAGTACTGGTGGGTCTCATCGAGATATGGGCCTGGTCCTCGTTCAACCTGACCGCACTCCCCTATCAGACCGTCCTCTCCGTTACGCTGCTCGCAACAGGCGCGCTCCTCGGCGATCTCGCCAAGAGTTTCCTGAAGCGGAGGCTGGGTAAAGGGCGGGGGGAATCCTGGTTCCTGGCCGATCAGTACGATCTGGTTATCGGTTCCTTCCTGCTCATCCTCCTGATTTATCCGGAGTGGTTGTTTGGGAATATTACCTTACCCATTGCGGCCTGGATTGTCATCATGACACCCCTCCTTCACCGGGTGGTGAACATTATCGGCTATTACATCGGAGTTAAAGAGGTACCATGGTAAACCCAATCGCGACACTGTTACTTGAGAGCGGGGCTATCGAGTTCGGGGACTTCGTCCTCGCATCGGGAGCCCGGAGTCCCTACTACATCGACATCAAAGCCGCAACAACGAACCCTGCCATCCTTGCGGAGATCGGGAAAACCATTGCCGAAGGCTGGGAGTTCGACATGGTGGCCGGAGTGGCGGTCGGCGCCGTACCGATCGCCGTCGCCGTCTCGCTCGCGAGCGGCCGGCCGTACGCAATCATCAGGAAAGCGGAGAAGGACCACGGTAAAGCCGGGACGATCATCGGTGACGTGGCCGGCAGGAATGTGCTGCTGGTCGAGGATGTGACCACGTCCGGAGGAAGCGCCCTTTACGGTCTTGAGGCCCTGCGTGCTGCAGGCGCGCACGTCGACCGGATAGTGACCGTCGTTGACCGGGAAGCGGGCGCTCATGAGGCGCTTGCAGAAAAAAGCGCATCTCTTCTTGCACTTGTGCGGGTCAGCGAGCTGCTGGACGGATAAACATTTTTTAAGAGCAGGCGAATAGATGGATATGAAAGTACTCGTTGTAGGCGGTGGTGGCAGGGAGCATGCGATCACCAGGGCGCTTTCCTGCAACAGTGACATGAGAATATTTTCTGTCATGGCACGCAAGAACCCGGGGATAGCCCGGCTCGCGGAGCGGGTGCTCCTCGAAAAAGAGACCAATATCTCGAAAATAGTACAATTCGCCACCGATTACGGGCTTGACGCTGCGGTCATCGGGCCGGAGGCGCCCCTTGAGGCAGGCATCGTCGATCACCTCGGGGAGGCGGGGATACCCTGCGTGGGGCCGACCCGTGCCGCGGCACAACTTGAGACGGATAAGGCGTTCTGCCGCAGGCTGATGGAGCGGCACGGGATCGCGGGGTGCCCGGAATACCGGGTATGCCATGACCCGGAGGAGGCGCGGCGATTCATCGAGGCCTACGATGGCGACCTCGCCGTCAAGCCCATCGGACTCACTGGGGGGAAGGGCGTGCGGATCATGGGCGAGCACGTCGACGTGGCGGGGGCAATCGAGTACGCCCGGGAGATCGGAGGAGATGTCGTGCTGGAAGAGCGGCTTCTCGGGGAGGAGTTCACCCTCCAGGCGTTCGTCGACGGCGAGCATCTGGTGCCCATGCCGCTCGTTCAGGACCACAAACGTGCATACGAGGGGGACGTGGGGCCGAACACCGGTGGCATGGGCTCATACTCCCTGCCGGACCACATGCTCCCCTTCGTCACCCGGTCGGACTACGAAAAAGCGCTCCGGATTATGGAGGATACGGTCGCGGCCATGCGGGACGAGGGAACGCCGTACCGGGGGATCCTCTACGGCCAGTTCATGAACACCTGCGAGGGGCCAAGGGTCATCGAGTTCAACGCCCGCTTCGGGGACCCTGAGGCTATGAACGTCCTCTCGCTCCTGGAGTCGGACTTCTCCGAGATCGTCCGCCATATCATCGAGGGAGACCTCTCGCCATCACATGTCCGGTTCGCCCGTAAAGCGACGGTCTGCAAGTACCTCGTCCCCGAGGGCTACCCGGAGGCGCCGGTGGTCCGCGAGCCTCTCGTCCTCGGGGACTACGGCGACGCCCTGCTCTACTACGCAAACGTCGAAGAGCGGGACGGGATGCTCTATACCCAGACGTCGCGGACGCTCGCGTTCGTCGGGAGGGGCGAGACGCTCGAGGAGGCCGAGGCGATAGCCGAGAAAGCGGCATCTTCCGTCTCAGGACGCGTCTTCCACCGCAGGGACATCGGCACCCGGGAGATCCTCGAGAAGCGATGCCAGCATATGAAGGAGATTGCATGAAGAAGGATTTTCTCTCGATTAACGATATCGACGAGTATGAACTTGAGAGCATCGTCGCCGACGCGATGCACTTAAAGCGGCTGAAGTGTGCAGGGACCGCGCACGAGTTCCTCAGGGGAAAGAGCCTCGGGATGATCTTTGAGAAGGCGTCCACCCGCACCCGCGTCTCGTTCGAGGTGGGGATGACCGACCTCGGCGGCCATGCACTCTTCTTAAACCCCCAGGATCTTCAGCTCGGGCGGGGTGAAGAGATCCGGGATACAGCACGGGTGCTTGCCCGCTACGTCGACGCGGTGATGATCCGCGCCTACGAGCACGCCACCATCGAGGAGTTCTCTCGATACTCGACCGTTCCGGTCATCAACGGGTTATCCGACCGTCTGCATCCCTGCCAGGTGCTGGCCGACATCATGACCCTCAGCGAGCGGTTCGGCGATCTTCACGACCTGAAACTCGCGTGGGTCGGGGACGGCAACAACGTCTGCAACTCGTGGATCCTCTCCTCGGCCCTGACCGGCATGGAGATTGCGGTCGCAAGCCCCTCGCGTTACCGGCCCGGGGACGAGGTCGTCGGCCAGGCGCGGGCGGCAGGGGGGAGGGTCAGCATCGTCGCGGACCCGGAGGAAGCGGTTCACGATGCGGATGTCCTCTACACCGACATCTGGGTCTCGATGGGCGACGAGCAGGAGCGTGCCGAGCGCCTGCGGGCCCTCAACGGTTACACGATAGACTCCCGCCTTCTTGCGCGGGCATCACCCGACGCTCTCGTGATGCACTGCCTCCCCGCCCACCGGGGAGAGGAGATCACCGACGAGGTGCTGGAAGGGCCGCAGAGCATCGTCTGGGACCAGGCCGAGAACCGGCTCCACGCGCAGAAGGCGCTGCTCGTGCGGCTGATCGCCGGCGGTATGCAGGCAGTGGACTAAAACACCGATACGGCCGTTCCAGCCACAAGCTCGACAGGCGAAACCGGTTATAGGCTCTTCCCGACAAGGGCGTCACAATATCCCCTGACGGAGGGCCCATGCACGGATTTTTCAGAGCTCTGCTCTTACTGGAACATCGCCTATCTCCATGCACGGCTTTCCAGGGGATATCGCCACGCACTGCCCCCGCCCCCGTGGGAGCGGGGGAGGAGCGCGGGCGGGGTGGGGGCTAGATATCCCTTATGAGTTGGAGACAGGGGAGGGGGCACGCCCCCTCGCACCTTCGGTGCTCGAACTCCGTCCTTTCAGGACGTCGTTCCCCCAAACGCGATACCCCCACGGTCCAGTGTACGGGTGAGTCGAAAAAAACTGGGTTCAGTTCATTCCTCCAGGCACCACCCCGGTTTACACCGCTCAGCCCGGGGCTATGCCTCGCGCCAGATATTCCCGGCGTACGAACAAGAAAAAAGAGTGTGTCTATTCCCCGATGAACTCTTTGAGCTGCGCAAAGAGGTATTTCTGCACTTCTTCGACGACCTCTCTCTTGCCGCGGAATGCCAGCAGTTCTCTCGCGTCCCCGTCCATGTTCGCAAACGACATCTTCTGCGGCCGCCGCACCACTTCCACGTCGTACTTCTCGACGACGTCGTAGATCATCTTGCGGGGCACGCCCGGGGGAACAAGCATATCGTAGAGTTCTTCTTCAGCCATCGTTTACCATATCCTACTTTCCTATTTTGATCCGACGAGACATAATACATGGCCCTCCCCGCACACCGCCGAGCGGAGTCTTCGGTTTCCCGAGAGAGTTCATGCACCGCCCCATCAGCGCTGCTCCCCGGGCAAGGCCATCGTCCACAAAGACCAGGTGGTCGTTCGGGGTCTCGTAGATGTTCCGGTCGGTGATGCCCTGCAGGATGTACTCGGGCTTCCTCCCCGAGATCGCCGCCCGCCCGGTGAACCCGATCGACGAGTTCGGCGGGACCATCCCTCTCTCGACGGCGACATCGATGAGCCGGAGTGCCATCCTCGCGCAGACCCGGTCGACGACCTCGGTCAGCATGCCCATGCCGTGTTTCTCGTAGATCTCGTGCCCGATCTCCTCGAGAGCCGGCATCTCGCTGCCGTTGACGCCACAGTCGCACCCGATGAGGGCAACGCCCGACTTGTCGGCCACCTCGGCGCAGACTGGAACCCGCCCGAACCTTGTCCGGTCGGGGGGGACGATCCGGATATCGATATGCTCATGGCATCGGTCGACGTATTCCTCGACGACGGAGCGCTTCCTGCCCCCGAACGCGCCTTTGATGCTGTGGTCGCCGAAGAGGTCGAGGGCCGTTCCCGTCCGGTTCTTCACAAGCCCGGTGCCCCGGACGATCGCATCCGGTATGGCACCTGCAAGCCCGCAGAAGTTCCCGGTCGTCTGGGCGAACGGGTTCGGCTCATCACGAGCGACGTCGCTCGTGATCCGCCCATCAAGCGTTGTCCCGAAGTCGATGGATACGCAGGGGTTCCGGAAGTCGACCGGCGTCCACTTGGCGCCTTCCTTGATGCCCGCCATCGCGAGCTCCCCTTCCATCTCGTTTGCCACCATCTCGACGCCGGTACACCCGATCGGCGGCACGACACCGGCCACCGCACCGACGAAGACCACCCGGTCGGCAAACGAGAACTGCCGGAGTTTCGGCGGGAGGTTGTCGATCGACATCGGCGGCGTCATCTTCCTCGGGGGGACCCCGGCTTCGAGGCAGCCGTTAGCCAGAGCGATGACGAAGTCCCCGACCTGGTCGGGAGAGTCCATCGCCGCCACGACGCCGGTGCTCCTGACGACGAAGTCCAGGTCGTCCTTGATGCTCAGGTTAGCGTCTTTGTGGCATTGGAGCAGGGTGTCCCGCACCAGTTCCGTGACCGACTCCCGCGTCAGTTCCGTGCCGTCGAGCGTCGCCCCGAAGATCGTCTCACCGGGTTTTGGTGGCCTGACGTCACGGCTCATGGTCACGGTCTTGTTGATGACGTAGGACCTGCCCGTCTCCAGGCTCGTGCCGGTCAGAATGCACTTTGTCGTAGTGTTGCCCATCTCGACAGACGCCACAATGAAGTAGGGCTTCACCCGGTACTCGGGAACACCTGTGCCCGGTCCGTGGGAGAGCGACGGCGGGGGCGGGCTTTCGACGATGTGCGGGGTAGGTTTGAAAAAGCGCTCCAGAAAGCGGGCACACATAGTAGTCTTTTCCCTGTCCGCCCGCTTATATTTTTCCATACTCGCATAAGGCATCTAAAAGACGGAGAGCAGGGCCCCTCTGGCCGGCTTTCTTCTCCCGGCCGGATGTTCGAATACCTGCCCTGCAGGGGAGGTTTACCGATTCGGGCCGGACTTTAGCGTCAGCAAACCGGCAGGAGTTTGAGACACCCGAAGGGTTCCGTTCGGGAAGAGGGAGACCCCACCCCGCTTGTGCCCCGCATATCCGGACCCGCCGGTGCGGGCGGGAAGCTACTCCGTCGTTACCAGTTCACGGCAAAACGGCTGGTAACGGCAACCCCGGCAGAGCTCTTATATATCGATAGCGCCGATAACCACACTACCGGAAACGGTTTTGGCGCCTCGCCGCGCCCGTTCCGCTTCCAGGAAGAGGTGAACCGTATGGTTGCGCTTTCAAACGAGATTAAGGAGATATTTACCAAAACCAAAGTCATGCCGATGGCTACTGCGTCGAAGAGCGGCGTCCCGAACGTTGCGCCGATGGCATCGATACAGCTCGTCGCCGACGATACCGTCTGGATCATGGACAATTATATGCAGAAATCGCTCGAAAACCTCAAAGAGAACCCTGTTGTGGCCCTCTACTTCTACGACCAGGAGTCCAAGCGCTGCTTCCAGATAAAGGGCGCGACGGAGGTCAAGACGTCCGGGCCCGATTACGAGCGGTTCCGCGACCAGGTGAAAGCAAAGAGTGACAAATACCCGGCGAAATCCCTCATCATTATCAAGATCAGCGACGTCTTCGAGTGCACGCCGGGAAAAGAAGCCGGAAAGAAGGTGCTGTAAGCACCCCTTCAACACTTCTTGAGGTTTTTGAGCAGGCGCGCCTGCAGTCCGAAGTAATTCGAGAACCCGACAGCGTGATTCTGGTCGATCGTCGTCGAGTCGAAGGAGACAAGGTCGTCCGAGTACAGTCCGGCATCCGAGCTCCGGCCGAGCACCTTCACGCTGCCCTTGTACAGGCCGACGTCCACGGTGCCGCTGGCACGCTCCTGCGTCTTGCCGATGAATGCGTCGAGCGCGTAGAAGAGCGGTTCGTGCACGAGCCCCATATAGGCGAGCTCGGACCACTTATCATCGACGATATGCTTGAACGCGAGTTCCGAGCGGGTCAGGACGAGGTGCTCAAGGTCGCGGTGCGCCGCGAGCAGGACGGTCGCGGCCGGATGCTCGTAGATCTCGCGGGCCTTCAGGCCGAGGATCCGGTCCTCGACCATGTCATTGCGGCCCACGCCGTTCCTTCCGGCCATTCGGTTCAACTCCCGGATGAGGTCGAGACCTGGAAGCCTCTTCCCGTTGAGGGCGACCGGGACTCCCTTCTCGAACTCGATCCTGACCTCTTCCATGGCGTCGGGGGCCGCGAGTGGCGATACAGTCCAGGCGTAGATCTCCTCGGGCGGGTGGAAAGCCGGGTCTTCGAGTTTGCCGCCTTCGATGCTCCGGCTCCAGCAGTTCTCGTCGATGCTGTAGGGCTTATCCTTCGCCACGGTCACCGGGACGTTGTGCTCCTGCGCGTAGCAGATCTCCCACTCGCGGGTCAGGTTCATCTCCCGCATCGGCGCAATGATATCGTATCCGGCGGACCTGAAGATGAAGTCGAACCGGAGCTGATCGTTTCCTTTGCCAGTGCACCCGTGTGCGATCTTTGATGCGCCTTCCTGCTTTGCGACCTTCACGATCTCTTCGGCGATCAGCGGGCGGGCAAGCGCCGTGCCCATCGGGTAGCCCTCGTACGACCCGTTCGCCTTGATCGACGGGAAGATGCAGTCCGCTACAAACTTCTCCTTAACATCGATGGTATAGTGGTTGTCTGCAAGCATCCGGCCCTTCTCTGTTGCCCGGGTTATCTCCTCCTCGGGCTGACCCACGTCGACTGCAACGGTGACGATCTCGTCGAACCCGTAGTGCTCGCGCAGGAGGGGGATACAGATGGAGGTGTCGAGACCCCCTGAAAATGCTAGGACGACTTTTCCCTTTTCCATGGTTACTGATCTCCGCGTTCCTGGTTTCTGTCTAACAGACAGTCTGGAGTGATCTACATTGATATGACCTTTCACCCAATAAAAGAAATGGTATGGACGGGCACACCGGCAGGAACCGGAACCATTCCCGGTATTTAGGGAGGTCGGGGGATGCCGGTGTGCAAGGTGCATGGGGTGCCCCCGTAATGATCCCTAAAGCCCCGGCGCCCTTCTGCGCGGCCGACAGATCGGGATTCGGAAAAATGGACCTTATACGGGGGATAATCGACAAACTGCCAACAAATCGCAGGATCACGGACATGGATGTATCCAATCCCCAAATGCATCGCAAAATGCCGGAAAAATTAAAATCCCAATTAATAGTGGGCATTTTCAAAAACCCGAAATTATAAGGCAGATAAAATAGAAATCGTGAAGTCGGAGGGTTCCGTTATTTTTGAGAAGATATCCATAGAAGACGCAACACAGTTACAACCAATAGTCAGTGTGAAGGGCCTGACCAGGGTATTCGGACAGGATCCCGAGAAAGCGCTGGCACTTCATCGGTCCGGTCGCTCAAAACAGGAGATCTACGAAGAGACCGGCTCGACGTTGGCCCTCAATAACGTCTCGTTTGAGGTTATGCCGGGCGAAACGTTCGTCCTGATGGGGCTCTCCGGGAGCGGAAAATCGACGCTTCTGCGCTGCATCAACCGGCTTATCGACCCTACCGAGGGTGAAATACTGATCGACGGCGAAGATATCGTCGGGATGAGCCAGGAGGAACTGCGAGCGACCCGGCGACGCAAACTGGGCATGATCTTCCAGAGCTTTGCTCTCCTCCCCCATCGGACGGTTCTCGACAACATTGCCTTCGGCCTTGAGATCCAGGGCATCCCGGCGGACGAGCGCCACCGGAAAGCCGAAGAAGTGCTTCAGATGGTGGGGCTCGGCGGCTACGGAGCGAGCATGCCCGGCGAACTCTCCGGCGGCATGAAGCAGCGGGTCGGGCTTGCGCGGGCGCTCACCAGCGACCCCGATATACTCCTGATGGACGAGGCGTTCAGCGCCCTCGACCCGCTCATCCGCCGGGACATGCAGGATGAACTGCTGGACCTCCAGCAGCGGCTCGGCAAGACGATCATCTTCGTCACCCACGATCTCGACGAGGCCCTGAAACTCGGCGACCGCATCGCCCTGATGAAGGACGGTGCAGTCGTGCAGATCGGCACGCCGGAGGAGATCCTGACGAACCCGGAGAACGCATACGTTGAAAAGTTCGTCGCCGATGTGGATCTGACGAGGGTTCTCTCGGCAAGCGACGTGATGCGCCGCCCCGAACCGGTTGCCCAATGCACCGCAGGGCCAAGGGTAGCCCTGCACCTTATGGAGGAGCATGACATCCAAGGGATATTCGTCGTCACCCGCCAGCGCCTGCTCCGTGGGCGGGTGACGCTCGACGACGCCGTCGAGGCCGTCAAGAAGGGAAAGCAGATGACTGATATCCTCATCACCGACATTCCTGTTGTGGCTCCCGATGCATCGCTTGGCGACATCATCTCGTTGATCGTCGAGAGCCCCTATCCTGTGGCGGTGGCGGACGACACGGGCAGGCTCAGAGGGGTCATATCACGCGGCGCCATCCTCGCCGCTCTGGCACGAAAGGGGGAGGACACTCATGCAGCTTCCTAAACTCCCCGTGGGAGAGGCCGTCGAGGCACTCGTAGACTGGATCGAGGAGTACTTCGGCTGGCTGCTTGACGGCATCAGCGAAGGGCTGCGGTTCCTCGTGGGCGGGTTTCAGGATCTCCTGCTCATCATACCGGCACTTGTCCTGATCCTCCTTTCGAGCGTGCTGGTCTGGCTCGTCACCCGGCGCGATACCAGACTGGCGGTGCTCACGGCGCTCGGCCTGCTGCTGGTCTGGAACCTCGGGCTCTGGGATCTCGCGATGCTCACCCTGGCACTCGTCATCGTCTCGACGGTCCTCGCGCTCGCGATATCGATCCCGGTCGGTATCGCGGCTGCGGGCAGCGACCCGCTGAATGCCGCGCTCCGACCGGTCCTCGACCTCATGCAGACCATGCCCTCGTTCGTCTACCTCATCCCGGCGGTGATCTTCTTCGGGCTCGGGAGCGTCCCGGGGATCATCGCGACGGTCGTTTTTGCAATGCCGCCGGCGCTGCGCCTCACCAATCTCGGGATCCGGCAGGTGCCTACCGAGCTGATCGAGGTTGCGGACGCCTTCGGCACCACGCCCCGCCAGAAACTGCTCAAAGTGCAGATTCCAGTCGCACTCCCCACCATCATGGCAGGGGTGAACCAGTGTATCATGCTCGCCCTCTCCATGACCGTCATCGCATCGATGATCGGCGCAGGAGGGCTCGGGTACCGGGTGCTCGTGGGCATCCAGCGGGTGGATATCGGCATGGGATTTGAGGCAGGGCTTGCCATCGTGATCATCGCGATCATCCTGGACCGGATCACCCAGAACCTTGTGCCGCAGCATGAGAACCGGTAACCTATCCCTGTACCTTTTTCAAGGGCGGGGACGATTGGCCCGCTTATCCCCCCGCATCTTCTGCCATACACCCCGGATACATGACAGAGAACCGGCGCATAGAGGAGGTTTCCCGGCCGCACATCCTTTAAAATCCTGTTTTAAAAAGGCTCCGTTCGTCAAACGGAACCCGTAAAACATAAATAATGTCGGGACCATACGTTGGAACGGTCATAATCTGGCCTTTTTGCCCTGGGGTGCAAACACGCCAGGAGTGGCATGTACCGCCACCTCTGCTCAATGTCCGGCCTATCGGCCAATCGTCGTCCCGGACAGTTCGTGAGAGCCCGGAACCCCACACCGCCGGGTTCTAAATGTCAGCCGCCTTCTGGCGGTAAAAACTACAAGGTGAAAATATATGGTTCAAAAGAAAGGAAGCCTGTTCGCACTGACGGGCTTTATCCTGATGCTCTGCCTCATCTCCGCCGGCTGCACCGGTACGCAGGAAACCGCCGAGCCCAAAAAGGAGATCAGCATCGGCTACGTCACCTGGGACTGCGCCATTGCCAGCACCAACGTGATGAAGCAGGTCTTTGAAGAAGCAGGGTATGAGGTCAACCTGGTCGCAGTCGACGCAGGGCCGCTCTTCCAGGCGCTTGCCCGTGGAGATGTCGACTTTACGACGACCGGATGGCTCCCGCACACTCATGAACACTACTGGGAGCAGTACGGCGACCAGATAGATTATGTCAACGAGAACATTCCCGGAGCGGCACGTATCGGACTTGTCGTCCCCACTTACGTGACCATCGACTCGATCGAGGAGATGAACGATGTCGCTGATCAGTTCGGCGGCAGGATCGTCGGCATCGAGCCCGGTGCGGGCATCATGACCCGGACCGAGCAGGCCATCGAGGAATACGGCCTCGACTACGAGCTGGTTGCCAGCAGCAGTGCAGGCATGGCGGCGGAGCTCTCCTCCTCCATCAACGATGAGGAGTGGGTCGTGGTGACCGGGTGGTCGCCGCACTGGAAGTTCGGCCGCTACGACCTCAAGTTCCTCGAGGACCCGAAGGGCGTCTACGGCGGGGCCGAGGATATCGTGACCCTCGCACGGCAGGATCTCGCGACCGACGACCCGGAGGCCTACGGCATCCTGACCCGGTTCGAGTGGACCAGCGAGGATATCGCCTCAGTCATGACCGATATCGCCGGCGGCATGCCTGAAGAGGAAGCCGCGAAGGCATGGGTCGATGCCAACCCCGAGAAGGTCCAGGCCTGGCTCGGGGAAGAGTAACCCTCTCTTTTTTCGGCTTTGTTGAACCCCCTGTTTGTTCCAGATGGCCGCAATCAGGGGCACGGCTTTCCACCGGGTATCGCACCTGACGGTGCTCGTGCTCCGGATGTCCCATCCATCGCAATCGCCATGACTGCCCCCGCCCCAGGGGCGGGGAACGACGTTCTGAAGGAATGGAGTTCGAGCACCAGAGGTGCGAGTTGCGACGGGCCATAGGGCCGGAGCATGAGCACCGAAGGTGCGACTGAGGAGGCCGGAGGCCGGGCGGGGTGGGGTCGATGAGGTGTGCGGATCTTCGCGCGAGACAGGGGAGGGGGAGACCCCCTCGAAACCCTTCGGGTTTCTCATGCTCACTTCGTTCACACCTCAAAGGCCTTCGCCTTCTCGTGCTCCGTTCCTGTCGGAACATCGCACTCCCCGTCAGCCCCACCCCCAGTGGCGATACCCACCACGGTCCACGGCATGAGGACATGCCCGAGAAAAAAGGTCGTCCCAGGGACAAGCCGGGTCCGGCACCAGCCTCACCAGGGTAAGGATGAAGACCAGAATAGGGGTTCAACAGAGCTCTTTTTTCACGACATCGAACTGGATTACCCCGTGGGCATCCGCTTCACAGCGCTCCGGGCGGCCCGGGCAGCGTGGATGCCGCATCCTCTACGGGTTCATAGGCTCGGAGCGGCGAGAGGACAACAATCGGACAAAAAGGTTGTGCGGGGCGCTCCCCGGATTACAGATTGAGGTTCAAGGGGGGCAAGAAAGCCCCCGGCTTTAGCCGTGGAGAGTGTCAAGCCGACCCGATGTAGTGGCTGAGCGGCTCGAGGGTGATCTCCTCGCGCGTGATGGCATCGATCGCCATCGCCGCAGCCCGGGCCGCCTGGAGCGTGGTGATGTAGGGTATGCCGTAATCGACGGCGGCCCGCATGATCTGGATGTGGTCCTGCCGCGACGCCTTGTCCGCCGGGGTGTTGATGATCAGCCGGATCCCACCGGAACGCATGGCATCGATGACGTTCGGGGATCCTTCCTGGACCTTCCGCACCAGGTTTGCCTCGATGCCGTTCTGGGTGAGGAAGTCGACCGTCCCGCTCGTGCCGTAGAGCGAGAGGCCGAGTTCCCGGAGTTTCCGCGCGACCGGCAGGAGTTCCTCCTTCTGCTCGTCCGTCACCGAGATGAAGACGTTCCCGGTCGTCGGCAGGGTGTTGTCCGCGGCGGTGCATGCCTTGTAGTAGGCACGGCCGAAGTCGTAATCGATGCCCATCACCTCGCCGGTGCTCTTCATCTCCGGCCCGAGCACGGTGTCCACGCCGGGGAGTTTGTTGAAGGGCAGGAGCACCTCCTTCACCGCTACGTGCCCGATCTCCCGCTCGGTGATGCCCATATCGGCAAGTTTTCTGCCGACCATCACCTTCGCCGCGAGCTTCGCGAGCGCGATGCCCGTCGCCTTCGCGACGAACGGCACGGTCCGGCTCGCACGCGGGTTCGCCTCCAGCACATAGACGACGTCGTTTCTGACCGCGTACTGGATGTTGATCAGTCCGACGACACCGAGGCCGAGAGCGAGCTTCTTCGTGTAGTCGCGCACCCGCGCGATCACCGAGGGCGAGAGGGACTGCGACGGGATGACGCAGGCCGAGTCGCCGGAGTGGACGCCGGCCCACTCAATATGCTCCATGATGCCGCCGATCAGGACGTCCGTCCCGTCGCAGACCGCATCGACATCGATCTCGACAGCGCTCTGGAGGAACGAGTCGATCAGCACCGGGTGCTTCCTGCTCACCCGGACGGCCTCTTTGATGTAACTCTCAAGTTCGGTCTCGTCGTGGACGAGTTCCATCGCCCGCCCGCCGAGGACGTAGGACGGCCTGACCAGTACCGGGTAGCCGATCGCTCCGGCCATCTCCCGCGCCTCCTCCTCCGAGTAGGCGGAACTGTTCGCCGGGCTTGGTATCCCGAGCCGGGTGAGGAGCCGGCTGAACCGGTCACGGTCTTCCGCCGCATCCATGGCGTCGGGCGACGTGCCGAGGACCTTGGTTTTAAGGCCAAGGCGTTTGATCTCCGCTTCCAGCGGCATGGCCAGGTTCACCGAGTTCTGGCCGCCGAACTGGACCATGACACCGTAGTAGTCATCCTTCTTGAGGATGTTTATGACGTCCTCAAGCTGCATCGGCTCGAAGAAGAGCCGGTCGGATGTGTCGGCGTCGGTGGAGACCGTCTCGGGGTTGTTGTTGACGATATGGACCTCGATACCCTCTTCCTCGCGGAGCGCCATCACCGCGTGGACGGTGCAGTAGTCGAACTCGATCCCCTGACCGATCCGGATCGGCCCGGAACCGAGGATCAGCACCTTTTTGGCGCCGTCCCGGGTCAGTTCGCACCCGTCCTCCCAGGTGGAGTAGAAGTAGGGCGTGGTGGCCGGGAACTCGGCGGCGCAGGTATCCACCATCTTGTAGGTCGGACTCCCGGCGAGGGTCCCGATCTCATCGGTGGTCTTCCCCGTCAGCGCCTGCAGCTCCTCGTCCGAGAAGCCGTAGCGCTTCGCGCTCCTGACATCCTCGGGCGCAAAAGCGGTCTGCAGTCTCCGTTCGAGGTCCACGATGTTCTTGATCTTCTCAAGGAAGAACGGCGTGATGGCGGTGAGGTCTGCAACCTCCCTGACCGTGAACCCCTCCCGGAAGGCATCGAAGAGGCACCCGAACCGCTCGTCCGTCGGAGACGTAAGGATCATCCGGATCTCGCTTGGGCTCGTGTGCGGCTGCATGTCGTTATCGAGCGACCGGAGCGCCTTCTTGAATGCCTCCTCAACCGTCCGCCCGATCGCCATCACCTCGCCGGTGCTCTTCATCGCCGTGGTGAGCGTCCGGTCTGCGGACTTGAACTTGTCAAAAGGCCACCGGGGCACCTTCACCACCACGTAGTCGATGGCGGGCTCGAAGGATGCCGGGGTGACACCGGTCACGGGGTTCATGATCTCATCGAGCCGCAGCCCAATGGCGATCTTGGCTGCCACCCGGGCGATCGGGTACCCGGTCGCCTTGGACGCGAGTGCGGACGAACGCGAGACCCGGGGGTTCACCTCGATGATCCGGTAGTCGCCGTCTTTGTAGGCGAACTGGATGTTGCACCCGCCCTGGACGTCAAGCGCCCGGATGATCCGGATGGCGGCGGTTCGGAGCGTCTGGAACTCGTCGTCCCGCAGGGTGAGGATGGGCGCAACGACCACGCTCTCGCCGGTGTGGATGCCCATCGGGTCGACATTCTCCATGCCGCAAACGATGATGCAGGTGTCGGATGCATCCCGCATCACCTCGAACTCGATCTCCTTCCACCCGGCGACGCTCTCCTCCACCAGAACCTGGTGGATCCGGGAGCGGGAGAGTCCTATCTCGATGATCCGCCGCATCTCTTCGGGCGTGTGCGCCACGCCGCCGCCCGAGCCGCCCAGGGTGTACGCCGGCCTGATGATCGCCGGGAGACCGACCTCCCGGATCGCCTCGTCGATCTGGTTCATGTTCTCGAGGATCATGCTCCGGGGGACGGGTTCGCCGATGGCGTTCATCAGGTCCCGGAACTGCTCCCGGTCTTCTCCCCGGTAGATCGCCTCAAGCGGCGTACCGAGGATCTCCACGCCCTCGAGCGCACCCATCTCCGCGAGCTCCGCCGTCATGTTCAGGCCGGTCTGGCCGCCCATGCCGCTCAGGATCCCGTCCGGCTTCTCCTTCTTGATGATCTTTGCTATGATCTCGGCTTTCAGGGGCTCGATGTAGATGACGTCCGCGGTATCGGGGTCGGTCTGGATCGTTGCAGGGTTCGAGTTGATCAGGACGACCTCGACACCCTCTTCCCGGAGCGCGCGGCAGGCCTGCGACCCTGAAAAGTCAAACTCCGCAGCCTGTCCGATCTGGATAGGCCCGGAACCGATGATGAGGACTTTCTTGATGTGTGACTTCTTCGGCATTATGGAATCTCCCTGTAGATGCGGTCAAAGAAGTGCATCTCCGTATCCCGGGGTCCGCCGTGCGCCTCCGGGTGGAACTGGACGCAGGTGATCTTGAGGTCGGTGTTCTCGAACCCCTCGACCGTGCCGTCGTTCACGTTCCGGTACGAGACGACGCATCCCTCGGGCAGGGTCTCTTCATCCACCGCAAAACCGTGGTTCTGCGTCGTGATGTAGATGCTCCCGTCCTGGTAGCGGACCGGTTGGTTCGTCCCCCGGTGGCCGAACTTCATCTTGTAGGTCTCGGCACCGAGAGCCAGGGCAGCCACCTGGATGCCCATGCAGATGCCGATGACCGGCAATTCACCGGCCAGATCCCGGACGCACCGGATGGCGTGCGTTGCCCTCCTCGGGTCGCCGGGGCCGTTGGTGATGAAGAGTGCGTCGGGCTTTGCGGCCATCACCTCGTCCGGTGCGGTGGTGTGCGGAAAGACGTGGATGTCGGCGCCACGGTAGCCGAGGCTTGCGAGGATGTGCCGCTTCACCCCGAGGTCGATGACGGCGATCCTCTTTCCGGGGCCGCTGATCCGGTACGGCCTGGAGCAGGAAACGCTCCCGATGAGGTCGGCATCGCTGATCGGGGAGACGGCCCGGGCGCGCCGGACCGCTTCTTCTCCGTCCTCACTGCCGACGATGAGGGATGCCCGGAGGGTACCGGACGTCCGGGTCTTTATCGTCAGGCTGCGGGTATCGACGCCCGATATCCCAAGAAGGCCGTTTTCTTCAAAGTATTCTGCAACCGAGGGTTGTGCCGCGGGCGCCGCGGCGATCTCACGCGCGACACAGCCGCGCGCGTGAACCAGCGGACTCTCAAAATTCTGCAGATCTACACCATAATTCCCGATGAGGGGATACGTGAACATCAAAATCTGTCCGGCATAACTGGGGTCAGTCAATGCCTCCATGTAACCGGTCATCTGCGTGGAAAAGACGAGTTCGCCGGAACATGTCCCCTCAACGCCAAAACCATCCCCTACAACAAATGTTCCGTCTTCAAGACCCAGAACCGCCTTCATGAATTACCATATCATGTGGATCAGATTCCTTATTAACGCTAATGACGGATCGAACGCCTGCCTCTGCACCCCTTCTG
>JAENZF010000021.1:17338-21319 GCA_016841385.1 Methanobacteriota archaeon | reverse complement strand
CGATCGCCGACCTCCTCGCCGATGTGTCCCGCACCACCCCCGACCGGCGGGAAGCGGTCACCTGCATCGTCGCCTGCAGGGGTGCGGTGAAGGCCGGCGCCCACCTGACGCACGACCAGCAGAAGCGCCTCCTCGCACAACTCGCCCGGACGAAGACCCCCTGGACGTGCCCGCACGGGAGGCCGACGGTGGTGGCGTTCGATAAGAGAAAGCTCGACGGGATCTTCCGGCGGGGGTAAGGGGACCGGGCAGACTCGGTACAAACTATCCTTTATTATCGGGTATTTTTACAATTCCTTGAGAACGGTTGGCGCTCAGGGCAAAATCCCGTATCACAATGGATTTATTCTCAGGGGATCAGAACGGCTATATGTCACAGTGGGACTCACCCGCTGCGAACGAAAGGATTGAACCATGTGACACTACTCCAGCAGATTCGCCTCTGGATGAGGACCAGAAGCAGAGGGAAACAGTATCACGACTGTGAGAACGACTCAGTCATCGAACCGTATTTCGATATCTCTCCCGAAGTGATCCTCCCTCCCGATATCGCGCTGGAAGAGAACAGGTGACGGGGAACCTCCGACAAAACGTCCTGCCGAATGGATCGCCTCTCAACAATTTATATCACCCACCACCTTTTTTGTATCTCCATCTCCGCCGGGTGCCGGCCTCATGGCCCAAGCATGTATCCCCGATCGTTTCAGGAGTTTGGGCGGGGCATCGCACGGAGAGGAAGCGCCCCGCCCCCATCGGGGAAGTGGGACTCCATCGGCAGGCAGCACGACTGAAGCACTGCGCATAGAGACGTGACCGTGGGGCGCGGCCAAAAAAAGGTTCACAAAAAAAGGTTCAGGATCATGGGTCGAGGAACCCCCCGACTTGAGTAGGTGGAGAAATCGACTTTCGCCGTGTCCCGATACACTTTCACCCCGCCAGGCTATTCTTTATGCCGGGGAAGCCCCCACAAGGCAAGTGTATGCAATCGGTGACGAAGTTGCGGTTGTCTGCATCTCCGGACGAGCGGCGGATGCTGTTCGCCACCATGGCGCGGTACAATGCAGCCTGCAACGCCATATCGCCGGTTGCCTTTTCTGAACGGCAGTTCTCTAACATCGGGCTGCAGAAACGGCTGTACTATCAGATCAGAGAGACCTTCGGGCTCTCTGCCCAGATGACCCAGCTTGCGATCCGCAAGGTTGCCGGGAGTTACCGGAGCACCAAGGAAGCGATCAAGGAGCAGAACAAGGTGCTCGCCGCCCTCGGCAAACCCTTGAAGCCTCTCTCCGAGATCTCGTTCCGGGAGCACGGGGCCGTCTGCTACGATGCCCGGGTACTCTCCGTCGGGCAGAACCGGGTGAGCATCTGGACGCTGAACGGCAGGATCAAACTCCGCTACAGCAAGCCCGATCACTTCCCGGCGGTCGCGACCGTCAAGCAGACCGACCTTGTCTACCGGGACGGCGCGTTCTGGCTCTACGCGACTGTGGAAACTCCGGATGTTGAGATCGAACCTCCGACCGAGTACCTCGGGGTCGATCTCGGGGTGGTGAACATCGCCACCACGAGTGACGGAGAGATCTTCTCCAGCGCAGCGACCGAGAAGGTGCGGCGACGGTACGGCAGGCTCCGGGGGATTCTCCAGAAGATGGGGACAAAGTCGGCCAAGAGGAAACTGCGCCAGCTCTCCGGGAGAGAACGCCGGTTTAAGACCAACACCAATCACGTCATCAGCAAGAGAATCGTTTGCGCTACACAAGGCACGAAGCGGGGGATTGCTCTGGAAGATCTCAAAGGCATCCTCCTGCGGACCACGGTTAAGAAGTTCCAGCGCGAGCGACATCACAAATGGGCGTTCCATCAGCTCCGATCCTTCATCGAGTACAAGGCCCGACGGGTGCGATGTTCCAACGGAACGGAGCAGGAGCACCGAAGGTGCGAATCCGGGGTTGCGGTGAAGGTGATCGACGGGGCGTATACGAGCCAGCAGTGCAGCGTCTGCGGGTTCATTCACCCCGACAACCGCTCAAGCCAGGCAGCGTTCCGCTGCCTCGCGTGTGGGTATACCAAGAACGCCGATCAGAATGCAAGCGTTAACATCGCTGCCAGGGCCGCCGTCAACCGGCCTATTGCGGTCCGCTCCCCCGACACCGGGGAAGAGGTGGAATCGCAAGCCTGTAAAGAGCATGGTGCCACCTACAGCATCATGCCCCCGGCTTCAGTCGGGGGTAGTTGACAGGAACCGGAACGACTCCGCCACCAGAGACACATCAACGGAGTAGATATCGTACTCCTCGGGGAATACCGTGTGCATGACCGAGTAGACGACGTCGTCCCTGACGGCGTAGCGGATGACGAAGGTATACCGGTCTTCCTCGACGATGGGGACGGAGAAGACCGACTCGTACGCCGGGACGCCGTCAAGGGAGGTCCTCTCCGTGGACACCCATTCGGCATCGATCCCAGCACGAAGATCCTCCACGTAGGTCGCGTTCAGCGCTTCAAGAACGTTCTCCTCATCGGCGGCCCCCTGGCCCGAGAGCGGGTTCGTGTTCACGCGGACCTCCTCGTGCTTATCCGGCGAGGAGAACCATACGCTCTCGCCGGACTCGGTGTAGAACCACCCCTCCGGGCAGGTGACGGCATAGCCGTAGGTGGCGTTGACGTAGGTGCCGTTCCCGGGAACGGGCACCGGGGTCGGGGTCGGGGTCGGGGCGGGCTCAGCCGGACCGGGGCCGGGCTCGGGCTGCTGTGGGGAGGAGAGTCCCGGCAGCAGAACCGCCAGGACAACGATCACGGCAACCACAAGAACCCCGATGATCAGCAGTCTCTGTGACTTCATGCTATCCGGTTACGTGGCCCGGGCGAGGATAAATACCCTTCAGTCAGGTCTTGTTGACGACCGCGATCCTTCCTTCGATCGCAGGGACTACCGGGGCGGCGTTCTCCAGGAAGACCCACTCCCGGGGAAGGAGGAGTCGTCTCCGCCCATGTTCCGGCGGCTGCCCGCCGTCAGGAAACCCCGGTGACCGGGGGCGCCGTGGGGGCACGGACGTCGGCGAGCAGGTCGTCGAGAGTATCCACGTATTTCACCCGGATGCCGAGGTTCTCCTCGATGTACTCTTTCGTATCCGTGACGACCGGCCGCTGCCTCGCTATCCTCAGTCCGCCGAACGATCGGTCCTCCTCCCGGTACTCGATCACCTGGTTGTTCTCATCCGAGAGGATCAGGAGTGTCTTCCCGCTCGCCGCGGCGGCCTCAGCCTTCTCGATGATTCCGCCGACAGGGCCGATATTCCCGTTCTTATCGATGGTTCCCGTCACGGTCACGCTCTCGTTGAGTGGGAAGTCCTCCAGCACCGAGAGGAGGAGCGTGGCCATCAGCGCCCCCGCACTGGGGCCGTCGATCTCGGAGACCTCTTCAGGGCCCTGGATGCTGAAGATGATGTCGCTCTTCGCAAGGTCCACGCGGGAGTGGTTGGCGGCGACAACGACCGCGAGGTTCGCGGCATCCTGAAAGACTATCCCCATCAGGGGTGTCGTCTGGACGAGCACCCTTCCTCTCCCGGGCACGACCTCGACCGAGACGTTCACCATCGCTCCCTCTTCGGTCACCTCCTCGTAGAGAAGCGGGCCGCCCCGGTCGACCTCGACCTTCTGGAGGATGACCGGCACCTGCATCGAGGCCGCACTCCCGTTCCCCGTCCCCCTCACCGGTGAGAGAGGGACCGTGGTCGCGGTCGGGAGGAGATCGGCCTCATCCTGTTTGGAGAGGGCCGGGGAAAGGTCGTCTTCCGGCATCAGGGCGACTGCCAGGAGAAAGAGATTCGCCACAAGCGATAGAACGAGCAGAATCGTCAGGGTCTTCTCCCGTATGCGCATACGCTGCCCGAATACCATGCATCCGGATATATACCTTTCCGCAGTGCGACTGGCGCGAGCATCGCGAGCGGCAGGAGCTCGAGAAGACCGAAGGTCTTC
>JAENZF010000021.1:0-17238 GCA_016841385.1 Methanobacteriota archaeon | reverse complement strand
TGCGACTGGCGCGAGCATCGCGAGCGGCAGGAGCTCGAGAAGACCGAAGGTCTTCGAGTTGCGACTGGCCGAAGGGTGCGATGGACGGGACGTCCGGAGCTCGAGAAGACCGAAGGTCTTCGAGCGCGATGGCTCGTTAGAGCCGGAGCAGGTACCGCTCCCCAGCAGGACCGGGACAACGTTCCGGGCCCTCATCGTTACCCCCGGGCGACGCCCTTCAACTCGCAGATCCGGGTCGGGCTCCGGCTTTTTGACCGCCTTCACCCGTCATCGTACCTTCTGCAACGGGCCGTCCCGGCAGGTTCTGCAGGTCATCACGCTCCGCCTCCTCACTCTTGAACCATTCTGGACCTAAAAAGCCGATAAACGGCAAATTTCACCAGGATTCTCGCGCTTCAGCACGTATCGTACACAGGAACGCTTCAATACGGTTTTATCCTCCCCTGCCGCAAGAAAAAGTAATGAACCAGGTACCAGAGCGCCTCCTGCGCGTTTGCCTGTCTGCGTGCATCCTCGGCGTGACGATCCTCCTCATCGCCGCTGCAGGCTGCACGAACACCGCCTCGGCCGGTGGAGATTCCATCTCCGGGAGTGTGGCAGGGGATTATGCGGGAGGAACGATCTACGTTGCGGCGATCGACGCCGCGGCGTATACGGCATCGGATATCAGGGTTATGGAGACCGGGGAGCATCCCGAACGCTCGCAGTACGTCAGCGGCTTTGCTGCGCTCGATGCGCCGGGCGAGTACGTCATCTCCGGACTTGCCCCCGGGAACTACACCGTCTACGCCTGGGCGGATACGGATGATGACGGCCGGATCGACCACCTCGACTACCGCGACCCGACCGGGTGGTACTGCACGCCGTCTCATCTCACCCCCGTCAGGGTCGCCGTTACGCAGGCGAGCACCTCGACCGGCATCGATGTAACCCTCGTCGCCCCGACGCCCTACCCGGATGAGGACACGAACGTCACCGCCGGCAGCGGCGGCGGAAGGCTCACCGTCCAGAAGGGCTGCCATGTACTCCATGTATGGGGAACGCCGGAAGAGCGGGCGTACGCCTACGGCTACCTCTGCGGCCCGCAGATCCGGGACTGGATCGACTACGTCCTGATCGGGTCGTTCATGCAGTCGCCCACCGAGTACGAGGACCTCTTCATCCCCCACATCCAGGAACATATGGTACCGGCAAACCCGGAGTACATGACCGAGCTTGACGCCATGCTCGCCGGGATGACCGCGGGCGGCACGGACCTCTACCTCTCGTCGCTCTCGCGGAACGTCACCCGCTACGACCTCCTGGCCGAGAACACCTACGACTTCATGCTCTACTACAAACTCTACGGCCTCTACATGGGCGACCTCGGCATAAACCGCACCGTGACAGGCGACGCCGGCGTGTCGCCGCACCTCTGCACGAGCGCGATCGCCTGGGGCAACCTGACGCAGAACGACGAACTTGCCGGCGCCGTGATCCACGGCAAAAACATGGACGGCGAGAACGACCTGCGGAAGGTCACGGTGAACAACCTGCTCGTCATCGCCGTCGACCCGGGTCAGGGTGCGAAACGCACGGTCGGGATAGACTGGCCCGGTTTCATCGGGACGTTCAACGGCATGAACGAGGACGGCCTGGTGCTCGTGCCCCACTCGTCGCCGTCGATCCCGGACTGGAACGCGACCGACCTAACTCCCTACACCTTCCTTTATCGGGATACGCTCCAGAACGAGAGCGACGTTGCCGGGGCGTGGGCCTACTGGGAGAGGGCGAACGGGACCAGGACCGGCGGGAATAACGCAGGGGTCTCGTCTCCCTACCGGAACGGCACGGGAAGCGTCCCGGCGGCTTTCGAGACGGATTCATACGGCGGCGCGGTACGCGGACCGGGAGTCGTCGAACCGGACGACTGCCTCTTGATCGCGAACAACTACTACCTCTACCGGGGCGCCTATCCCCCCGCCGTCGAGCGGGTGGACGGTTACCACGCCGAAGTCAGGCCCAATGACTACCGCTACCAAAACATGCTCGCCGTCCTCGACGGCTACCGGGAGGAGGGAAAGACCATCGGCACGCCCGAGATGATCGCGCTCATGCAGGCGGCCTCCGTCTCGGAGGAGTACCGGGGCACCACCGAGTACACCTTCATCGCGTATCCGGATGCGGGTGCGTTCGCCGTTGCGAAGGAGGATCTCGCAAAGGGGATTCTGGATGCACCGTTTGCGGAGTTCGCGCACTTTGAGTTCGACGAGGTGTTCGAGCGGGCGTAGCGGCGTGAGGGGAGGGGTCGCTCTTTTCTTATCAAAAGCGCAAGAACAACTAAAGACCCCCACCGCCCGGCGCTTCGCGCCTCCGCCCGCCCCCCTGAGGGGGGCGGGCAGTGCGTGGCGATAGGTCGTGGATGGGGGGCACAACCGACTGCACCGGACATCATGTTTCTACCCCCGCGTAGAACACACCGGGACCAGCGGTTCGGTCTGCTCCTGGGACCGTTCCGTGTTCTCCGGAACAACAGCCACTTGCCCGCCTGAGAGCCCGAGACCCTCACCACCACCTCTTCGCCCGGATCAGAATTCTCTACCGGGCGTTCACCCCTGGGGAACTACAACCCCATCCGGCAGAGGTCCCGCATCGCCCGGAGCACGTAGAGGGTCTCTCCCTCGAGCGCCTCCTCATCGACGATGAACGAGACGAAGCCCTCACGGGCAAAGAGTTCCCGCACCGCCCCCGGGTCGGTCAGGGACGAGACCAGGAGGAGGACCCGTCCGAACGGGGAGAGCACCCGGCCGGCGTCGGCGACGAACCGCTCGATCGCCGCCCTCCCCGTAGGCCCGCCGTCGAGGGCGTACTCCAGCCAGTCGTCGATCCGCTCCTCGGGAAGCGTCGGCAGGTAGGGCGGGTTGAAGAGGATGAGGTCGAACGGGCCCGATAGCCCCGCAAAAAGGTCGGTCCGGACAGTTGCCACCCCGCGGGCACGGGCGCACTCCACCGCGTGGGGGTTGATGTCGGTCGCGACCACCGCCGCCGCCCGGCCAAGAAGTCCGGCCGCGACGTAACCGCTCCCGGTCCCGACCTCCAGCACCCGGTCGGTCGGGCGAACCTCCCGGAGCGCCGCCCGGAGGAGGAGGTACGAGTCCTCGGCAGGGAAATAGACCTGGTCGGGGACCTCCCGGTCGCTCATCATCAGCACCCGGAGAGCCTGTTTGCGATCAGCGCGAACTCCTCGAGCGTCAGGTCTTCGGGCCGCCGCTGCAGGAGGTCGTCGGGGAGATCCGCAATCGTCCGCTCGATCGCCTCGGGCGCAAAGGTGTCCTTGCCGCTCCGGAGGCCCTTCCGGACGGTCTTCCTCCGGTGGGAGAAGAGCACCCGGACCACGTCGGCGTAGACCTTCCGGTCCGCGATCGGGTACTGCGGCTCATGTGGCGTTATCCGGACCACCCAGGAGCGGACCTGAGGCCTCGGGCGGAAAGCGCCGGGCCCGAGCTCGAGCAGCGGTTTCACGGAAGCATAGGTCTGCACCATCACCGAAAGCCGCCCAACGTTCGACGTTCCCGGTGGCGCGATCATCCGCTGAGCAAACTCCTTCTGGTACATCAGGACCGCGACCTCAAAGCCGATCTCAAGCAGCCGGAACGTAATCTTCGAAGAAACAGAGTAGGGGAGGTTCGCGACAACGATATCAAACGGCGGAAGGTCCACCCTCTTCGCGTCGCCCGGGACGATCTCAAGGCGGCCTTCGGCAAGCTCATCGGCAAAGACGACCTCGATCTCCTCCACGAGAGCCGGATCGATCTCTACCGCAACTACTCTCGCACCCCGGTCGAGGAGGGCACGGGTGAGGATCCCTTCACCGGGACCGATCTCGAGCACCCTCCGACCGGAAACATCAACAAAACCGGCAATCTTCTCGACGGCCCTTCGGTCGACGAGAAAGTGCTGATCCCTCGGAGCACTCATCTCGATGTGAAGATATGATACTTCTCTTCCGGGTCCTCGATCTCATGCAGGATCCGGCTGACGATCATCCGATCCGGATGCGGGAGCGACTTGATCCGCCCGGAGATGTCGGCGAAACTCTCGAACGGCTTCTTCTCCCGCTGCTCGATCACTTCCCACATCAGTTTCTTCCCGATGCCGGGAAGCAGGTGCAGCATGTGGAACTTCGGCGTGATGGAGACGGACTTATTGAAGAAGTCGACGAACCTTGATTCGTTCTCACGGACGATCTGCTCGACCACAAACGGCAGTTCCAGCTTTGCGGTCGCCGTCAGGTCAGTGTAGCTTATCCGCCGCTTGACACGCTCGATCTTCTCCCGCTCCGCATCGCCGATGTAGACACGGTCATAGATCTGGATATCCGCACCCGCCTTCGGGACGAGCTCGAGCAGTTTGAACTGGTCCACGCCGACAGCGAGGATAACCGGTTCGCGCTTGTAGACAGGACGCTGGTCGCTCACATATCCCATAGGAAGGATATCGATGACTACCGCGTTCTCCTCTTTCTTTTCGGTCTTCATTGACACCACCCCTTCTGTTAGAAGTGGGTCAGTACCAGATCGAGGATCTCATCCAGCTCATCCGTCGTGAGGTTGAACCGTTCTTTGGCGTAGATGGCTCGCAGTTCGTCCCGGGTCCGCGGCATCAGGTTCGCGATGCGGTAGGCGATCTCCTCTTTCATCTTCTCGAGTTTTACGAGCTCGGCGACAAGGTCGCGGGCCCTCTCGGCGGATGTCTTTGAGAGATGATTGGCATGTTCGATACTCTTACGCAGCTCGTAGGACATCTCTTCACCGGACTCGAGCCGGACTGCCTCCACGGCGAGGAGTGTATCACGCAGTTCGGGAAGCAGCATCCGCTCTTCGCTGACGATTCGTTTTACCTTCATGCCAATCACTACTGCTGAGGATTATATCTTCTGCGCTTTTAGATGTTGCGGTCTCGCAATCACCTGTTTTATCGTATCTCCATCCCTGACTTCGAGTACCCATGCGCGTCCGCGCTGTCCGATGACCGTGCCGGTCTTCCCGTGGAATCTCCGGTGGGGCATGCCCTTCTGGACACTCGGTTCGACCACGACGTGCACCCTCTGCCCGATATCGAAGTTCTGAATCACCGAGGTGACCGGGGGGATACCGCGTTTTCTGAGGTCCTTCTTGAACTTATACCGCGTCTTCTTGCGTGGTCCATTGTGATGTGCCATGATTACTCACCATACTCGTTTGCTGTTTTGACCAGCACCACATCGAGGCTGACAACACTTGCGGTGCGCCCCAGGATCTGGGCAAGGCTGGGCTGGGTTCTGCCGCTGTCACCCGATACCAGTTCTTTGATGTAGAGGCCCGCTTCGCCGACGACTTCGACCCAGTATCTGCCGTCCTGCGTGCCTGTGCACTCGATATCGAGGACCTGCCGTTCCCGAACTTTATCTGCCCGTCGGTGTGACACCCGGATAGGGGTGCGCTGTCGTATCGTTACACCTTTTAACTGATCGAGGGCCGCTCTGAACTCCTCTGGCGTTACAGAACCGTCGATCTCGACCAGGATCCTGTATTTTTTATGCCCTTTGTCGGATTTAAGGCTTTGCACCACCTTCCTATCCGCCCATCCGGCCAGATGAACCGCCACCCTGCCAACGGCAGTCCGGTTGATCTCCTCCTCAAGCGCTGCGAGGTCCACGGACCGCTTCCTCGGCGCCTCGACCTCCATCACGAAGGGGCGGCCCGACCCGAGCATCCGGGCGTCGATATCCTCCCGGCCGGCACCGTGCAGGACGGCATTCTCCGCGTCGAAGGCCTCGATCACCGGCCGGCCGATCAGTTCCTCGACGGAGTCGGCATACTGTTTACCGGTGAAGTTGCACCGCTCGCACCCGGCACCCCGGCACGCCCGGCAGTCCCAGTGGGTCTGGGGAATGCCCCGCTCGTACTTCAGGTACCGGCCGAAGAAGAAGACGGGGTTGACCTGCACCTCGACGGTGCCTTCCGCGAGGTCGAGGATCGCCACGACGTCGGGTTTTTTGAGGTCGGCCGTCTTCCCGCAGAGGGCCGAGACGGCCTTCCCTACTTCCCGGTTCATCTCCGCCTTCAGCGGTTCGGGGTCGTGGAGGGAGAGGTCGCTCCAGACCATCTCCTCGCTCTCCGCCACGAGCGGCGGCACTTTCGTCCCGACGAGAAACGTATCGAACTCGATGTCCCGCACCTCTTCGGCGACCTTCGCGGCCCAGGCATCGATGCGGGAGAACTCGCCGCCGCAGATCCAGCAGGACTCCGGTTCCGGTTCGTGGTGCGGCTCGTTTGCCACGATCTCCCGGGTGATGCGTAATGCCCGGCCACGTTCCTCGTTTGTCAGTGCAAACGACCGCTTGCCGAAGAAACGCCCGAGGCAGTGGTTGCAGGTATCGCCATATCCAAGAATTGCTTCTACCTCTTGTATGATATCCATCAGGATTCCCTCCGGTCCACCTCGTTTAGGAGGACGGTGATAGTGTGATCGGCATGCAGCGACCGCGGCCCTACCGAGTAGCGGGGGTAGCCCTCGATCAGGGCCTGCTCCTCGGCGGTAAAATTGTGGTGGTCGGAGAGGAGGCAGGCCTCCGGGAGCGCTGGAGCGGTCCTGATATCCTCCCCCGCCTCGTCGAGAACCGCAAACGGGATCTCGGCAAGAAGCCTTGCGAGTCCGCCGCGGCGGATGTAGACGCCCGGGGTCGACTCCCGGAACTCGTCCCCGCAGGGGATCGAGAGCGCCTTCTTGATCAGGGCGGCGCTGCTCCGCTCGTCCGGCGAGAGGTAGCGGATCTCACTGCCCCGGAAGAGGACGGTCTTCTCCGGACCGGGCTCTCCGCAGAGGATCAGGTAACACTCGACGTCGCGCCGGAGGTCGTGGGAGAGGAAGAACGAGGAGTTGATGCAGCGGCAGAGGACATCCATCCTCCCGGCGCTCCCGGGGAGATCGTTGAGGCTGAAGGTGCCGCTCGTTGCGGCAAGGTGGCCCACGACGGCAAACCGCTTCATCTACTGGGTCCTGCCGAACTTCTTCATCATGCGCTGCATGTTGAACTTGCCGCCGCCCATGCCTCGCATGCCTTTTAAGGCACGCTGCATGATCTTGTAGTACTTGATGAGGTCCCGGACATCGTCGGGCGTCACCCCGGCACCCCGGGCGATGCGCTGGATCCGGGAGCTCCCGATCACCGATGGGTCGTCGAGCTCCGGGGGCGTCATCGAGTCCATGATCACCTTGTAGCGTTGCATCTTGGTGCTGGTGATGTCGTAGGTGTCGTCCGGGATCTGCATGCCACCGAGGGGGAGCATGCTCATGATCTGCTTTAAGGGTCCCATCTTGTTGAGCGCCTCAAGCTGCTTGTACATATCCCGGAGCGTGAACCTGCCCTTGAGCATGGCGTTGACGTCGATATCCTCGGCAGAGACCGCCTCCTCCGCCCGCTCGACGAGCGCTCGTAAGTCGCCCATCCCGAGCAGCCGGGAGATGAATCCGTCCGGGTCGAACCGTTCGAGATCCTCGATAGTCTCGCCGCTCCCGATGAAGACGATGCCGCTCTGCGTCTCCGCGACGGCGGAGAGTGCACCGCCGCCCCGTGCGGTGCCGTCCATCTTGGTGACGAGGACGCCGTCGATCCCGATCGCCTCGTGGAACCGGCGGGCCTGTTCGCTCGCCTGCTGACCGAGCGCCGCATCGATCACCAGCCAGCGGTGGTCGGCGTGCGAGATCTCGTTGATGTTGACGATCTCCTCGATCAGGTTCTCCTCAAGGGCGTGCCTCCCCTGGGTATCGATGATGATCACTTCGTACAGCTTCCGGAACCGGGGCAGCCCCTCCCGGACGATCCGGAGAGCCTCGGGCTCATTCGGGTCGCCAAAGCAGGGGACGCTGATCCGGTCGCAGAGCGTCTTTAGCTGGTCGTACGCACCAGGACGGAAGGTATCGGCACAGATCACCCCGACACGCAGCCCTTTCCGCTGGAAGTAGCGGGCAAGCTTCGCGGTCGTCGTGGTCTTTCCGCTCCCCTGCAGGCCCGCCATCAGGATCGTCTGGGGCCCGAGCGTCACCTCTCCCGGCGTTCCCATCATCCGGACGAGCTCCTGGTAGACGATCCGCAGGACGTGCTCCCGGACGCCCATCCCTTTCGGAGGCTCCTCCTCGAGGGCACGCTGCTTGATCGCCTGGGAGAGCTGCATCACGAGTTTGACGTTGACGTCGGCGGAGAGGAGCGCTCGCTGCAGGTCGCGCACCAGTTCGTCGACCGCCGCCCGGTCGATCACCGTCTTACCGGCGAGTTTCTTGACGGCGTCCTTCAAGGACGTACCAAGGTTATCGAGCATCAGGATTCATCTCCCAGCAGTTCGTTCACCACGACACGAGGGGAAAAAGGCATGATGTCGTCGTACCCCTGACCGGTCCCGAGGAAGAGGATCGGTTTTCCGACGGTATGCGCAACCGATATGGCCGCACCCCCCTTCGGGTCCATATCCGCCTTCGTCAGGACGACCGCGTCGGTGCCGACCGCCCGGTTGAACTCGTCGGCCCGGATGACCGCGTCGTTTCCTGCCACCGCCTCATCGACGTAGACGACGAGGTCGGGCTTCATGACCCGCCGTATCTTCTCGAGCTGGTTCATGAGATTCGCCCGGTTGTGGAACCTGCCGGCCGTATCGGCGAGGACGACGTCGATCTCGTGCGCTTTCGCGTACTGGACCGCGTCGAAGAGGACCGCGGATGGGTCGGCGCCCGCCTGGTGCTGGATAGTCTTGATACCAAGACGGTCGGCATGGGTCCGGATCTGCTCGATCGCCCCCGCACGGAAGGTGTCGCCTGCGCCGATCACCACCGAGAACCCGTTCTTCTGGAGGTAATGGCCGACCTTTGCGACAGTCGTCGTCTTCCCGGTCCCGTTCACGCCGGTGAAGAGGATCTTCACGGGCCGCTCGCGCCCCTCAATGAAGTCACGGAGGTCGAGGCCTTCGCCCAGCACCCCGCAGAGTGCGGATCGCAGGGTTGCAACGACAAGGTCGTCGACCGAAGAGCCGATCTTCCTCTGCTGCCCCACAAGGTCCCGGCGCATCCGGGCGATGATCTCGTCCGTGACCGGGAGTGCGACGTCGTTCTCAAGGAGGACCATCTCAAGTTCCAAAAGAGGCTCCTCGACATCCTTCTCCCGGAGGAAGATCTCCCGCTCCCGGACAAGGACCTTCATCTTGTTGAAAAACGTGGGTTTCTCCCGCTCTTCCTCCGGGCCCTCCTCCCCGGAGACCGGGGGTTCGGGCTGGGGGGGGCGGGAGGGCTCCGGCTCTGCAGCCTGCACTTCCTCCGGTTCTTCGGCAACCGGGGGTACCGGTTCGGTTCCGGCAGCCTCCTCGATATTCGAGGTGAATTTGGTCCTGATATTCTGAAGTTTTTTCTTTAAGGAATCAAACATTATCAGCTTCCGCCCTGGCCTGCCTGAGCCTGCCGGGCCCCCCGGTAAGCCGCCTCGAGGCGCCGGGAGATCTCCGTTGCCTGCCCCTGCAACTGCTCGACCGAACCTGCGACTTTCTTCTCCACTGCCTCAAGTTCGGTTATCCGATCCTGGAGATACTCCACCGCATCCGCACTGGCCCGTTCGACAGAGACGTCGGCCCCGATGTTCACGAGAACATGACCGGCATCAAGCACCTTCACCCGAAGAAGAGCGCCGCCCCCGACGGGGAGAAGAGCGATACCGTCCTCAGTCTCCTGGATGGCCCGGAGGGTCTCGATGGCGGCCGCGGATTCGAGACGCTGCTGCTCGATCATGCCGAGCTGCTGCGTCATGAGTTCTATCTGCTGCCCGTACTCATTCAGGTACATCTGGAGGGTCTGTATCTCGCGAGGATCTGCCTGGTCCACGTCATTCACCAGCTACTACGTTAACCGTCTCGATGGAGATATAACTTCTCTTCAGGCGGTGTTTGCTCCCGATATCCGCCAAAATCTTCTCTCTTGCCTGGTTCTCGTTCGGGGCCCCGATGACCCTCCGGTACGGTTTCCACGTGTCGTTGATCTTACACGCACCCACAACTTCAAACGTCTGATTCTCCATGACTACATCACTCCAAAAACCCAAAGACTTCTTCGATTCGTCCCAGTTCAAACCCGCTCGTAACGGACCCTGCGATATACCCCTTGCTGTTTGCAAGGAGCCCGGTGCCCACGAGACCGCTTCCCATGTTGACCGATCCAAGGCCGATGGGAAGGTCGACCACCCGCTCGAGACCGGCAATCTCCGTATCGTTGGCCCTCGGGTGGACGAGAATACCCTTGTTCGTCGCATACCCGGCCATGCCGACGGTTTTGATGCCTCCGAGCGAGAGCCGGATCACCGGCACAGAGAGGAACGACCCGATCTCCTCGGCAACATCGAACTCCATCTCGGGATGGACAGCGGCAACATAGTCGTTGGCGAGAATCACGTTGCCCGCCGCGTTCATGGAGCCCTCGAGCAGGAAGACGTCACGGTGCTCCCTGAGGACCGCCAGTTCCTCCTCGGCAACAAGGCCGCTGACAACCAGGCCCTGGCTGTTTCCTGCAACAAGCGAGCCGATGATGCTGCTTCCCTGAACATAGGTGCTCACGATCTCGACATCGAGTTCTCGTGCGAGAGCCTCGGTGTACTCCCCGGGCGCCCCGGGGTACACGATCGCTATATCCTCAAAGACGCGGGTGTAAACGCCGATGTTCGGATCGCCGGCGAGGTCGATCGTCCCTGTCATTTCACTCCTCGGCGAGCTCGGCCTGAACCTGCCCGTCCTCGAACTTCATCGCGCGGACGCGAATCTTTCGCGGGGGCTTTGAACTGCCGTTCTCCCAGACCTTCTCGTTGATGCTCTGATCCAGTTTGACATCCTCGCTCTTCATGTGCCGCACAAGAAACGCCCTGATGTCCTTGATAGCGGTGTTGCCTCTCTTCCACCTGGGGGCACGCTTCACATCGCGGAGAGGGATGATATAGATATGTTCCTTTAATGCCTCTGCCATAGTCTCACACCTTCAGGGAACTCCGTCTCCAGTTGCGCCGCTTCGGATGCGACGCAACCGCACGGTTGGTCTTGATCATCACCCATGCCGGCACGCGGCGGTTCTGCTCGCATGCCTTTGCCAGCCGGATCTTCCGGCCCTTCATTAACTTGCTCATAACTCTCACTCTCGTATTCTTTCAGGTCTCCCTCTTGCCGACCACCAGCGACTGCAGGTGGCGGGAGGGAAAGAGCGACGCCGGATCGATACCGCGGGCGCGGATCGCGCACCGGATCTCCTGTTCGTAGTCGCCGTTCCCGATGATGCCCGTCTCCCCGTACCGCACCACAAGCAGCCGCTCGGCGAGGCGTTCCACCTCCGGTTTCCCGTAGCCGAGGAGCGGCCGGACGTAGGAGCAGCCGGTGGTCATCTCCAGGTGCTGCACCTCGGATCGTTCGATCCGGGGAACCCGGTCTTCCCGGCGGGTGCCGTCGCCGACAACCGCATACTCGTGGGAGAGGATCTCGATCGCGGTCAGGTGGACCATGTCGATCGCGTCGTTCGGGTAACCACACGTTAGAAGCAGGTCGACAGCCTCTTCGAGGAGGTCTCTCCCGAGCACCCTTCTCTTGAAGGGAAGGCCCAGGGCGGCCGCTGCAGCCCGCACCTCCGGAACATCACGGTCGGGATCGAATACACAGGTATTCAGTTCCACGCCGTAATCGCGCGCGAGCAGTATTGCCGCCAGCGCGCTATCTTTCCCTCCCGAGAAGAGCACACCTGCTTCCATTACTTCCGCGTAATCCTGAACTCTTTCTTCGACGGTGTCAACTGCGCAAGCAGGCCTTTTAACTGATCGTCAGTGATCCGCTGCCGGACTCTGCCGCTCTGGGCCAACATCACCAGTTGCTGCTCGACCGCTTTCGCAAACTCCGGCCGGGTCAACTTGATGGTATTGAGTCTCTCCCTCGCTTCAGGTTCGAGGATCTCCATGAGCGCGGCGCGGATCTGTGCGTCGATCTGCTGTTGGCGTTGGGCCTCATCTTCCATCCCCTGCTGGCTCATCGCCTGCCGCTGCATCTGTTCCATCTTCCGGCGGCGGAGTTCCGCGAGTTCGTCGTCTACCATCAGTCATACCTCCAGTCGGTTAGTATTTGGCAAGTCCAGGCGCAACCTCGGCAGCCTGGGCCTTCAGGCCGTTTGCGGCGTTGTCGAGGAAGGATCTGCCGGCCGCAGTGACCGTGCGTCCTCCGCTGGTATGGGAGACGTACCCGCCCGCTTCGAGCTGCTGGAAGATCTTCCGGACGATCGCACCGCTTCCCTTCCTGAACTGGGAGGGGGCCGGGCCCCGGTTACGCTTTCCGCCGTAAATGGAGCGCATCCTCTGGATACCGACCGGACCGTCGGTGTAGATACGCCGGAGGACCGACGCCGCACGCACATACCACCAGTCGTCATTCTCGGGGGGCATCTCTTTGTGTACCCCCGTCTTCACAAAAGCGGCCCACTCGGGGGGCTGAATCTGCGGGTTTTTCTTGAGTTCTTCTGCCACCTGCCGGATGAACATATCGGCAGGGATGTCATATACAGTCGTCATAGATGAACCTCACTCTCGCTAACAGTCTTTACATATTCGTCCAGTGATGTTTTATATATTTCGAGGATTGTGCCCGGACGATCGGCTCCGCCGCTCCGTGAGGACAAGTGTCCGCCCCCGGACCTCAACGAGAACCGCATCGGCCGATGCCGCTATCTCCTCGGGATTGACTTCGGTGTTCCGGAGCCATCTCACCTTGACGACCTTCCGATCTTTGAGCTGGCGCCGGATCTCGTCGATCATGACGCTTGTGATTCCCCGTTTTCCTACCCAGATGGTAGGCTTGAGATCCTGAAATGATTCTTTACTCATGGTTGAGGCCTCCCGACCGGATACCGTGACCGGTGCCCGCAGGCAAGACAGGTGACGATCACGCGGCCCCGGTGGATCCTGACCCGGGCGTTTGACCCCGGGACCAGGTAGACGCTACACCGGCGGCAGAAGCGGCGTTTCAGCGGCCGTTCAATCCGTATCCGGTGGCGCATGCCGATCTTTCGGGCCAGTTCCACACAGCGGTTGCTCCAGATGGGGTTTTCCGGGTAGAACTCCGCAGCACGCGCAAAGAGGATAGCGATCCTCTCGCGGGCAAGTCTCCGGGAGCCTGATTTTCGTGTAGTATCTGCCATGTGCGATCCGTTCCGTCGAATGGTGGGTCTTGAGATTAGAGGCGGGAGAATATATAAGGGTTTGATGCCCGAGGTCAGCGGACCCGCACCCGCCGACCGGTGACCTCCAGGCGATCTTCACAGAAGAGTTTCACGGCGAGCGGGAGGGCTTTGTGCTCCTCGACGAGGATCCGGTCGGCAAGCGCCGATTCGTCGTCGTCCGGGAGGACCGGCACGCACCGCTGGACGACGATGGGGCCGGTATCCATCCCCTCGTCCACCAGGTGGACGGTGCAGCCCGCAACCTTCACCCCGTACTCGATCGCCTGCCTTTGCGCGTGCAGCCCGGAAAACGCCGGGAGCAGGGCGGGATGGATGTTCATCATCCTGCCCGAGAACTCGTGGACGATCCCGGCCCCGAGGATCCGCATGTAGCCGGCGAGGACGAAGAGGTCCGCACGGCAGCCCTGCATCGCAGCGAGGAGCGCCTCCTCGTAGACGGCCTTCGAGGGGAACCGCGCATAATCGACGACCGTAACCGGTATCCCGGCGCCGTCGGCCCGCTCTATCGCGTATGCCCCGGAGTTATCGGTGATCAGGCCGACGCAGACCGCCGGGATATCCCCGGCCGCGATGGCGTCGATCACCGCCTGAAAGTTCGACCCCCTCCCCGAGGCGAGCACTGCTATCCGTTTCATATAACCAGGTGTCTCTGGATCCATAGGTACCGTCCTCCGGACTCCTTACCGGGCCTCCCCCGGTCCGGTTTGAGGTGCGAGGATCAGTTTCACCTTGACGATCCGCCGGCCCCGCATCTGCATCACCACCAGCGTGATGTTACTCTCCTCGATCTTGACCACCTCGCCGCGGCGGGGAATGTGTCCCAGCCGGTCGATGACCAGTCCGCCGATGCTCTCGTACGAATCCATCAGCGGGAGGTCGAGGTCCAGGTCTTCGTTGAGGTGCTCCACCCACGCCCGCGCGTCGACCAGGTAGACGCCTTCCTCGATCTGCTGCACCTCAGGCTCCTCCTCGTCGAACTCGTCCATGATCTCGCCGACCAGTTCCTCGAGCATGTCTTCGACCGTCACGATCCCGGCAAACGACCCGTACTCATCGAGGACGACCGCCATATGCTGCTTCTTCACCTGGAGCTCCTTTAAGAGCTCGTCGATCTTCTTGCTCTCGGGGACGAAGTACGGCTCGTACATCAGGTCCTTGATCGTCGCGCTCATCTGCTGGCGGAAGACCGCTGCAAAGATATCCTTGATGTTTAAGAGCCCGACGACATTATCGATATGCTCGTGATAAACCGGAATCCGGGAGAAACCCGTATCGTTGAAGATGGGGAGCGCGTTCTCGAGCGTGGCTGTATCCTCGATCATAACGACGTCTACCCGGGGCGTCATCACCTCGCGAACCGTCGTATCGCCGAAGCGCAGCACGGAGTAGAGCATGTCCCGCTCCTCCTCCTCGATGGTCCCCTCCTCCTCGCCGACGTCGATCCATTCCTTGATCTCCTCCTCGGTGACGACCGGCTCGGTCACGCCGGGCCTGAAGGCAAACTGCCGCTTGATGCGGTCCGAGACCCAGAGCACCGGGTAGAGCGCCTTCGAGAGGTAGTGGATAGGCAGGGCGACACGGAGCGCGAGTGTCTCGACATGCCGGGAGGCGTACATCTTCGGTCCGATCTCGCCGAAGACCAGCATCAGGATGACCGTGACACCGGTCGCTATGCCGATACCGATGTCGCCGTAGATGTCGATGGCGATCGCGGTCGCGAGCGATGCTGCGGCCACGTTGACGACGTTGTTCCCGATCAGGATGGTGATCAGGAGGGTATCGGTCGACCGCTTCAATGTATCGAGCGCCTTCGCTCCTTTTTTACCCTGGCTCAGGAGTGCGCGGACTTTCGCCCGGGTTATCGATATAAGGGCAACTTCGGAACTTGAGAAGAAGCCCGAGAGGAGCAAACAGATGAGGAATAATACGATCTCTATGGTTACAAGGTCTACGACTACCATTTACTCCACGCCGCATTGAACGGCTGCATCTAGTTTCGGGTTAATTATTGGGGTTATATGAATTATGTTGCAGGGAGAGGTTATAAAACCAGCGCTTCAGGAGAATATCTCTTCCAGCGCCTCCAATTCCCGGGCCAGAAGCACAACCTTCTCTTCGGATGAGAGGGTCTTTTCAAAGACCATGTCCTCGAGTTCCAGGGTAAGGTATCCGCCGTAGCCCCGGTCGGCAAGTTCCGCAAGCACCCGGGTCGCGGCCGGGTCGTTATGGATGGGGTGGTGGGGCCGCCCGTTCCCACCGAGTGCGCTGACGTGGACGTTCACCATCCGCTCGATACAGAGGTCGATGAACCGGTCCACCTCCCTGGAGGACGCCATCATGGCATGCCCTATATCGAGCGTGAACCAGAGCCACGGTTCCCGTTCGAGCACCTCGGCCGCATCCTCAGCCGTGTAGAGCAGGGCGTTGACCCGGGGCTCCAGGTTCTCGATCGCCACCTTCACCCGTGCCTTCTCTGCGACCTCCCGGAGCCGGGCAATGTACTCCTCGAACCGCCGGTAGTCGTAGGCGCTCGGGTGCCGTTTCGCCGTCCTTCTCCCCGGGTGGACGGTGACCACGGCGGCGCCCATCCGGTCCGCCATCCTGACCGCTTCAATGGTGTATTCGACCGATATCTCGGCTACCTTCGGGTTGATGGAGCAGGGGTTCAGGTCCAGCGTCGGGGCGTGAACGGTGATGGGCGAGAGTTCCGGGTGGCCGGCGATGTATCCGGCAAGTTCGTCCTCCGGGCGATCGCGAAGCCAGAAGTGCGGTGTCTCGACCCAGAACTCGAGGCAGTCGAGGCCGGACTCGGCAACGTAGTCGAAGATGTAGTCGCACGGGTACTCATGGAAGAACATGGTCGAGACGGCGAAACGACCCATAACACTACTTGATATAAACCATCGGTCTAATAGATTGTGATGATGTTGAGCGGTCCTTCCGCCGGTCCGGACCGGTTCGGCACCCCGATCCTGCGGGTTTCAGAGGTCTCGGGGCTCATCTGCGACCTCCTCGACGATGCCCGCCTGCACCAGGTCTGGGTGCGTGGGGAGGTGACCAACTACAAGGACCACGCCTCCGGCCACCGCTACTTCTCGCTTTCGGAGCGGAGCGGAAGGAACTCCGCGCTGATCAACTGCGTCATGTGGCGCACCTCTGCATCCGGGCTCGGCTTTACGCCGAAAGACGGCATGGACGTTCTCGCCTGGGGGTCCGTGGAGGTCTACGAGCCTCACGGCAGGTACCAGCTGATCGTCCGGGAAATGCTCCCGGCGGGCCTCGGCGAGCGCCACCTCATGGTCGAGCGCTGGAAGCAGGAACTCGATGCCGAGGGGTTTTTCTCTCCTGAGCGGAAGCGGCCCCTGCCTCTCTTCCCGCACCGGGTCGGCGTGGTCACCTCCCCGACCGGCGCGGCGGTGAAGGATATCCTCTCGGTCATCTCCCGGAGGTATCCGGTCGAGGTGGTCATCTCCCCGACGGCCGTCCAGGGCGATACGGCGCATACGGAAATAGCCGCGGCGATCCGGCGGATCGACGGGCTCGTGGACGTGATCATCGTCGGGCGCGGCGGCGGAAGTTTCGAGGACCTCTTCCCCTTCAATCACCCCGACGTCGTGCGGGCCGTCGCGGCGTGCACGACGCCGGTGATCAGCGCCGTCGGGCACGAGGTGGACACCGCCCTCTGCGACTTCGCCGCGGATCTCCGGGCGCCGACGCCGTCGGCAGCGGCGGAACGGGCTGTGCCCGAGCGCCGGGAGGTGCTCCAGGAACTGCGGGGGTACGAGGAGAGGATGGGAGCGCTCCTTCTCCACCGCCTCGCCGCCTCACAAAGCGAGGTCGAGGACCTGCGGGGGCGCATGCACCCCCGGCGGCTCGTCCGCCGGATCCATGAGCGGATGCAGCGCCCCGTCGAACATGAAGAACTGCTCAGGCGGGCGGCGCTCGCCCGGGTGCAGCGGGAGCGGTTCGCGCTCGCGGAGGTCC
>JAENZF010000245.1 GCA_016841385.1 Methanobacteriota archaeon | reverse complement strand
GGGTCTTCTCCGCGGCCCGCATCTCCATGACCTCGCC
This sequence comes from Methanobacteriota archaeon, assembly GCA_016841385.1. Taxonomy (GTDB): domain Archaea; phylum Halobacteriota; class Methanomicrobia; order Methanomicrobiales; family Methanoculleaceae; genus Methanoculleus. Next base: position 1,929 of record JAENZF010000245.1, on the reverse strand, counting down.
GGTCTTTCCGGGCTCCCAGGTGAAGATACTCATGAACTGCATGGTACAGACCACCTATTCCGTGTATTCCGTGTCACGCCCCGGCACGCCGGGACGGGCAGTCAGCGTCAGTGGTCTCCCGCTATAAATACCTGGTGCAGGGCGGGACCGTCTGCGGGTGCCGGCATGGCGGGCACGACATGGCCTGTTCATTGTTCCCGGGTACTCCTGCCGCCGGGGACGTCACGGACCGCCCGCCGAAAAAATGTATCAGTTCCCCGAACCTGCTGTCCGAGGTTATCTCTGCCGGGGCCGCGTCTCGACCCGCTCCGTCGTGATGACCTCCGGCGGGGGGGTCTCCTGCCGCTTCACGGCCTCCGCCTCCTCCCGGCTCGGGGGAGTCATGGCTCCGGCCGACTGGATCAGGCTGAAGTCCGCTTCCCGGGGCCAGTTGTCCTCGGAGAAGCCCGGCTCGTCGTCCAGCCGCCGCTTGTCGAGGTTCACGACGAAGTTGTCGTCTCCCGGCCGGTAGATCACGGCTTCGGGCGGGATGGCGAACCTCTTGGCCGCCATGCCGAGCAAGCCGCCGTACCTGAGCACCAGGTACTGCACCTTGCCCTCGGGGAACCCGATCCGCATATCCGAGATCTCCCCGAGGTCGTCTCCCTGCGGGTTGATCACGTTCTTGTCCAGAATGTCGTCGGCCGACATGAACCACTCTTCGCCGGCCGTCCGCGTCCTGCGCTCCAGAATTACCTCTGATCGTTCCTGCATCTCCTTCATCTCCGTTGCCCTTCTCTCAGGAAGGCGGATACGCCCCCTGAGGTGGGGCGTGCATTGAGTGCCGGGACTCCTTAAAATGGTTTTGCTCCTGCAGGCCCGGGACCCGCTGGACCCACCCTGCCCGGTCGGCGAGCAGGTGCGCTCTCTTCTCGGATGCCCCCGTATGGGCACGTATCGCGGCAGAGGCGCCTGATATTAGGTCAGAACCAAATGGATGAGGTTATCTACTGGGTGCGTCAATCCCCTCTTTATGGGGCCTACTGTCAGACTGGATCTCACCACGATCCTCGAGGCAACAGGCGAGTTGCAACACTTTCTCGACCTGGGCGCTGCCCGCCTGCGGGTGGAAGGACCGTTATCGGAAGAAGCGTCCGAAGCACTGATCTTTGGGCTGGCCGACGAACTTGAGGGCCACCTGCGGGCGATGCGCGGCAAGCAGGGGTCCGCCGGCATCAGTGACCTCCAGGTCTGGACCCGGGCCTGGATCGACGAGCAGCAGGGAGCACTCGCGGAAGAACCTCTCCTGGGCGGAGATCAAGGATAAACGTCCCGGGCGCGCAGGGGGCTTGAGGTCCCGGCGGCGATCCGGCATCGAAGGCGCGTTGCTCGTTATCAGCAGGTATATATGGCCGGCCGGAAACCGTCTGGTATGAGACGTCAAGTGCTCCTTTTCACGTTTATTGTCCTTATTGCGGCGCTCTCGACGGCAGGATGCAGTGAGTGCAATCCTGCCGTGCCGGAACCTTCGGCCGGAGCCGATGCAGCGCAGCCGCGCACACCCGGAGACCTGGTGGCGTTTGTGGAACGGGCGCACGAGTATGCCGATATCCACGGAAAAGAGGCTGCTATCCGGGAGTTCAACGACCAGAACGGCAGTTTTTGCAATGACGGTCTGTACATCTTTGCGTACGACCTCAACGGCACGGTCCTCGCTCTTCCGTTCGAGCCTTCCCTCATCGGGACGAACGGGCTCGTCGGTACGGATGCAGCGAGCATAGCGCACGTCAGGCAGGCTATCTCGGTAGCCGAGGCCGGTGGCGGCTTTATCCAGTACGTGTACCCCAACCCTGCGGACGACTTCCGGCCTGCGCAGAAGCTCGGCTACATGGTGAAGGCCGGCGATACCTGGTTCCTGGGGTCCGGGATCTACGTCAACAGGACGGAGGC
>JAENZF010000020.1:19198-21692 GCA_016841385.1 Methanobacteriota archaeon | reverse complement strand
ACGGCAGTCCCCCGGCGGTCTCGCACGCACGGGCGCGGTCGCCCGGGTCGGCGAGGGAGACCGTCACGGCCGGGCGGCCGGAGGCCGCGGTGAGGTTTGCCACCGTATCGAACGCCCGGAGCCTCCCCCCGGCGAGGATCGCGACCGTCGAGCAGATCCGCTGGACTTCGTCGAGGTGGTGGGAGTTAAGAAAGACAGTCATCTCCTCCCGCCGGGAGAGTTCGACGATGAGGTCGCGGACCATTCGTTGTGCGCCGGGGTCGAGGCCCGAGGACGGTTCGTCGAGGAAGACGACCTCCGGCCGGTGGAGGATGGCCCGGGCGATCCCGAGTTTCCGCTTCATGCCGGTCGAGTACGTCCCGACCGGGTCGTCCCGCCGGTCGGCAAGGCCGACGAGCGTGAGGAGGTCGTCGATCCTCCCGGCAGGGTCGTCAACGCCGTAGAGCCCGGCGTAGTAGGCGAGGTTGCCGGCGGCGCTCATCCTGTCGGAGAGGCCGTTGTTCTCGAAGAGCACCCCGATTCTCGCGCGCGCGTCGTCGTCGACGGCGAGGTCTCTCCCGAGGACCCGGACCTCGCCCGCGTCGGGGGAGAGCAGCCCGAGCAGGATCCGGATAGTCGTGGTCTTCCCCGCCCCGTTCGGGCCGAGGTAGCCGAAGATCTCGCCGTGCCCGACGGTGAACGAGACGTCGCTGAGGATATCGCGGCCGTCGAAGGACCGCGAGAGGCCCCGGACCTCGACGGCGCTCACGCCCGCCTCCTCCTCCGGCACAGCACGGAGCGGGGTCGAGAGAGGGCGGGACGGGTATCGGGGGTTATGCGGAGGTTTTCAGCCGCATGACCGGTGGGAAACATAGAGATAGATCTCCTCGTAGAACGTAAAAAAAGTAGTTTTTGTGTGATTAAACAACCCCCGGGGTCACACCGGGGTCGGCTGATCTATGACTTTATTGGAAGGAAGTGTTTCGGGACAGTATCCCAGAAATCATCATCGATTTCCCTGAATACCATGACGCTGATTTTTATCTAAATGGCCAGATAATAACAGATACCGCACCATCCTCATCATCTGCCACCTCGCATGCTTCATCGCCCCTGTACCGGCATGCAGGACTGGTTGCGGGGGCTGCCCTCGTGTGTGCGAGGATGTAAAAAGGTCTGGCATGCCGGGCTGACCGCAAAGTTCCGGTGTGGGCACCCGCGACCTTTTCGTAAAAGGGGAGGGAGGATCGGATCCCTGCCGACACGGGGCGAGTCCCTAGCGTTCAGTTTTTGCAGGCTTCGCCACAGCGACCGGACGGGTAATTCCGGTCACCAGGATGTAACGCCAGAGGACAGCGGCCAGGACGGCGCCGATGATGGGTGCGACCCAGAAGAGCCAGAGCTGCATGAGCGCTTCGCCGCCGACAAAGACTGCTGGCCCCAGGCTCCGCGCCGGGTTGACGGAAGCGTTGGTCACCGGAATCATGACGATATGCACCATCGACAGCGCCAGGCCAATGGGCAGAGCGGCAAATGTCTTCAGTTCCTCAATGCCGGTCACAGCCAGGATCACGAAGACAAACAGGAGCGTCATCACTACCTCAACCAGGAACCCGGATGCAAGCGAGTAGCCGCCCGGCGACAATGCACCGTATCCGTTCTGACCGAGCCCGTCCACGGCGAGCGAGTAGGATGGGTTTCCCACCGCAATGGCAAGAATCACTCCAGCAGCGATGATGGCCCCGATGCACTGGGCAACGATGTAGATGAGCGCTTCCCGCGCTGGCATCTTGCCCGCCGTCAGCACTCCCACGGTGACAGCGGGATTGATGTGGCACCCAGAAACGTCACCGATGGCATAGACCATCGCAAGAAGAGCAAGTCCAAAAGCCAATGCTACACCGAGATTTCCGACCACCGACCCAGCGAGAACTGCACTTCCGACACCGATAAGCACCAGTGCAAAGGTCCCGAACATTTCAGCAGCGTACTTTTTCATCCCATTTGCAGCCATTTGCATTCATCTCCACGATAATAGTAGGCATCCGGAATCCTCCTACCGAAGGGTGACTTCTCTGGATGAGGGGAGTGCATACGCCTGTGCTGGAGAGTGGCTGTTAGAGCGACCAGCATACGGAACTATTGCATGCAGATATTGTTGCATAGATGCCATGGAGTGCGGAAAGTCGCCTGATAGAATATATATTTAGTGCTCAAGTTACGCCGTCAATCGGCCCTGCGGAAGAAGCGGAAGAGGAGATGTATCGTGCCGTGTCACCCCCGCAAGTTAAACAGATAGCGAAATACAAAAGGGAATAAAGCCTGCAATAGCTCTTGTTTTACCAAACAGGGCAAAAGTAGAGTGGGCCCGATGCGATTCGAACGCATGACCTCCCGGTTATCAGCCGGGTGCACCACCAGCTATGCTACGGGCCCTCATACACTCATATTAGTGCCTATAAATGTTGTACAATCTTCAATTTAAAGGTTGTGCAAGGACTCTGCTCCTGAATCG
>JAENZF010000020.1:14973-19098 GCA_016841385.1 Methanobacteriota archaeon | reverse complement strand
CTCGCCGCCGCCTGGTGCGGCCTCCGCGCACTCTGCACCATGAAGCACGTCGGGCTGAACGTGGCGGCCGATCCCCTGATGACGAGCGCATACACCGGGGTGACCGGCGGGTTCGTCGTCCTCTCCGCAGACGACCCCTTCGCGCACAGCTCCCAGAACGAGCAGGACACCCGGCGCTACGCGCACTTCGCCCGGCTCCCCTGCCTCGACCCGGCGTCGGTGCAGGAGGCGCACGATATGCTGCGGGACGCCTTCGCCCTCTCCGAGGAGTTAGGTCTGCCGGTGATCTTCCGCCCCACCACCCGGATCTGCCACTCGAAGGGCGACGTCGACCTCGGAGAGGTCGGCACGGAGCACCGGACCGCCGCCTTCCACCGCGACCCGAAGCAGTACGTGGTCATCCCCGCGCACACCCGGGTGCTGCACAAGGTCCTGAATGAAAAACAGCCGGCGCTAAAAGAGCGACTGGTCGAACTCGGCTACAACCGCCACACCGTCCGGGGCAGCACCGCCGTCGTCACGAGCGGTGTCGCCGCCGCCTACGTCCAGGAGGTGCTCCCAACCGACGTCTCGCTCGCGGTCATCGGCGCCTACCCGATAGACGAGGAGTGGCTCCGAGCCTTCGTTGACCGGCACGAGAAGGTCCTCGTCATCGAGGAGCTCGATCCGGTCGTCGAGGAAGCGGTGCGCCAGACGGCGACGAAGACCGAAGTCTTCGGCAAGATGACCGGCACGGTCGCTTACGAAGGGGAGTTCACCCCGGCAACCGTTGCCGCCGCCCTCGAGAAGGCAGGCATCGCTCCCACGAAGACCTTCCCGGCACCCGCCCCGGTCCAGGGGGTGCCGCCCCGCCCGCCGATCCTCTGTGCCGGGTGCATGCACCGGCCGACGTTCTACGCGATGCGGAAGGTCTTCCGCGACGGCATCTTCCCAAGCGACATCGGGTGCTACACCCTCGGGCTCCAGCTCGGGGCGGTGGATACCACCATCTGCATGGGCGCCTCGATCACCGTCGGGAGCGGCATCGCCCGGTCGGGGGAGGAGCACCCGGTGGTCTCCACCATCGGCGACTCGACGTTCCTGCACACCGGGATACCGGGGCTCTTAAACGCCGTCTACAACGGCGCTGAGATGGTCGTCGTCATCCTGGACAACCGGATCACCGCCATGACCGGCCACCAGCCGAATCCCAACACCGGGGTGACGGCCGCGGGCGTCGAGAGCACCCCGATATCGCTCGATGCGATCTGCCGGTCGTGCGGGGTCTCCTGGGTCGAGACGGTCGACCCCTACGATCTCCCCGTGCTCCTCGATACTCTCCGCCGGGCAAAGGAGCGCAGGGGCGTCCGCGTGATCATCGCGAAGCAGCCCTGCGTCATCACCGCACGACGGAGCGGGATCCGGCGCAAGGCCTACACGGTCGACCTCGAGCGCTGCACGGGCTGCGGCGCCTGCCGGTCGTTCGGCTGCCCGGCGATCGCGTTTACCGGAAAGAACGCGACGATCACCGAACTCTGCGCCGGATGCGGCGTCTGCGCGGACATATGTCCGTCAGGTGCGATCGGTATGGAGGGACGGCGATGAAACCTTCGTTTGACATCCTGATCGTCGGAATCGGCGGCCAGGGGACCGTCCTCGCCTCGAACGTCCTCGGCGAGGCGTGCATCATCGAGCACCGGACCGTCCGGAGCGCCGAGACCCATGGCATGGCACAGCGCGGCGGGTCGGTGGAGAGCCATATCCGCATCGACGGGGAGTTCGGTTCCCTGATCGTGCCGGGGACGGCCGACCTCCTGATCGCCTTCGACCTCCTCGAGGCCCTCCGCTACCGCCACTACCTCCCGGCCGGGGGGAGGCTCGTGGTGAACCGGCACCTGGTCGTCCCCACATCAGTCTACCAGCAGGAACTGGACGTGCCCGACGAAGAGAGCATCCTCGCCGCGCTCTCCGATCTCGACGTCACCTGCATCGACGCAGCAGGCCTCGCGGAGGAGGCGGGGAGCATCCTCTCGCAGAACATCGTGATGCTCGGGGCTGCGTCCAACGATATTCCGCTCGGGCCCGAGACCCTCGAAGAGGCGGTGCGACGGTGCGTCCCGCAAAAGACCGTCGAAGTCAACGCCAGAGCCTTCCGACTCGGACGGGAGAAGGGCGCCGGTGCACCCTGAGTGAGGCTGCCCGGCCCCTATTGCCATCTATTTTACTACAGCACCGCAACGGGCGCCCGTACCCCGGCGTTGAGATCGTCCGGAGAACGCCGCCCGGAACCTGTATTACCCATCCCGCCGAGCTGGTATGCCATGACCGAGCGGGATACCGTTGCAGCACTCAAGCGCCTTGCAGGCGCAAAGCCCGAGTTCCGGCTCTCGGAACTGCTGGAAGACCCGGGAAAAGGGCAATCGCTCGAACGCCTCGCCGGTGAGATCCGCCCGCACCTCGACGGCCTCGGCCTCACCCTCAGGCCCGCCGGCGACGATTACGTGATCAGCCGCCGTCCGGCAGACGGGCCGTTCACGGTCAGCGATATCGGGCAGCTGCGCCAGCTCGCGTTCTTCCGGGATCCGGGGGTGCCGGACTACATCCAGCAGCTGGTCGAGTCCTACATCGGGAGGAAGACCGGCAAGGCCCCAGACGACCCGGTCGTGCTCGACCGGATGGCGAACGCCATCCTCGCTCAGAAGAGTCAGTACTGGAAAGAGCGGCAGGTGAGTTACCGGAAGGCCTACCCGGTTCTCGGTTACCTGGCCTACCACGCGCCCGTCTACCTGGTGCAGTTCGAGCACATCTTCTGGCAGCTCATCGGCCAGGGGCTCGCGAAGCCCCACATGCGCATCCTCGACGTGGGCACCGGTCCGGGGGTCGTGCCGCTCGCCGTCATCGACCTCCTCGGACGGATCGGGAGCGGATCGGCCGAGATTTACGCCGTAGAGCGCTCCGAAGAGCATTTCGAGGCTTACAACGCCCTCGTCCCGGCCGCTGCCGAGGCGCAGGGAAACGCAGTGCAGGTGCATAAGCCCATCCGTGGGGATATCGGAGCGCTCGCCGCCAGAGACCTGCCCGACCGGATAGACCTGATCGTCTTCTCAAACGTCTTAAACGAGCTCCGCCACCTGGATATCGAGGGGCGTGCCGACCTCGTCGCCGCTCTCGCCGACCGCCTCGCGCCCGACGGGACGATCGTCGTCGTGGAGCCGGCAGACCTCGCCAACTCGACCGCCATGCGCCAGACCGTGCGCGCGATCGCGAACCGGGGCCTGACCATCCACAGCCCCTGCTCCTTCATCTGGGGCACCGCCTGCAACCCCGAGCGGTGCTGGACCTTCGAGCAGAAAGGCGATATTCGCCCGACCCGGCTGATGGAGCGTCTCGCAGGGGGGGCGAACGCCTACCGGTTCACGAACGTCGATATCAAGTACTCCTCCGCACTCCTGCGGAAGGATAAGAAGACGCAGCAGGCCTACCGCGTCCCGCCGGGAGCAAAGTTCGCTCGCTTCTCCCACCTCAACCGGCACCGTGACAAAAAGATCAACGTTGTCGCCGCGCTGATGTCCGGAAACCTCGGCAATAACCGGACGAAGGTCTACAAGATCTGTGACGGGACGCCCGCAGACCCGGTCTACGCCGTGGTCCCGGCGACCCTCCGCGGCACGAACCGCGACGCGCTCGAGGGTCTCGCCTACGGCGATATTGTCCGGCTCTACGGGGTCCTCGTCCGCTTCAACCGGGACCACGATGCCTACAACCTGGTCGTCCTGCCGGGGACCCGGATCGAGCCGGTCGGGTGTCCGGGGGGAGCGGGAGGCGGGACGGAGAGGGTGTAAGGCTCGAGTTGTCCCTCCTGCCGGCATTCAGGTATAGTTCCGTCATCTTACCATATACGAGAAGGGAAAACGGGAGCCGGTTGCAGATCGGGCTCTTCGATAGCACCTCAGAACAGTAAAAACTCGGGAAAAACCCGATCTACTGGACCGTGGTGGCTATCGCGATTGGGGGAGGGGCTGACGGGGAGGGGGGCGCGCCCCCCCCCCCCTCCCCCCCCCCCCCCACCCCCCACCCCCCCCCCCCCCCCCCCCCGCGGCAAGCCGGCCCCGACACCCCCCCGCTCCCCCCTCCCATAACCCCGCC
>JAENZF010000020.1:0-14963 GCA_016841385.1 Methanobacteriota archaeon | reverse complement strand
GGGGGGGGGGGGGGGGGGGGGGGGGGGGGGGGGGGGGGGGGGGGGGCCGCCCCCCCCCCCCACCGATGTCCCCGCCCCCCAGACGCGATACCCCCACGAAATCCGTACATGGGGTATAGCAGGTAGCAAGCACCACCGGTCCCACATGTCGATAACGTCCCCGGAAAAAACCCTATGTTATTAGCAAGGGCGCGGCGAAGCCGCCGGATTGAGGGGATCCAGCCGAAAAAAATGAAACTACGCCGCCCCCCCGCCTGCACGGAACGGGCAGACGCCCCTGAGTGCGTAGAGCAGCCCGCCGTAGCCGAGGCTGACCGCGACGACCTGAACGATCGTCCCGAGCAGCGGGATGAAGATGAGGATCTGCAGGATAACAAACCCCAGGATGAAGATCCACGCACGCCCCGGCCTCCACCCCGTCCGGGAGGCGATGACGTCCCCGAGGGCGTATGCGACAAAGAGTGACGAGACCATCAGGGCAACGATGAAGAGCAGTCCGCCGACGAGCGCGAGAGGGAGACCGATGATGGTGACGGCGACGATCAGGAGGACGATCGCCGATACGATGATCGCAACGAATCCCACAACAGTCAGGACGACAGGGTTCCTCTCGACCTGCCGGACCACCGCCGCGAACAGGTCAGGGAATGTCCTGATAAGGAGGAGCCCGAGGATCAGGAACCCGATGGCGGCGAGCACCGAGAAGAGTCCGGGTAACGGCGTTTCCGGCCCCTGCTCCTCGAACGTCACGTTCCCGGCCGTGCCGGTGTTGTTGAAGGTCTCGCTCGAGACCGTCAGGTTACGCAGGACCGATCCCGCGTTGGTGACCTCCCCCGCCGTGATGAACGCGTCACGCTCGATGACGGCATCCTCCCCAATCCTGACCGCGCCCCCGGTGACGAGAGCGTTCGTTGCGTTCCCGTTCAGTTCGATCTCGCCCCCGGCAGCAAGCACCTTCCCGCCGACGTCGCCATTGACGATCAGGGTGCCCCCGGCGGCGATGATGTCGCCCCGAACCGGCGCGTCCACCGTCACCATGCCCCCGGCGACCGTCAGGCTGTCAACAGGGGCGCTGACGATCACGGACCCACCCGAGACGATCACGTCGTCGGGGATGGGGGTATCGATCCGCGGCTGGTCCCCGCCGAGGAAGGTGAGTGCCTGCGCTCCGGACGGGATGAGCAGCAGACCGAGGATGAGCACTGCCAGATACTTCATGGGCGGGGATAGATCGCTCCCCCTCAAAAAGGTTCGTGCGGAGGGCAGAGTGGTTGGAGACGCGTTCTTCGCAGCCGGTACAGCGGCTTACGGGTCGGGTTCGTCCCCGGTGCCCAAACGGTGAGGCGGCAGCTGAGATTAGCCCGCCTGCCTCCCGGTTCTTCGGCCGGGAAAACTCTCCGGCATTGAAAAGGCGTAGCGGATCCGCGCCCGCTACACCAGTTTCGCAAGGCGGCTCTTGAGCTCGGAGATCGCCTCGTCCTTCCCGGAAACATCCGACTCCTGGAGTGAACTGATATTCTCCTCGACCGATGTGGTGAGCCACTCCTTCGGGACGCCCGATGCCGGGAAGAGTTCCTCCCACTCATCAGAACCGAACGGGATGACCTTGACCAGTTTTCCGAGGATGTTCCAATCCACGACCCGGTAATCCTCTCCGGTACTGGTATCCGCGACCTGTACCGACCCATCATCGTTGCACTCGATGACCCGGCCGTGGATGACGTAGACGCTCACCTCATCCTTATCGGTGAAGGTGATCTGGACCACATCGCCCGGCTGCGGGCTCTCGGGCACCATGTAGAGGGCGATATCACCCGGGTACATCAGGTCCGGTTCGTAGCGGTCTGCAATACCGATGTATCCGGTGTCGGAGACATAGAGCCGGAGGTATTCCTGGTAGAACTTCCGGATGATCCAGTAGACTGCTCCCGGATGCGTCTCCGCCAGTTTCAGGAGGAGATTGTGGATGGCGCTCGGAATGCTCTCCGGCCGATCCAGCACCTCACGGGCCAGCCTCTCGTACGCTTCTACAACCCCGGCCTCTGTCTGCGTTGCCTCTTCCATATCAACAACCCCGCCGCATAGTACCGGTGGTAGGATAAAAGTGTTCCTCCGGTTTTTCCGGGGCACCGTCCGGGCCGACGTATGCGCCGACACCCATACCGGCCCGGGAGGAGAGAGACTGTCGATCTCCATCACCGGGTATGTGCGAAAACGCCGGGGAAGAGGAACTACAATGCTTATATTCGACCGTGACCATACAGTAAAGCAGAGGATATTGATATGGGTGGCGTAAAGGATTCTACGTATCTGGATGTCCAGAAGACCCTTGCTCGGCGGTTCTCTTCCCGGGACGGGTGGCAGTTCGCATGGTATCCCACCTACGGCAGTGTGCAGCCGGAATGTGTGCTCTCCCGCCGGGTCGCCGGCAGGACGGAGCGGGTGGTCGTGAACGTGAAGATGGCCTCCGAAGTTCCGATGGATGCTGTTGAGGAACTCCAGGGCCAGTGCCGGACGCTTGCTGCAAGTAACGTTAACGTCGATAAGGCGGTCCTGGTCGTACCCGGCGGGGCGAACGTCTCCCGGGTCCCCGAGGGGATCGACATCCTGGAGATGGGCAACTGGCAGATCGTCGGCGGCCGCATCGCCTGGTCAAAGAACGTCGAGCGCAATGCGCTCATCGAGGAAGAACGCGCGAAAAGGGGTCTGGCGTAAAGCGCCCTGCCCCTCGAAACTTTTCTCACAATCCGAAATCGAAGAGCGTCGTCCGTGACGGGTCGACGTCATGCCAGTCCCACCCAAGCGGTTCGATGATCCGCGAGAGGGGACCTTTGAGCGTCTTTTCAAGCATCGTCTCCCAGTCGACGACGAACTCCAGCGGCACCTGGTCGGCGTACTCGAAGCAGACCACGTCTGTGCGCGGATACTTCGCCGTGACGGTCTTGATGTAGACCCGTTTGGGTTTGCTGCCCCGCTTGAAGTCGGTCCCGAGATACTCGTTCGAGTACTTGGCGCCCCGGATATGGGCGTCGTCGTTCTCGTAATTCTCCAGGTTCTTCCCGATACCGCCCGGGATGCCGGCCTCATCGAGGGAGTACTCCCCGCGGCGGTACTTCCTGATGACGGCGCGCAGGTACGCCTGCACGTCCGCGAACGCGTCCCCGCGGAGGATCATCTCGATGACGGCGCGCTGCACTTCCCGCGTGATCTGCGGCGAGTCGCTCCGCCGGATCTCGAACCCGACGACATCCACCTCGTCGACGTCCTTGCCCTCCTTCCAGACCAGGTGCCCGGCGTAGCGCTTCTTCTTGCCGGCCTGGAAGAAGCGGCGATAGACCTTCTCGAACTTGATGGAGAAGTAGTGCGTATCGGCGGCGAGCTCGGCTTTCGCGAAGTCGCTGTAACTTGCGTTCAGCCGTGCCTCGATCGCCCTCGCCCGTGCGATGGTCTCTTCGAGGTTCCCCGGCGGGACCTGCACCATGCAGGAGTCGGTGTCGCCGTAGAGGACCGTATACCCAAGACCGGTGATGATGTCGCGAGTATGCCTGATGATCGCCCGACCGACCGACGTGACGGCCGACCCGATCTCGCGGTCGTAGAGCCTGAACCGGGTGTAACCCGAGACCCCGTAGTAGGAGTTCATGATCACCTTCAGGACGTTCTGCTGGAGATCGTAGAGGACGTACTCCGGCGACCCGAAGGGATACTGGTTGCGCAGGCGTTTGCGCTCGTCCCGCTCCCCGAGGAGTTCCGAGAGGATGCTCCGCGTCAGCCCGTCCGGCTCCCGGGAAAACCGGATGCCGTTTGGGGCGCGCAGTTCGCCGTCCGGGTTCTTGGTCTCGGGTGACGCGTTGATGGTCATCATCGCCATCGGGTAGAGCGATTTCAGGTCGAGGACCACCACGTTCTCCCGGAGGCCGGTAGCGGGCTCAAAGACGGTCGCCCCCTCGAACTCGTCCCCGGCGGCGAGCCCCTTCGAGGGGAGGACAAACGTGCCCGACGCCTTCCGCAGGACGTAGATATCGATGACGTTTGACGAGTTCAGCGTCCGGTCGAGCGGGCACCCGACGTACCGGGCGATCTCCCGGTAGAACTCGATGATATTGTTCTTCCTATCGATCCCGACACAGAGCTCGACGTCCCGGCAGTTGTACTCCACGAGCCGTGCCAGGTCGGACCGCCAGAGCGCCGTGATCGTCCCGCTGTAGCGAACCTTCGTCACCCCGAGTTCCTCCCCGGCGATCGCATCGAGCCGGTAGGACTCCTTCTGGGCCTGGTGCATCTTCCGGTAGGCGGAAAGAAGGTCGAAGATCGCCCTGCCCCGGACGGCGTTTCGCTCGGTCTGCCCCGGCAGGCGCGCGAGATCCTCAGGCCGAAGGCCGAGCGTCGCCATCCGTTTCAGGACGTAGGGGATATCGAACTCCACGAAGTTCCAGCCCGAGAGAATATCGGGGTCGCGCTCCCTGACGTAGGTGACGAGCCCCCGAAGCATCGCCAACTCGTCCGGGTACCGGACGACCCGGTGCTGATCGTGAATGCGGAGGTCCGGGTCGTCGACGGGCGCATCCCCCGGCACCCCGCCGGGTTGCCAGAGGAGGGTCGTATAGTCCTCGTCGAAGGAGTCCCAGCAGGTGACACAGATTATTGGATCCCGCTCGGGCTCAGGAAATCCCTGCTCGTCCACGCACTCGATATCCATGATACAGGTGCGAGCGGGAGCCTTGATATCGGCCGGCGCGAGTTCGCGGTAGTCGACCACGGAGGTGCCGGCAGGAAGTTTCACGCCGGCAGAGAGACCGCAGTCAATCATGAACCGGGTGGCAAACGGGATATCTGCCTCGTAGTGCTGCCCGAAATGGTCGCGGACGTTGCGGACGTCGCTCGGGCGCCGGGTGTAGAGGCGCCGGAGCGGCTCGCCGCGGATGGAGCGATAGGTTGTCCCGGGCTCCACTTCGACCTCCTGCGGGAGGGGTCGCTCCTCCACAAGACCGGCGGGCACGTAGAAGTAGGGCCGAAAACCGGTCACGTCGATCTTGACCGCTCTCCCGGAGACGTCCCGACCGAAGATGTGGATGACCGGAATCTCGAACCCGGTGCCGACGCTGTATTCCACCTGGTTAATGCCGACCCGGACCTTCCCGAAGTCTTCCAGGGTGGCCGGGGTGCTTATGCGGGACTCCAGCACCTGATCAGACATCGAATCTCCTGCAGAGACCCTGCACGAACGCTCCCGCCTCTGCCATCTTCCTCTCCTCCCAGGCGTCGAGGTCCCACTCCTCGATGCCGATGACCCCCTCACGACCGATCCGGGCAGGGACACCGAGCGAGCAGCCGGAAAGGCCGTATTCGCCGTCAAGCACGCATGAACAGGAGAGCACCTCCCGCCGGTCTTCGAGGACCGCGCGTATCAGCGTGACGATGTGGTATGCGGGGCCAAAGACCGTGCCGCCCTTGCCGCGGATCACCTCCATGCTCGCCCCCCGCATCCGGGAGAGGATCGCTTCCCGCTCCTCGATGCCGACATCGACGCCGGTCTTCGAGAAGAGCGGCACCTGACGCTCACCGTGCTCGCCTATCGCCCAGGCGGGCCCCCTGATCCCCGCCTCGCTGAGGAAGCGGGCAAAGCGGGCGCTATCGAGCTGGCCGCCAAAGCCGATGCACTGCCGCCGGTCGATGCCCATCATCTTCCAGAGGCCGTAGTTGTTCGCGTCCATGGGGTTCGTGACGGTGATGACGACCCCGGAGAACCCCTGCAGGTGCTCGCTGCAGCGCTTCGCCACCGGGATATTGGCCTCGAGGAGGTCGGCGCGGGTCTTGATATCGGGCGTCCTCGGGGTGCCTGCCGCAAAAACGAAGATGTCGGCGTCCTGCATCGCCGCCGTATCGGTGGTGACCGTGATATCGATACCCGTGTGCTTCAGGTCGAGCACCTGTGCCCGGAGGATGGGCTCGTATGCGTCGTGGAGGACGATCTCGTCGACGAGACCGAGTGCGGCAGCGAGGAATGCCGTCTCGCCCCCCACCTTTCCTACACCAAAGATTGCGAGCAAGGTCATAGTATCGGTCCTGTATCGGAATAGTGGTAAAAGACTGTGCGCGCCAAAGAGCCCTGCTGCACGGAGAATAACGATCCGGCAGGGAAAAGGGACGCCTTACCGCCTTCCTTACCGGTATCCGGGCTCCGGAGAGCGGAGCACATATTTCTTCTTTATTATACTTGGCGCGAGGGTATAATAATACCTCACTCCCACCTTTTTTCAATGGTTGCGCTTTATCCAGGCCCCATCGAGGTCGGCGGTATCCGGTTGAAGAACCACCTTCTGCTGGCGGCCGGCATCCTCGGAACCACCGGGGCGTCGCTCGCCCGTCTCCTGCGGAGCGGTGCAGGCGGTGTGGTCACGAAATCCATCGGCCCGAGCCCGAAAGAGGGCCACCCGGGACCCTGCCTTATCGTCGTCGACGGCGGTATCATCAACGCCATGGGCCTGCCGAACCCCTCGGCCGCGTTCACGGAAGAACTGGGAGCCCTGCAGGGAGAGCCGGCGATCGTCAGCATCTTCGGGGGGACGCCGGAGGAATTCCGGACGGTCGCCGGGTGGTTCGCCGGCACGGCGTCCGGGCTCGAACTTAACCTCTCCTGCCCTCACGCGGAGGGCTACGGGGCGGCTATCGGGAGCGATCCAGCTCTCGTGGAGGAATGCACGAGGGCGGTGGCCTCCCTCGGGGTCCCGACCTGGGTGAAACTCACCCCGAACGTCGCCGATATCGGGGAGATCGGGGCGGCCGCGGAGCGCGGCGGGGCGGATGCGATCGTTGCAGTCAACACCCTGAAGGCGATGCGGATCTCGACCGCGCTCCGCCGACCGGTGCTCGGGAACCGCTTCGGCGGGCTCTCCGGGAAGGCCATCTTCCCCGTCGCGGTTCGGTGCGTCTACGACCTCTACGAGGCGTGTTCCATCCCGGTCATCGGGTGCGGCGGGGTCTCCACCGCGGATAACGTCGTCGAGATGATGATGGCGGGGGCAAGCGCCGTCGAGATCGGGAGCGCGGTCGTCGACAACATCGGCATCTTCGCTGCGATTGCAAAGGACCTCTACAGCCACGACGGCATCGATGCACATGAGATCGTGGGGTGCGCCCATGAATGAGCAGATGCCCGTCGGGGTTACGATAAAAGAGATCGTCCGGGAGACGCCGTCGATCAGGACGTTCGTCTTCGACCGCGAGATTGCCGCCCGGCCGGGCCAGTTCGTGATGGTCTGGGTGCCGGGCGTGGACGAGATCCCGATGGCCCTCTCCTCCCCGTCCTCGCTCACCGTCCTCGAAGTCGGGGACGCGACCGCCGCCCTCTTTGCGATGCACGAGGGCGACCGGATCGGTATCCGGGGACCGTACGGGAACGGCTTTACCGTCTCCGGGAGGACGCTTGCCATCGGCGGCGGCGTTGGGGCCTCCCCGCTGCTGCCGCTCGTGGCGGCCGGGCAGGTGGACACCTTCCTCCTCGGCGCGCGGACGGCCTCCGAACTCCTCTTCGCCGACCGGATACGGGAAGCAGCGACGTTGATGGTCGCGACCGACGACGGCACCGCCGGTCACCACGGGTTCGTGACAGAGCTCATATCGAGGGTGGACCTCGCCGACTTCGACCACATCTGTGTCTGCGGGCCCGAGGTCATGATGGCGGCGGTTCTCGCCGTCCTCGACCGGGAAGGGTGTGCGGAGCGGGGACAGTTCTCCCTTCACCGCTACATGAAGTGCGGGGTCGGCCTCTGCGGATCGTGCTGCACCGACCCGCACGGTCTGCGGGTCTGCAGGGACGGGCCTGTCTTCTCCGGCGACGTCCTGCTCGGGAGCGAGTTCGGACGCTATGCGCGCGACGCGAGCGGGAGCAGGCACAGGGTCTAGTGCCCCGTCCCAAAAAGAGGGTCAGGCGAGGAAGTCTTCCTGGGGCTCAAAGAGGAGGGCCAGGATATTCTCCACCCACCCAAACACCCGTGAGGTGATTGGAATCTCCTCCTGGGCCCGGGCGTTCACTTCCACCGCTGTATCCGTGCTGTCGTTCGCGGGGGTCGGGGGGACGGTCACGCTGCCTGTCATGTTGTCCAGCAGTCTGGTCTCGTCCATCTCGACCTCCGTCGGATCCCTGCTCTCGATCAGGGTCGCATCATCTGTGTAGAGACGGATGGACCGATCGCCGTCACCTCCCCCGACGACGAGGAACTCCCCGCCAGGGGTCACAGCAACGGACTCCACACGACCGCCGAGGGTGATCTTCTGGAGATCGGCACCCGTTCGGTCGAGGACATAGACCGTCCTGCCGGATGCGGCGAAGACCTCGTTCGCCTCGTTTGTCAGGGCTGTCGAGAGGACGGCGTCGCTGGTGGGATACTTCCAGAGGTGCTCACCCTCCCCCGTGGAGAGATAGACGCACCGATCGTACGACCCGGCCGCCACGAACCGCGCATCGGGAGTGAGAGCAATGCCCTTCACGAGCTTGCCGGTTCCGTAACTCCAGGACTCTCCCTCCCTGCTGTTGAGGTAGTAGACCCCCTGGTTGTCGCAGCCGATCGCGATCTTACGGCCGTTCTCCGATATTGCGATGCCGTAGCTGTCGGTCCCCATATCATAGTCCCAGAGTTGCTTTTTGTTCCGGTCGAAGATGTAGACCGCACCATTGTCGCATCCTGCGGCAACGTACATCCCGTTGGACGAGAGCGCCACACTCCGGTAGATAAAGGAGGTCTTCTCGGCCCAGAGCTGGCCTCCGTCCCTGTCAAAGAGATAGAGTTTGTCTGCAGCGACGCCGATGCGCGACCCTTCGGGCGATATCCCGATGCCGTTCACTCGGGAACCGGCAACGGTCTTCCAGAGAACATTCCCCTGCTGGTCCAGGAGGTATACCATCGAGCCCGCACTGGCAACAATCGTGGAGCCGTCCTGCGCGATTGCCACGGAACTGACAGCATCGTTAGCACCCAGCTCCCAGAGGGGAGCATACTCCCCCTCATCAGCGGAAGCGAACCCGCACAGAGCAGCGGTAAGGCAGCAGAACAGAAGGAGCGGCGTGGAGAACCGACCGGCTGAGGATCTATGAATCCTGCAACTGGAATGCGTTACCTGCACAATCGCCGAATCGATCCGGCTTCCGGCGGCAGAACTGGATGAAGTCACTTCCCCCGTTGACATCAGGCCCTGACTTCTCGGAGATTCTATATATATTTTATGGAGGTTGTACCGGCCCCGTCCTCCGGGATGGTTCGCCAGCTCCTGCCCAACCCCAATCAGGGGCTGCCGGGGTTTCGGGAATACTCTGCAGAACGTTTAGAGGATTCGGAGACGCCCGGATTTTGGGAGCCCATCGGCCCGGGCAAGAGACAGGTGAGACCAACCAGGGATGCTGGCGGGGGGAGGAGGATACAGGGGGTCGGGAAAATGACATCCGGCGCGCATCGCCGGATAAAAACACAAGCGGGCTAAAAGACCTGTCCAGATATCTCCCGCCTGCTTACGACTGCTCCTGCCCGGGCCCGCGCAGATCGTCCCGGCCGTGCTCCATCGACGGGTCGATCGACTCCAGGTCTTCCAGGTTGTTGATGTTCGTAAACGTCAGCAGGTCCGGATCGATCTCCCGGATCTTCTCCACGCACACGTACCGGGCCTCAAGGTTTCTCACCATCGAGCGGAGCGAGAGCGACTCGTGCTCCTCCAGGTAGCCGAGCAGGGCGCTCGTCCGGTAGACCGCGTGGAGCGGCTCGAGCATATCGGCATTCCAGCAAGGGATGGCGGCATCGTACCCGACAGCGGCGTCAAAGAGCAGCCGGATCACCCCCGGATGAATGCAGGGCATATCACAGGCGGCAACGAAGACGTACTCGCCGTGTACCGCGAGCGCCCCCGCATGCAGGCCGCCGATGGGCCCGAGATCCCTCCGGACATCCGGTATGCACCTGACGTCCCCGAGGTGGCCGAACCGTTCGCACTGTCCGGGGTCCCGTGCGACCACCACAATCTCGTCGGCCACCTCCCGGAGGGTATCGATGAGACGCTCGATGAAGGTCTTGCCCCGGAAGGTGAAGAAGTACTTCTCCCGCCCACCGGCACGCCGTGCCTCTCCACCAACGAGGACAATCGCAGACCGCATACTCTTTCTCCGCCGTCAGAGCCGCTCCCGGAAGCGGATCAGTTCGGCGATGCAGGCGTTATAAGGTGCGTCGATACCGTGCTTTTGGGCGAGCGCCGCCACCGCACCGTTCATGAAGTCGATCTCGGTCTTTCGCCCCAGGGTGAGATCCTGAAGCATCGACGAGTGGTGAGCGGCCGTCGCCGGGAGCTGAGCGGTCCGGAGATACTCCAGGTACGCCTCCGACGTCTCCCAGGGAAGAGCGACGCCCTCGGCCTCCACCACCCGACAGGCCTCCCGGACGATCTCGGTGACGATCGTCCAGGCATGGGGATCGGTGAGCGCGCCGTAGGGGACGTTCATGAGGGCGCCGAGCGGGTTCAACGCGCAGTTGTAGAGGGTCTTTCCCCAGATGTCGGTCCTGATCCCGTCGGTCGCCTCCGCCCGGATGCCGGCCTTCCGGACGAGGTCTGTGAGAAGCCCGACCGCGTCGTCCATGCCGGACGGGAACCGCCCCAGTTTCATGGGCGCCGCCTCCACCGAGACATGGACCGATGCGTCGCCTCGCCACTCGAACCCAGTGATGATCATCCCGCCGATGACCCGGTCGGTAAACCGCCCGATGATCTCCTCGTTCCCGATGCCGTTCTGGAGGCTCGCCACCTCGCGCCCGCTGATGGCGTCGGCAAACTGGCGGCAGATCGCCTCCGTACCGGTGGACTTTGCGGTGACGATGTAGTAGTCGGCGCTTTGCCACGCATCAGGGAGCTCCTCGGAGCAGCTGAAACGGTATGCCCCCTCTCCCCATATGCCTGTCATCAGGAAACCCCGCTCTCGCACCGCGTCCGCATGCCGCTTCCGGGTAACGGCATGAACATCCGCGACACGGGATAACTTTGCGGCAACGGTCAGGCCAACCGCCCCCGCACCCAGGACCACGACCTTCATTTCGGAGTACTATATGGCAGAGTTACCTGTTAACTCCTCTCATTTTCCGGTGTCGCAGACCCTTCCCCGGCGCTCCATGTCGAGCAGGGCCTCCTTGATCGCCACGTCCGGAGTGAATCCGCCCATACCGGTCTTTGCGACGACCCGGTGGCAGGGCACCACGATCGGGGTCGGATTTCTGGCCATCGCGGAGCCGACAGCCCGGGGTGCGGTCCCGACCCTCCGGGCGATCTCACCGTAAGTAGCGGTCTGCCCGCAGGGAATCGCACGGACCGCACGGTAGATCCCGGCAGAGGTCGATTCCCCTTCGGTTGCGACGCTCTCAAGGGAGGCGAGGTCTGCCGGCCGGCCGGCACAGTAGCGCAGGATCTCCTCCGGCACCGGGCCGGCGAGTTCTTCCCGGGCAAAACGCACCCGGTAGACGAGGTCGTCCTGCCATGCCACGTGGACTTGCCAGAGGCCGAACCGGCACGATCCGGTCACGATCGCCATTTTTCGGCCTCTTTTTTGAACTGGTCGGCGGTGCATGTCGTCATCTCCTCCTGCATCCACGGCGGCAGCCCGGTATGAACCCGGGGTTCCAGGAACCGCCGGTCCCCGAGGACGAGCATCCCCCGGTCCTCGGGCGTCCGGAGCACCCTTCCTAACGCCTGCAGGGCGCGGTTGACCGCCGGGAGGGTGTAGCTGATGAATTCCCCCTCCTCGCCGAACTTCATCCGGAAGTAGTCGATCACCATCTTCCGGACGCGGTTGAACGGTGCGAGCGGGAGGCCGATGACGAGCGCTCCCGCGAGCATCTCGCCCCGGTAGTCCAGACCCTCGCTCCACTTGCCGCCGCAGACCGCAAAGAGGATGCCTGAGCGGCCCGTTCCCGGGAGGGCCATGAACTCCCGGAGCATCGCGGCTGAGGCCGCGGTATCCTTGGACTCGATGTAGATCTGCTTCTTCTTGATCCGGGGGACGCACCGCTCCGCAAAGGTGTTGAGCAGGTCGTAGGAGGGGAAGTAGACCGCGAGATTCCCGGGGAGGCGGGCAAATGTGGTGATATAGTCCTCGGTTCGCGCAAGGTTCTGAGGGTCCCGGCGCATCGAGTAGGTGGTGGTGATGTCGTTTGCGCAGAAGATGCGGCGGTTCTCCGGCGGGAAGGAGTTCGGGAGCGATGTCGTGGTGACGGGAAGGTCGCCGAAGTAGTAGCGGCGGTAACTCTCGATGGGGGAGAGCGTTCCGGATATCAGGACGCAACAGGCATGTGCCCGGGCGATATCCTGGAGTTTGGTGCTCGGGTCGATGTTCCTGACCTCGAGCGCCACCGTGCCGTCATCCTCCTTCCGGTAGACCGTCAGATACGCCGGGTCGGCCGCGGACCGGAAGATCCGGTAGAAGAACTCGGTCAGCCGCTCGATCGCGCTCTCCCGGAACTCGCCGGCCTGCATGTTCTTCTCGCGGAGCCCCTCGCTGATCTTGAGGAGGTCGTCCACGATCTCCTCCATGCTCCGGTAGAGCGTGCCCGCAAGGATCATCCGCTGGAAGATAACAGGGTCGAACCAGTCCTCAAGCTCGTGCGAAGCCTTGAGCGCCTCCATGAACCGGGTGATCTGCGGCAGGATCTGGGTGATGGCATCCGCCTGTTGCGACCGCCGCCGGCCGGAGAGTTCGTGCCCGGCCTGGACGATATCGCGCTCCTCGATCGTCACGCTCTCGATGCTCTGGACGACATCGCCGCAGTTGTGGGCCTCGTCGATGAGCAGCAGGGCGTCGTGCCCCTCGATTCCGAGCGACTGGTAGAGCTGCTCCCGGATGGTGTCGTCGAAGAGGTGGTAGAAGTTCACGAGCACCACGTCGGCATCCCGGGCGGCATGCATCATCGTGTCGTAGGGGCAGATATCGCCGCAGAACCCGGCGAGCTGGTCGGGCCAGATCATCTCGGTGCTCACCCGCTCGGCCCGGACGCGCAGGGCCGCCGACGGGATCATCTTCAGCCCCGCGTCCTCGGGCTCCACAAAAGATTTGCCGTGGATGAAGTAGGGGCAGATGAGCGGGTGTTCCGGGTCCATCTTCCGGATCTGCTGCTTGATCTGACGGTCGTTTGCCGGGACGAGCGAACCCTTCTGCGCCCGCTCCCGCATCAGCGCCGTCGAGAAGGCCTTGACACCCTCGCACCGCCGGTAGACATCACCCTCGCCACCGAGCGGGCACATGCTGGACTTGCCGATAAGGTAGGCGAACTTCAGTTTGCCGCGCTTCTTCCGGACGAGCTCGAGCTCGCGCATGAACGTGGCGAGCTGGCTGATGGTCCGGACGGCGACGAGCACTTTCCGTCCCCGGCTCTCTGCGAGGAGCGCGGAGACCACGCTCGACTTGCCGCTCCCGGTCGGCGCATCGATCATGGCGATACCGCCGTCGCGTGCGACAGATGCGGCCAGATCAAGCATCTCCCGCTGGCCGGATCGGTACTCCCGGTACGGGAACCAGTCGTCGAGGGTATCCATTGCTTATAGATCGACGGCTGACGTCAATGTAGTTTGGGTGTCCGGAGCGAAAGTGAAGGGAGGCCGGTGGGGAAGGAGAGAGGCCCCGCAGACCGGGGATCTCCTGCCCCCACTCCCCGGGGTGTCCTGCCGGGAACACTCCATGATGTGCATATGCCCCCATCCCACCGGAAACAGAATATAGGCTCCTGCACGGCCACGCCGGAGCCCGGGGACCAAAAGTATTATAAGACAAACCGCTCACCGCACATCGGTGAAGACTGTATGTCATTCAAGGCTGAGGTCATTGAAAAAATATCGGCTCTTCTCGCGGCCGCATTCGGCCTGATCGCCGCTCTCGCGTGGAACGGCGCCATTCAGGAACTTTTCGCGCAGATATTTGGGGATCAGAGCTCGCTCGTTGCAATGTTCGTGTATGCTATCGTCGTGACGATCATCGCGGTGATCGCGGTCATCCTGATCGGCCGCGCGGCAGCGAGGGCGAAGGCAGAGGATGAGGCGGCGGCAGCAAGGTGAGCCCCGGAACCCCCTCTTTTCGGCAAATTTTTCCGAACCGGAACCTGCCCGGTGTCCGATGAGCCAGCATGACGACCAGGCAGAGGGCAGGGCCGGATGACGGGCGGGCAGGATGCTGACCCCGGGAGGCTCATCTACACCGGTATTGCCCGCGCACGACCGGTCACCGTCACGGCCATCGACTACGATGGGTCCCGCTTCGACGAACGGACCTGCACCCGGCCCGGGGAGATCCGGACCCTTGCCCTCCGCCCGACGGTCACCTGGATCTATGTCGACGGCATCCACGATACCGGGATAGTCAAGGCAGTCGGGGACGCTGTCGGGATCCATCCGCTGACCCTGGAGGACATCGTCAACGCTTACCAGCGTCCGAAGATCGAGGACTATGGTGATTATCTCTACGTTGCGATCAGGATGCTCTCCCCTGACGGCGATGGTGAGTTCCGGAGCGAGCAGGTAAGCCTGGTGCTCGGCACAGGCTACGTCGTATCGTTCCAGGAGCAACCGGGCGACGCTTTCGAGCGCGTCCGGGAGCGCCTGCGTGCAGGAGCCGGGCGGCTCCGGAACGAGGGGGCGGATTACCTCTTCTACGCTCTGCTCGACGCGATTGTCGACGGGTATTTTACCGTGATCGAGGCCTTCGGGGAGCGTATAGAGGTGGTCGAGGAAGAGGTGGTGGCAGACCCGGACCGCAAGACCCTGCAGGCGATCTACGCCCTGAAGCGGTCCCTGGTTGCGCTCCGGCGGTCGGTCTGGCCGCTCCGCGACGTGGTGGCGGAACTCGAGCGGGGCGACTCGCCCCTGATCCTTGAATCGACGCTCGTCTACCTCCGGGACGTCTACGACCACACCATCCAGGTCGCCGAGACCGTGGAGACCTACCGGGA
>JAENZF010000244.1 GCA_016841385.1 Methanobacteriota archaeon | reverse complement strand
ATGACCTCCTTGAACACCTGGAGGCGCTCGACCGCCGCCTCCGCCCGCTCGGGACCGGCGGAGGCGCGGTTCCTGTAGCAGACCTGGTTCTGCTCAAGCCCCTCCTCGACGACCTCTACAGCCTGGCGGAC
The DNA here is from genome assembly GCA_016841385.1 of Methanobacteriota archaeon. Taxonomy (GTDB): domain Archaea; phylum Halobacteriota; class Methanomicrobia; order Methanomicrobiales; family Methanoculleaceae; genus Methanoculleus. The sequence continues at coordinate 1,842 of JAENZF010000244.1, read as the reverse complement.
ACCTTGATCGGCGGCATTAGGAGCATGGACACCGAGTTCCGGCGGTGCCGGAACCGGCTTGCCCGCCTCCCGGTCGGATACCTCTGCACCGGGCCGGACGGGGTCGTTCTGGAGGCGAACCTGGCGGCAGGCACCCTGCTCGGCCCCGCTCCCGACCACCTGCAGGGCGTCGCTCTCCACACGTATCTCCATCCCGGGTGCATCCCGGCCTTCCGGTCAGCGGTTGCAGCGCTCACCCGGGGCGAAGAGGTGCCGGTGCAGGAGTTTTCGTTCGTCCGGCCTGACGGCAGCGCCTTCCCGGCCGCCGTGGCGGTCTCGATCTCGCGCGACTCCGGCGGCGGGACGGTCGAGTACATCTGGGCGTTTTGCGACACATCAAGGCAGAAGAGGGTCGAAGAAGCCCTCCGGGAGAGCGAAGAGCGCTACCGGGAACTGACCGAAAATGTCAGCGACGCCTTCCTCGCCCTGAACCGGGACGGCCGCATCGTCTTCTGGAACCGGGTGGCGGCACGCCTCTCGGGCCATCCTGAGGAGGGGGTCCTCGGGAAGAGCATCTACGATCTATTCCCGGAGCTCCACAACGAGGCGGTTACCGGGTTCTTCCGGGAAGTCATGGAGACCGGCAGGGCAGGCGTGAGTGAATGCAGGTTCCCCCTTCGTGGTAGAGATCACGCGTTCGAGGTGCGTGCCATCCCGACCCGCGAGGGCATCTCCGTCTATCTCCGGGACATCTCGGACCGCCGGAGGGCGGAGGAGGCCCTCCGACAGAGCGAGGAGGAGTGCCGAACGGTCGTGGAGAGCCAGACCGAGCTGATCTACCGCCGGCTCCCCGACGGCACCCTCACCTTCGCGAACGAAGCCTACTGCCGTTACATCGGCATCCCGTGCGGGGACCTCCTCGGACGGCGGTACGCCCCCACGGTTCCGGCCGACGACCAGGCCCGGATCCAGCAGAGCCTTCTCTCCCTCACCCCCGACCACCCGGTATCGACGGTCGAGCACCGGGTGGTCATGCCGGACGGCAGGGTCCGGTGGCAGCAGTGGACCGATACGGCGTTCTTCGACGAAGCGGGTTCCGTCGTCGAGTACCAGTCGGTGGGCCGGGACATCACCGACGCCCGGATGGCGAGGGAAGCGCTCCTCCTCGCGAACCGAAAGCTCAACCTGCTCTCGGACGTGACCAGGCACGACATCTTAAACCGGCTCAACGTGCTCTCGGGGTATCTCGACCTCTTCCGGGAACGGGCTGACGACCCGGAACTGTTGCAGTATTACCGAAAGGAGGAAGAAGCCATCCGGGATATCCGGCACTACATGGCCTTAACCGCGGAGTACCGGGATGTCGGCATGGCCTCTCCCGTCTGGCAGGATATCTCGGGGATTGCCCGCGAGGCGATGGCGGGGCTTGATCCGGGAGAGGTTGCCGTCGAGGTGCAGGCGGGTGATCTCAAGGTGTATGCCGACCCCCTCATCGTCCGGGTCTTTGCAAACCTCATCGACAACTCGCTCCGGCACGGCGGCGGGGTTACCCGGATACGCATCTATCCCGAAGAGTCGGACCGGGGGTTCAGCCTCGTCTACGAGGACGACGGCATCGGTATCCCCCATACTGAAAAAGAGAAACTATTCGAGCGGGGGTTCGGGCGACAGACCGGATTCGGGCTCTTTCTTGCCCGGGAGATCCTCGCGATCACCGATCTTTCCATACGGGAGACCGGCGATCCCGGGAAGGGTGCGCGGTTCGAGATCGACATCCCGCCGGGATTCTACCGGTTCACCGATCGCGGCCGAGCTCGGTGAGTTTCATCTCGGCTGTGCCGAGGAGGTCTTCGCACTGCTTCA
>JAENZF010000243.1 GCA_016841385.1 Methanobacteriota archaeon | reverse complement strand
ATATCCCGCACCATCTTTACGGCGCAGAGGTCGCCACACATCGAGCAGGTCTCGATCTCCCCGTCCCGCTCGTGGATGCGCCGCGCCTCCTCCGGAATGAGCGCCGCTTCGAACTGCTTCTCCCAGTCGAGCGCCCGGCGCGCCTCCGCCATCCGGATCTCGCGATTTTTCGTCCTGGCGGCGGCGCGGGAGAGGCTCCCGACGTGCGCCGCAATCCTCGCCACCCGCGTCCCCTCTACGATGTCGTCGAGGTCCGGCAGTGCCAGGTGTTCGCTCGGCGAGACCATGCAGAGGAAGTCGGCGCCGTGCATGCAGGCGATCACGCCGCCGATCGCCCCCACCACGTGGTCGTAGCCCGGCGCCACGTCGGTCACGAGCGGGCCGAGCAGGTAGAGCGGGGCGCCGTCGGTCAGTTCCTTGAGCATCCGGACGTTGTAGCCGATCTGGTCGGCCGGGATATGCCCCGGCCCCTCGATCATCCGCTGCACCCCGGCGGCGAGCGCCTTCTTCGCCAGGTGCCCGAGCGTCAGGTACTCGGTCGTCTTGGCGAGGCGGCCGGCGTCCACGAGCGCACCCGGGCGCATCCCGTCGCCGAGGCTCACGACCACGTCGTGCTCGGCGAGGATCTCGAGCAGGTAGTCGTACTCGGCATAGAGCGGGTTCTCTTCGCCGGTCGCGGCCATCATCGCCACGTGGAAGGCCCCACCCCGGGAAACGACGCCCATCGTCCGTGGGTCGGCCTGGAGCGACGCGAGGGCATCGCGGTTCACGCCGCAGTGCAGGGTCAGGAAATCCACGCCCTGCCGGCAGTGCTCCCGGATCACCGAGAAGAGCAGGTCGGCGTCGACATCCGCCGCGTTCCCCGCCCGCCGGACCGCCTCGTAAACCGGGACCGTGCCGACGGGCGCATCGAGTTCGAGGATCCGGCGCCGGATGCGAGGCAGGTCGCCGCCGGTCGAGAGGTCCATCAGCGCGTCCGCCCCCTCGCGGAGGGCCGCTTTCGCCTTCTCGACCTCGAGGTCCTCATCGCACCGGACGCCCGACGTACCGACGTTCACGTTGACCCGCACTCTGCAGCCCTCACCGATGGCGCAGAGCCGGTGCGGCCTTCCGGGGTTTGCCGGGATGACAATCCGCCCGCGGGCGACGGCCCGCGCGGCACGGTGCGGGACGAGGGCCTCCTCCCGGGCGATCGTCTCCACCTCCGGGGGAACCCCGCGCAGGCACGCAGAGATCAGGGTATGCATAAGAACCATTTGTCCGGAAGCCATATTAGTCTGCATGCCAGTCCGGTGGATCGCGAGCGGCACGACCTACGCCAATTCGTTCGTTTACGGAAATATCCTTGTCGACGCGGGCGTTCTCCCGATGGCGGTGGAGCCGTATGCCGGGGCGATCGAGACGATCGTCATCACCCATGCCCACTACGACCATATCGCCCATGTCAGGGAGATTGCCCGGATCTGCGGCGATGCGGCCGTCTGCATCCATGAAGCGGACGCGCCCGCCCTCGTCGACGACACCCGGAGCCTCGCCATGCTCTTCGGCGACCGGTCGCCCGGGATCGTCCCCGACGTCGTCCTCCACGACGGCGACCGGGTCGGGAGCCTCCGCGTGATCCACACTCCCGGGCACACGCCGGGCGGGATCTGTCTCTACGATCCTGAAGCGAAACTGCTCTTCTCGGGCGACACCGTCTTCACCGGCGGGTCCTTCGGGCGATACGACTTCCCGGGCGGAGATCGGACGGCGCTCGCGGCATCCATAGAGCGTCTTAGCACGCTTGCGGTCGAGGGGCTCTACCCCGGGCACGGTGAGCCCGTCGCCCGCGGCGGCGGGAGGCATATCGCGGCCGCCCGGGAGGCGCTCCGGTTCTATGCATAAAGGGATCTACGCCCTCATCCTCGAGAACACCCGCTGCGTGGTCCGTATCGGCGCCCTGGGACCACGAGCGTTTGCTCCCGGCCGGCACGTCTACGTCGG
>JAENZF010000242.1 GCA_016841385.1 Methanobacteriota archaeon | reverse complement strand
AGCCACATCAGGACCGACGCGCCTGCAATCAGGGCGAACGTCAGCATCGCCGTGTTCCGGGGGGATATCCTGTCGGCAAGGCTGCCGAACACCGGCCGTCCCGCACCGTTGAAGACGGCGAAGAACCCGACGAGGACCGTCGCGAGCCCCGCATCAATCGCCGCCACCTCGGTCCCGACCGGTTTTGCGATCGAGATCGCGGCGAGCCCCGCAAGGCACCCGACGAAGTAGCAGGCGAAGAGACCGTAGAAGGCTCCCGTCCGGAGCATCGCCCTTCGATCGCACTCGCAGACCGGCGCCGCGCCCGTGCCGGGTGCGGGCGGCGACCATTCCTTCGGCTGCCAGCCCGGCGGCGGGAACCGGAGCGGCAGAGCCGAGAGGACCAGCACGGCGATGAGCGCAGCCCCGAATATCCGGAACGTCGCCATCACCCCGTACGTGGCGATCAGGGCTCCCGCAGCGTTTGCGGTGATGAAGGCCGAGAACCCGAACCCGAGCAGGGCAAGCCCCACCGCGAGCCCCCGCCGGTCCGGGAACCACCGGGCGGCCACGGCGACCGGCGCCCCGTAGGCGATCCCGACCCCGAGCCCCCCGATAACCCCGTAAACGACGTAAAGAATCTGGACCGACGTCGCCGTCGAGGCGAGGAGCCATCCGAGGCCGGTGAGGAGCCCGCCGACGATCGTCACCCTCCGGGGGCCGTAGCGTTCGATGTATTTCCCGGCGAGCGGCATCGCGATGGCGAAGAAGGCGAGGAATACCGAGAACGGGAGGAGCACCTCCCCTGCCGTCACTTCCCGGCCGAGCGTCGCGGTGAAGTGCGCGGCGAGCGGCGTCACGAAGACGCTCCAGGCGTAGATGCTCCCGAGGCAGAGGTTGATGACGAGGCCGAGGGCCACGAGGCCCCACCTCCCCTTCTCTGCAGGCATGCCGAAGATCTTCGGGGTGTCAGGCATAGGAGGGTTACTCCTCCAGGGTGGAGATGTCCCCCGGGTCCATGCCGAGCTCCCGGGCCTTCAAGACCCGGCGCATGATCTTGCCGCTCCGGGTCTTTGGGAGCCGGTCCATGTACTCGATCTCGGCCGGCACCGCGACGGGCCCGAGGCTCTCCCTGACGTGGCGGGCGAGTTCGGCGGAGAGGCCGTCACCGGAGCTCGCGCCCACGCGGAGGGTGACGAAGGCCTTGATGACGTTGCCCTTCAGGGGATCGGGCTTCCCGATGACGGCCGCCTCCGCCACTGCCTCGTGGGAGACGAGCGCGCTCTCAACCTCCGCGGTCCCGATGTTGTGCCCGGAGACGACGATCAGGTCGTCGGCCCGCCCGATGACCATGATGTAGCCGTCCTTGTCCTTCACCGCGAGATCGCCTGCGGTATAGCATCCCGGGATGGTATTCCAGTAGGCACGGTAGCGCTCGTCGTTGCCGTGTACCGTCCGGAGCATCGCGGGCCAGGGTTCCTTGATGACCAGGAACCCGCCGGTGCCGGGCGGGACCGGGTTGCCCGCTCTGTCGACAACGTCAACGACGGCGCCCGGGATGGGCTTTCCGGCAAACCCCGGCTTCATTGCCTCGCCGATCATCGTGGTCACCATCTGCATCCCGGTCTCGGTCTGCCACCAGGTGTCCACGATCGGGCACCGCCCGCCGCCGATCGTGTGGTAGTACCACTCGAACGCCTCGGGGTTGAGCGGTTCGCCGACCGAGCCGAGCACCCGGAGTGAGGAGAGGTTGTACTTCGCCGGCCACTCGTCGCCGTAGCGCATGAACATCCGGATGGCGGTCGGGGCGGTGTAGAAGATGGTGACGCCGAGGTCCCGGACCAGCCGCCAGTAGGCACCCGGGTCCGGGTAGTCGGGCGTCCCTTCGGCGATGACGACGGTCGTGCCGACCGCGAGCGGGCCGTAGACGATGTAGCTGTGGCCGGTGATCCAGCCGGTGTCGGCGGTGCACCAGTAGATGTCGTTGTCCTTGATGTCGAAGACGTGCTTCGTC
>JAENZF010000019.1 GCA_016841385.1 Methanobacteriota archaeon | reverse complement strand
AATAGTGAGCGCCGGGAGGGAGATTTGAACTCCCGAGGTGCCAGGCACCAGTGGCTTTCAAGGCCACCGCCTTCCCGGACTAGACTATCCCGGCTCGCCGTTATCTATTAGTCGGCGGGTAAAAAAAGGTTGTTCATCGCCGGCGCGCGACGACGACGACGAGAAGCGCAAGGAGTGCCAGCGTCACCGGGACCGGCGCAGCCTGGGCGGGGGTGGGGGTCGCGTCCCCGAAGAGACCGGGCGCGGTCTGGCTCACCCTGACCGAGTCGGCATTCGAGGCCGAGACCTGCACCGTTCCACTGTCGTTGTAGCTCATGGGGTAGACCTTGACGTAGACCGGGCCTCCCCGTGATGCAATCTCTGCGGTCTCGGGCTCGAGCATGCCCTTATTATTCACCTTGCGGAGGTTGTCATCCTCGTCGATGTACTCGACCACCCAGTCGATCCCGGCCGAGGTTGCGATCGTCACCGTGCCGCTCCGGGTGTCGACCTCGAAGTATGCCGGGGCGGATCGTGTAGCGGGGGCACTGGCAGATATCATCGCCTGCGTCGGAGTCGGACCCGGTGCACCGGACACCACGAATACGACGGTGCCGATGTAGCCTTTGGCGTCGGAGAAGGCGACCTCGTACGAGCCCCCGGCGGAGATGGGCACTTCCGCAGAGAACGCCCCGTTCTTGTCGGTACCGACAAACTCCGGCCCGTAGACAGTAGCGCCGTCGTGCTTGACCTGGACCCGCACGCCCGCGCCCCCGATATCACCGATCGTGCCCCGAAGATCGAGGCTGCCGTCGAAGTCCTGGTTGAGCGGGGAGGATATCGTGAGACTCCCGGACCGGTCGACCAGGGTGACCGTCCGCTGTTTCGTCGAACTGCTCCCGAAGGTGGTCAGCGTGGGATCGATGATCTCGATCGAGTACGTCCCTGCAGCAAGACCGCTCGTCTCGAATGTCGCGGAGAACGAACCGTCCTCCTGGACGACGATCTTCTTCCGGTCTATCTCGGTCTTTGTGTACTTGACCTGATACAGGACAACCTCCGTGCTGAACCCAGGGTTGAGCGAAGGCTTGGGAAGCCCCCCTACGATCGTGGTGCCTGTGACTTCGAGCGGTTCGCCGACGTATACAGTCTGTGGGGCACTGATTGCGACGTACGCGGCTGATGCCGTACTGACGAGCATCATCGCAGCGATGAGCATCAGCCATGCGATCCTTTTCATACCAGTACATCAACGAATATGAGGTATAATGCTATCCAAATTGACTGAGAAGCCGCTGGCGTCCTGGCGCGGGAAAGACCTCTATGAAGGGCGGATCCTCGATACGCTGACGGTAATCTTTCGGAGCGGCGGGTGTTCCTGGAACCGGTGCCGTATGTGCGGCTACCGGCACGAGCGCTACCCGGACCTCCCCCGGGACGAACTCGCCGAACGGATGATCCGCCAGGTCCGCTGGGTGAAAGAGAATTTTTCCGACGAGGACTATCAGGTGCTCAAGATCTTCACGTCGGGGAGTTTCTTCGATCCCGACGAGGTGCCCCCTATCGTCCGGCGCGCCGTCGCGGAGGCATTCCGGGGCAAGGTCGTGATCGCCGAGACACGGCCCGAATACGTCGAGCTCGATGCGATCCGGGAGTTCCGCGAGGGCATCGATACCGGCGCCTGGACAAGACCGCTCTCTGTCGCCGTGGGCCTTGAGACCACGAACGACCTCATCAGGGAGAGGAGCATCGACAAAGGATTCTCCTACGCCGATTTCCTCCGTGCCGCAACGGTTGCACACGCCGCCGGCGCGGGCATGAAGGCTTACCTGCTGATGAAACCACCGTTTCTGACCGAGCGCGAGGCGCGCGACGACATGATACGCTCCATCAGGGACATCTCCTCCGTTGCGGACAGCATCTCCATGAACCTCTGCACCGTCCAGAGCAGGACCGAGGTCGAACGGCTCTGGAAACAACAGGCATACCGACCGCCGTACCTCTGGAGCGTCCTTGAGGTGCTGATCGGATCGCCGGTGCATATCCTCTGCGACCCCGTCGGCGGCGGGCAGATGCGGGGGCCGCACAACTGCGGTGCCTGCGACGGCCCGATCGTGAAGGGGATCGGCGACTACTCGCTGACCGGCGATGTCGGGCTCCTGCGCGCCTTGAGAGAGACGGAGTGCGGGTGCAAAGAAGAGTGGGAGTTCGTGCTGGATCAGGAAGAGCCGTTCTGTATGCCGCTCACCCGCTAGCAGGTCTTTTTCTGTTCCTCCAGCTGCTTTGCGAGCAGCGGGAGGAATGTCCCTGCATCGCTCACGACGCCGATCGCCTGCGTCGTGCCCCGGTCCATCAGTTTCGTCACCGATGCGGGATTGATATCGACGCAGACGGTCTTGACATACGAGGGGAGGCAGTTCCCGACGGCGATGGAGTGTAGGAGCGTCCCGACCATCAGCACCATCCCGAGGTCATGGATGTGGCGGCGCATGACATCCTGCGCCTCCACGACATCCGTGATCACGTCGGGGAGCGGTCCGTCGTCCCGTATAGAGCCGGCGAGCACGAATGGGATGCCCTTCTTCACGCACTCGTACATGATCCCCCCGGTGACGACCCCCTGGTCGACCGCGTTCTTGATGGACCCGGCACGCATGATCTCGCTGATGGCGCAGATGTGGTGCTTGTGGCCGCCGGTGATGAGCGTGCCCGTCCTGACGTCCATCCCGAGCGACGTGCCGAAGAGGTTGGACTCGATATCGTGGGTGGCGAGCGCGTTCCCTGCAAAGAGCACGTCGATGTAGCCTTCACGGACCATCTTTGCAAGGGCGTCGGCCGCTCCCGTATGGACGATGGCAGGGCCGCCGACGAGCGCGATCTTCTCCCCCTTCTTCTTCATCTTCAGGATCTCGCGGGCAATCTTTGCGATGATCACCTCGCTCGGCCGCTCCGAGGAGACGGTCCCGTGCATGAACTCGAACGTGCTGACCTTCCTCGGCCGCTCGGGGTAGACCACCCGAACCCCGGCCTCGCTGACGACGACGGCGTCGCCTGCCTTGATCTTCGAGATCGGGGTGCAGAATGCCCTCTTCTCCTGCTCATCGACCACAATATGGCAATCCATCTCGATACGCTCGACGGGCAGCCATTCGTCCTGGTATTTCACGAAGGTCGGGTGGTTGGTGGTCGAGTAGAACCCCTTCGGAACGATCCGGTCGCCCTCTGCCGGTACAAGGGTGACGTCGCTGATCTCGGGGGTGCGTGCGCCGAGCCGGTGCAGTTCGGAGAGGATGGCATCGAGTTGCTGGTCGGCGGGTGCCGTCACGCGCAGCCGCGCGTAACTTGTGTCCGTCTTCTGCTTCCCGACATTGAATGTGAGGATCTCGAATTCTCCCCCCATATCCATGATCCTATCGAACACGAGGGTCATAATGCCTGAATCGATGATATGACCCTCTAGTTCGATTTCCCGGCAGGATTCCATATATAAGAATTGGTGATGGTCCGATAATACAGTTTCTCTTAAGAAATCAGGGGGTGAATGGCATCCACCGGAGGGCTACGGGATCTCTCTCCGGCAGAGGTACTCCTGCACCAGCGCCAGTTCTTCACGCGTGTTGATGTTGAAGGCGAGCCTCCGATCGTGCAGGAGGAGCCGCAATTCTTCCTGGGGCCCGTCGAGATCGCCCGCCGTCAGGATGTTGATCCCGGCGGGGCAGGCCGGCGTGCCGTCGACCGTCTCCGTGTACTGCGTGCGGCAGCCGTGCTCTTCGCAGAGGTCGCGGGGCACCCACGTCGAGCATGCCGGCACTCCCGCCCGGCGCCAGGCGTCCTCGACACCAGCGATGATGTCGGGCGCAAGGCAGGGGAGGTCGGATACGCAGGTGAAGAAGGGCGATCCTTCCTCCCCGAGGTCCTCCGCCGCCGCATGGATATCCTCGACGTAGCCGAGCCCTTCGGCTTCATAGAGGATGATCCCCCTTGCCCGGCACCAGTTTTTGGTGAACGGCGTCCGGTGCGAGGCGACCACGACCACCTCGTGCCCTGCAGACGAAAAGGCATCGATGACGTAGGCGAGCATCGGTCTTTCGCAGATGGTAACGAGCGGCTTCTCACCCATCCGGAGCCGGGACCCCTGCCCCCCGGCCATGATCAGGGCAAGCATGCTTCGAGCGCCTCGATGAGTTGCCTGTTCTCCTCCCGGGTCCGTACGGCCACGCGGATGTGGCGGGGAAGCCCGAACGATCGGCAGTCCCGGACGAGGATGCCCCGGGAGAGGAGCCGCCCGACCAGCACCTCCGACTCCATCGGGACCTCTATCAGGATGTAGTTCGCAGACGGAGGCTCATAGGTGAGGCCGAGGGTCTCCAGGCGGTCGGAGAGCCAGCTCCGTTCCCGGGCAATGCTCTCGCGCGACTCTTCGAGTTTGTCATAGTGCCGGAAGGCCTCGATCGCGAAGGACTCGGCGAACGCGTTCACCGTCCAGGGGAGACGCACCGTCTCTATCTTCTCAATGAGTTCGGGTGTGCCGAACCCGTATCCGAACCTGATGCCCGGCACGCTGAAGCTCTTTGTCAGGGAGCGCAGGACAAAGAGGTTCTCATGAGAGACGTCGGCGAGGCTCTGGCGCGGGTCGGAGAGTTCGATGAACGCTTCGTCGAGGAAGAGGCACGTCCCCTGCCCGGCAGCCCTTTCAAGCAGACTAAGGACCTCGGGGCGGGGATAAAGTCTTCCTGTGGGGTTGTTCGGATTGCAGAGGAACAAAACAGCAGTCCCGCTGTCATCGACGGTGCACCGGGCACCGGCAAGCCTGACTGCCATCTCATACTCGGCAAACGTCGGGGGTTTGATACAGGCGGTATCTCCGTCCCCGAGCATGGCGGAGCAGAACGCGCGGATCAACTCGACGGATCCGTTGCCGACGGTGACCTCTGCCGCATCGCGCCCGAATGTCCTGCCGATGACCTCTTTGAGCGTCTCATACCGGTCATCCGGGTAATCTTTCAGCATCGTGGGATCCGGCTTCCAGGGAATATCAGGAGGATATGGGTTCACATTCGCGCTGAAATCGAGCAGCTCGCCTCTCTCCCGGGTGCGATGCCAGCGCACCCGGCCGCCATGTTCCATCCTTTCGGGAAGGTTTTCTCTCATATCTACGGCAATCCTATGAGGGTACGTTGTCGGCTGCTATCCATAAAACCGTTATGTCGGGCTGTGATTTATTTCAAAAAGTATTTATACCATACAGATATTATTATGGCTTATCTGATGCAGTCAGACGAAAAGGTTACGATTGTCTGACAAATGGCAGACATCCGGCCGCCATATGTCAGATATGAGTGATTGAAATGATGGATCGGATAACTATCAGATTGCCCCGGCAGCAGGTTGAGATGCTCGAGAGGCTGGTGGAAGCTGGCGAATTCCCCACGGTATCGGAGGCTGTGCGGTATTCAGTCAGGGCGCTTCTAGAGAGGCATGGAAACCGAGTTCTACGCGAGGCCGACCAGATTTCATTTCAAGTTTAGGAGGTATATGATGCAGACGATCATCAACGAGGCGTTAAAACACGCAGAACGTGAGAAGTTCCTGAAGACGGACTCGGTCGAGGAAGACGACATCCTCGGCCAGCCACGTATTGTCATCGTAGGATGCGGCGGTGCAGGCAACAACACCGTCAACCGCCTGTACCACATGCAGGTCAACGGTGCGGAGACGATCGCGATCAACACGGACAAGCAGCACCTGGATATGATCCAGGCCGACAAGAGGGTACTTGTCGGCAAGTCGCTCACCAAGGGCCTTGGGGCCGGCGGGTTCCCGGACGTCGGCAGGCGTGCAGCCGAGATGGCCCGGCCGACCCTGGAGAGCCTGCTCTGCGACGCGGACCTTGTCTTCATCACTGCCGGTATGGGTGGAGGTACCGGTACGGGAACGGCCCCGGTTGTCGCGCAGATAGCCAAGGAGCAGGGGGCGATCGTCGTCGGTATGGTCAGTTACCCCTTCCAGGTCGAGAAGGCCCGGCTTCTCCGTGCAGAAGAGGGGCTTGAATTACTCTCGGCCTCTGCCGACTCGGTAATTGTGCTCGACAACAACCGCCTCATCAAGTACGTGCCGAACCTCCCGCTCGGCCAGGCATTCTCGGTTATGGACCAGCTCATCGCGGAGACCGTCAAGGGCATCAGCGAGACGATCACGGAACCTTCGCTCATCAACATCGATTACGCAGACGTGCGTGCCATCATGAGCAAGGGAGGCGTCGCCGTGATGCTTGTCGGAGAGAGCAAGCAGCAGAACAAGGCCGAGAGCGTCGTTCACGAGTGCCTCAACCACCCCCTGCTGGACATCGACTACCGGGGAGCAACGGGGAGCCTCATCCACATCACGGGCGGAAACGACCTGACTCTTCAGGACGCCGAGGAGATCGCGAGTTCCCTGACCTACGAACTCGACCCGCACGCGGATGTCATCTGGGGAGCGCGGGTGAACAGCGATTACGAAGGAAGAGTTCGCGTCATGGCGGTCATGACAGGCGTAAAAAGTGCACAGATCCTCGGAAGCCACCGTACCTACGAACCGGTAACGCAGCGGTCCGGCGCACCTACCGGCAGGCGCATGGCTGGGGACGCCCCGAGCGGGCATCTCATTGATTTCCTCTAAAACCCCATACCCTCTTCTCATACCTTTTCGCCGGAATCGGTTGGCGACGGCGTTCCCCCGGCCCCTGCGAAATACTTAATAGTACGGATGACGTTTGAATTATAGACGTTCTTGTATAATCCCTCCAGCACGGGGTGAATTGTGCAGGGCGCAGAACCTGCGGGTCTGCGATTGCCAAGTACCGGGGTTGAACACATGAGCAGACATATGAACGACGGTCTCGATTGCCGAGTCCGGAAACGTCTTTTCTTGTGGTGTAGCCGCTACATAAGCCTCCGGCATCCCTGCAGCGCAATGGGAGCGGTCCCGCTGGTGGGGATATGAGACAGGTACCGAATGTCGAGGATTGGTAGAGAATGCTGAACGATCTGATTGAGAAGAGAAAAAAAGTCCTTGCGGAGTCTGAACAGCACAAAGACCGGCGCAACGAGTTGAACGCGCTCGCCAGCAAAAATGCCCGCGAACGCAACACGTTAAATACACAGACCCGCGAATTCGTCGAGGAGGCGCAGCAGCATAAGGAGCAGCGGGATAAGATCAACGAGGAAGTCCAGGCGCTGAAAGACCAGAGGAACGATTACAACGACAAGGCTAACACGCTTTTCGAAGAGATTGAGTCCTTCAAGAAAGAGCACGGCAACCTCCAGAACCGGGGCATCAAGGAACTGCAGAAGCAGATCGAGCACCTGGAGTTCAAGCAGCAGACCGAGGTCTACAGCACCGATAAAGAGCGCGAACTGATCGACAAGATCAAGCAGCTGAAAGCGACGGCCAAGGACCAGGAAGCTGAACTCGAGCAGAACAAGGAGATGCGGACGAAACTCACCGATGCCCGTGAGTTTCGCCGGCTGGCCTCAGACATCCACAGGGAAGTCACCGAGAAGGCCGAGGCCGCACAGCAGCACCACGACCTGATGGTGGAGTCCTACCGGAAGGCCGACAAGTCCCGCGAAGAGGCCGATCAGGCCCATCAGCAGTTCGTTGAAGCCCAGGAGTCGGCGGATGAGGAGCACAAGCAGTTCATCGCCTGCCAGAAGGAACTCCGGGATTATGACAAGGTGATCTCGGGTCTGCGGAAGAAGACCAAGAAGACCAAAGTCACCAAAGAGCAGAAGGCTGTCCGGAAAGAGGCGGAACGCGTCTTCCAGCAGTTCCGTGATGGTGAAAAGATCACGACCGACGACCTGCTCCTGCTTCAGCGTGCAAAACTCATTTAATACTTTTTTACCCTCGCTGCAAATTATTTAATAGATTCGAGGAGATGTCTATTGAATGGCAAAAGAGCGGACGCTCGTCCTCTGCGTCGATCGCGATGATGATCTCGGGTTCAAAGCCCGGATCGATGGTCCCATCGTGGGCAGAGAGGCATGCCTCCATGCGGCAACATCTCTCGCTCTGATCGACCCTGAAGACTCCGACGTCAACGCGATCTTCGAGACGATCAGACTCTATGACGAGCTCGCCGGGCGGGGGGAAGAGGTTGCCGTCGCCGTCATCTGCGGCAACCATATGAACCTGCTCGAGGGGGATCGGCGGGTAGCGTCCGGTCTCGATGCGATCCTCTCCGCGACGGGTTCTACAGCCTGCATCGTGGTGACGGACGGTGCGGAGGACGAGTACGTCCTGCCGATCATCCAGTCCCGGGTGCCGGTCAGCAGCGTGCGGAGGGTCGTGGTCAACCAGATGCCGAACCTCGAGGGGACGTATTACATCTTGAGACGCCTTCTCGACGATCCGAAGGTCTCGAAGATCGTGCTCGTACCGCTCGGTCTCGCCATGCTCCTCTATGCAGTGGGATACCTGCTGGGATACCCCGAGGGCGCAACCATCGTCGTCGTCGGCGTCGTCGGAACCTATCTGCTCTTCAAGGGTGTCGGGATCGACGAGGTCTTCGGATACCTGATCACGTCGTTGAAGACGTCGCTGCATGGCGGCAGGTTCACCTTCGTCTCCTACATCACCGCAATACTGCTCGGTATCGTCGGGATCATCCTCGGGCTCATAAGTCTCCTCGAATACTACTCCTCGTTCGGCATCTTCTTCCAGGTCCTGGCGTTCATCTACGGTGCCATCCTCTGGTTCACCGCCGCCGGCCTCGTTGCATCGGTAGGAAAGATCATCGATGTCTTCTTGAACGAGCGGGAGGCAATCCAGCGGGTGGTCGCCCTGCCGTTCTTCGTGCTGGCGATAGGGGCCATCGCTTACGGCGCAAGCATCTACATCCTCTCGATCAGCGACATCGCCGGGTTCCCTATAACGACCGACGTCGGTGTGAAGTACATCATCTTCGCCACCATCGGGGGCCTTTTCTGCGCCTTCTTCGGCGTCTACCTCCAGTCGTTCCTGGGCAGGTGGGTGGACGAGCGTGAGCCGGTCCCGCTGAAGAGAGAGGCGTGAGGTTGAGGAGGGGAACCGGGGTTGCGAACCCTGTGAGTGGAGACACCGCAAGGTGCGAATGCCACAGAAATGCTGCCCTCAAGCGGCCCCTCACTTCTCAACGACGTAGCGGATGAAGCGCTTCGGCCTGATGCCGACCATATTGAGGAGCATCACCAGGATATAGACGGCGCTCAGGCGATACTTCCCCATCTGGAGATATCGTCGTGGCGACGCAATGATGGGGCGGTCGATCCGGACGAGCTTCCCGTGCCGGCGTGCCGCCCGGGAGAACTCCACGTCCTCCAGGTAGGGGAGCGGTTCGTATCCGCCGATCTCAAAGAAGGCCTCTTTTTCTATGAATATGCCGAAGTCTCCGAAGAAAGTCTGCGTCCTCGCCGCCAGGAGGTTCCCAAACCAGCTAGTCAGGGAGAGCAGGGGATCGCGGCTCGCGAACGCGTGACGAAATCCCCCGCCGATCACCCCCTCCTGCTCCAGTGCCCGGCCGATCGCGTCCGGGGCGTCCGGAGTTATCCTGCAGTCGACGTGGAGGAAGAGCAGAACTGTTCCCGTGGCGTGCCGGGCTCCGGCGTTCATCTGGACGCCCCTTCCTGCCGGGGAGGAGAGCACGATGATTTTATGGGAGAACGATCTCGCTGCCGCTTCGAGTGCTGCGCACGTATTGTCCGTGCTCCCGCCGTCGACGACGATCAGCTCGAGCGGGTCCGCGAGATCGTCGATGTGGGCTAGAAACGCGAGGATGTTCTCCTCTTCATTGAGCACCGGCGTGATGATCGAGAGCATAAGCGAAAGCCCCCCCCTCCCGTGGAGGCCATATGTCCGTCACGCACTTATATGATGATGCTCAGGGTAGGGTGTGTTCTGCGAGGTTGCTGCCATGGATGCGGGAGGATGGAATGTTGACACGGCCGACACGGCCATCACCCGGGGCTGCCTTCATCCCGCTACGGGAGAGGTGGTGCGATATTTTGAGGAAGAGCGGGTCTATTCCCTGCAGATCGAGTCGACCCTTGCCTGCCCGCAGGGATGCCGCTACTGTTACGCTCCGGCCGATGCCGCCCGGGTCCAGGAGCTCGCTCGCGACGATATCGCTGCTGTCCTCGCCTCGGCGGCGACGATGGACGTGAAAGCCGTCGACTGGCTGGGGGGCGACCCACTGGTCCGCGAGGATTGGTACGATCTCGCACTGCACGCCCGGGATCTCGGTTTTGTCAACAACATCTGGTCAAGCGGCATCCCGCTCGCCGACCCGAAGGTCGCAGAGCAGGCTGTCGCCGCAACCGAAGGGGGCTTCATCTCCGTGCACCTGGACACCCTCGACCCGGTTGTCTATGCCCGGCTTCACGACGGGGACGCCGGGGCGAAGATCCGGGCTATCTGTCGCGGCATCGAGAACCTTCAAGCCTTTGGCAAACCCGCGAGCGAGCTTGTCAACTGCATCACGTTCACACGGCCGCTCGCCGGGAGCGACCTCGCGAGGACGATGCGGTATTTCTGCGAGGAGGTCGGGATGACGATCTGCCTGACGCAGATGTGCACGGTCGGCAAGGCATGCCGCCGTCCGGAATGGGTGCCGACGCTCGAGGAGATCCGGGATGCTTGCCAGGCACGGGACGCGATCTGTTATCCGGGTTCGTCCTACTCGTTCGGGCCGATGGACGTCAACAAATTCTACTGCGGCAGCGTGGTCTGCGTGACGGTGGACGGCGACGTTACGCCCTGTTCGGTCATCAGGGAGGGATTCGGGAACATCAGAGATCAACCGCTGCATAAGATCGTCGAAGATCACCGTAGCGAGCTGCTCTTTTCGGGGATGAGGCAGCCGGCCCTGAACTCTTCCTCCTGCACCCGGTGTGAGCAGAGCACCGTCTGCTGGGGATGCCGGGCGATGGCGTACTACGAAACCGGAGATCTCTGTGGGCCCGACCCGAAATGCTGGCGGGCAGCGTCCGGAAGGTGAAGGGAAAGATGCTCGATATCAACATCGGTGACGTCACGGCCGCCTACGAGGGGCCCGTCGGCATCATCTGGGAGATGCTGATGGGCGAGCAGATCCATGTCGGCGGCAGACCGGAGACCGATATTCTCGCGAGAGTAGCGGGCGTGCATGCGGGCACGCGGGTGCTGGACGTTCTCTGTGGTCTCGGAGGGCCTGCCCGGCACCTGGCACGCACCTACGGCGCGACGGTGATTGGCCTCGATGCAACAGAGCGGATGGTGGATGAGGCGGTTGCACGCACGGCAAACGGAGGTCTCGGCGATCGCGTCACCTTCCGGCTCGGGAATGCCCTCGATATGCCCTTCAAGTCGGGGATCTTTGATATTGTCTGGGGGCAGGACTCCTGGTGTTATGTAACCGATAAAGACCGGCTGATACGCGAATGCCACCGCGTGGCGGTACCCGGCGGCACAATCGCCTTCACCGACTGGATACAGACCGGGCCCATGAGCGATGAAGAGTTGCACGGCCTCAATACCTTCATGCTCTTCCCGTATCTGGAGACCCTGGACGGGTATGAGAAACTGCTCCGGCGGCACGGATTTGCCGTGAGGGAGTGCGAGGACAAGAGCGAGGATTTCGCGTCGCACATGCACCGCTACCGGGATGCCCTCACCGGAGACCTGAAGGGACGGATCGTCGAACTCTTCGGGACAGACGTCTTTTTGGACGTGGAGCGCGGCATTGGCCTCTGGGTGGAAGCTGCCGACGAGGGGAAGGTCGGAAGGGGCCGGTTCATAGGCAGGAAGCAGTGATGCAGGCGGCTGCCGTTATGGCCCGGGTGCCGGTTCCAGGAAAGGTGAAGACGCGGCTCGTCCCGCCGCTCACACCTCTCGCGGCAGCATGGCTGTACACCGGTTTCCTGCGGGACACGGTCGACCGGCTCGCCCGTCTCGATGGAATCCGTCCGTTCGTGGCCTGCACGCCTCCTGTTGCGGACGGCTTCCTCGCCGGGATCGTTCCCCCGGGTTTCTCCACGCTCCCCCAGGCCGGCGGGGACCTGGGCGAACGCCTTGCCTTCGTTGCCGAAGCGCTCTTTTCCCGGGGGGCAACGACGGTCGTGCTCTGCGACAGCGATAGCCCGACCCTTCCCGGCCGGTACATCGGGGAGGCATTCCTCAGGCTCGACGAGAACGATGTCGTCGTCGGGCCGTGCGACGACGGCGGTTACTACCTGATCGGAATGCGGAGATGCACCCCCCGCCTCTTCTCCGACATCCCCTGGAGCTCGCCATACGTGACGCAGCGGACGGTCGAAGCCGCCGAACGCCTGGACCTCTCAGTCTCCCTGCTCGAGCCCTGGTATGACGTCGACACGGCGGCCGACCTGGACCGCCTCTGCCGTGACCTCACGGCATCGCCGGAAGATGATGCCTCCGCCCGCCACACCCGCCGCGCCCTGCTCGAGATCGGGTTGCTGCCGCAGGCATGAGCGGGCGGGCGCAACGCTCAATGCCGTACTTGAAGCAGGACCTTTTTCACGGTTAAGCAAAATAGCCGAGTCCGTCAGGGAATTCACTGACATTCTCGTAATGTTTGACGTCCTGTGAGCTGATGATGGTGAGCGAGGGCACGACCACGCCGAACCTGTGCGCGGGGAACCAGTACGACCCCTGCCCATAGTCGTCTGCCGCGTTATTCACGCGCACCTCGATCTGCTCGAGATCGAGGTGCTGAACGTTAGTGTCATTAAAGTTCAGTATATCGAGCGCCTTCTGCTTCAGGTCGGATTTTCCAAGGAGGAGAACAAGGAACCCGATGCCGCCGTCTATCGTATAGTTCATGTTGACGACGGCATCCCCTTTCTCCAGCCGGACGGTGACGTCTTTGACCGTGATGTAACTGTATCGCTCCTCACCCGCCGCCACAGCGGGAGCGACGAAAGCAGATACCAGCATCAGCACCAGGCCGACCGTCACCCACTTCATTATACAATAGTTATGGTGGGGGTCATAAAACCTTTATGGTCGATCCGGGGGCAGAACGACTGTATACCGGACTATCGGCCGGAACGCTCTCGTAAGACCCGGTTTTCTGATGCTCCGGCAGCCTGCAATGCAGCGTGCAGGAGCGTCGATACGATGGAGGAACCGCCTGAACAGGACAGTTTCGCCATGCTTCCCATCCGGTGCGCTCCCGGGCGGAATGTCCAAAAAAAAGTGCTTCGGGATCTCACTTCGCATGAGTGAGGACGATCTCGATGCTTGATACGTTTGTCTTGCCGGTATCTGTGTCGATCATCTCGGTTGACGTGAAGATCTCTTTCTTGTTCACGTTCGCCAGGAACCGGTTGAGCGCGATCTCCGCCGTATCGACCGCACGCGAAATTGCCTTCCCCCGGGCCTTAATCGCAACTTCCTCCGCTCCGTTGTTGAACTGGGTGACCACCGCGAGCACATAGTTCATGACCGGTTTGTTTCCCACGAATACTGTGTTATCATTTATCATTAGCCCACCTCGTCTAAAGGTACTTCCTCGAGTATATCAGTTCTGCGTTGAGGACGGATGCGCCTGCAGCCCCACGGATGGTGTTGTGGCCGAGCGCAACAAACCGTAATCCTTCCCGGATTCTCCCGACGGACACCGTCATGCCCCGTCCACGGTTACGGTCGAGCCGTGGTTGCGGACGGTCGGGTTGGTCGAGGAGCTCAACTGCCTTTGCTGGCTGTAAAGGTAGATTGATGAAAGGTGACTTAAAGGTTGCGTAAGCTTTTTTCACTTCGGCAACCGATTCGTTCACGTCGATCCAGACCGCAATGGTGTGCCCGTCGATGACAGGGACCCGATGACAGCTTGCGCTCACGCTGAAGGGAGCCGGGATCACCTCGGAGCCGTTGAACGTCCCCATGATCTTGAGAGTCTCAGTCTCTATCTTCTCCTCCTCGGAGCCGATGTAGGGGACGACGTTGTCGTAGATATCCATGGCGGAGACGCCGGCAAACCCGCCCCCCGAGATTGCCTGCATGGTCGCCGCACGCACGTCATGGAACTCGAACGACCTGAGGGGTGCAAGGGCCAGCGCAAGGACGATCGTCGAGCAGTTCGGGTTGGTCACGATGAACCCCCCGCTTCCGCGGTCCCGCTGGACGTCGATCAGACCCAGGTGATCCGGGTTGACCTCCGGGATCACCAGCGGGACGTCCGGGTCCATGCGGTGCGACCGGGCGTTGCTGCAGACGGCGATGCCCGCATCGGCGATCTCCGTCTCAAGGGACGTCGCCACATCGGCAGGCAGCGCCGAGAAGACCAGGTCGCAGTCCTTCAGGCTCTCGACGGTAGTGGGAGTGACGACGATGTCACTGACGTTGTCCGGGTACGGCGCATCCAGGCGCCAGTTGACCACCTTACCGTACGGTTTTCCTGCACTCCGTTCAGAAGCGGTGAGAGCCTCGAGATGAAACCAGGGATGATCCGCTAAAAGCTGAACGAAGCGCTGTCCCACCGCTCCTGTGGCACCAAGCACTCCTACATTTATCATAGACAAAAATATCTGTAGTGTAGGTGGTATTAAAAGAGTATGTTTCTTTATTCCATCGATATGGCCTCGGACGGGCACTCATCGACGCAGGTCTCGCAATCAACGCAGAGATCGACGTCGACTTTTGCTTTGCCGTCTTCCATGCTGATGGCGGAAGCCGGGCAGGCATCCACACAGGTCTCACAGGCGGTACACTTCTCAATATCAACAACTGCTGGCAATTTTGTTCCTCCGAACGTACATAGTTTATGAGTGTATCAAAAATAAATTTCGCTTCCTCCGGATGGATCGGAAGCGTCTTTCATAGCCCGAGGACTTCCTGCATGGTGTAGATGCGTGGTTCCCTGCCGGAGACCCACCGTGCGGCCCGGACCGCGCCCTGTGCGAAGACCGCCCGGTCGTAGGCCCGGTGGGAGATCTCGATGCACTCAAAGTTCCCCGCGAAGAGAACCGCGTGATCGCCGACGATATCACCGCCGCGGACGACGTGAACGCCGATCTCGCCTTTCCGTTCCGTCTCGCCGACGCGGCCGTAGACCTTCTCGCGGTTCCCGAGTTCCTGGTCCAGGATCTCAAGGATCGTCTTTGCCGTGCCGCTCGGGGCGTCCTTCTTGTAGCGGTGGTGGGCTTCCGTGACCTCGATATCGTAGTCGCCGAGCTGGCGGGCCGCTTCCCGCACGAGTTTCCAGAAGATGTTGACGCCGACCGAGAAGTTGCTCGATATCACCGCGGGGACATGTCCCTCGACGGCGCCCCTGATCGTTTCCCTCTGTTCGGGGGAGAACCCGGTCGTTCCGACGACGAGCGCCACGTTGTTTTTGGCTGCCGCCTTGATGTTCTCGACTGCAGCGGCGGCAACGGTGAAGTCGATGAGGACGTCGGGCCTCTTCTCCTTGAGGAATTCGTCGATTCTTACGGAAGGGACCACTTCCGTCCCGAAAAGCGTTCCCTCCCGCACGTCGACGCCCCCGACCAGTTCGAGATCGGGGGCTTCGTCGACGATCCGGCCGATCGTGGTGCCCATGCGTCCCAGAGCCCCGGATATGACAATCTTAACCATAATTCACCAGCACCTTCCTCAACTGTTCCGTCTTTGCCTCGTCGAGATCGTCGAGCGGCAGTCGAACAGGTCCCGCGGCCATCCCGAGGAGTTCCACCGCCTTCTTTACGGGGATGGGGTTCGTATCGATGAACATCGCCCGCATGAGCGGGCCGAGTTCGTAGTGCAGGTCCTGTGCGCGGGCAAGGTCGCCGGCACGGAAGGCTTCGTACATCCGCACCATCCGGCCGGGGTCGACGTTTGCCGCCACCGATATCACGCCCGCGCCTCCCAGGGCGAGGACGGGAAGAGTCATCGCATCGTCCCCGGAGAGCACGACGAAGTCCTCGTCCCGCGTCCCCTCGATGATACGGGAGATCTGGGTGATGTCGCCGCTTGCCTCCTTAACCCCGACGATGTTCGGGTGCCGGGCCAGCTCGATCACCAGATCGGGCTGGAGGTTCTGCCCCGTCCGGCCGGGGACGTTGTAGAGGATGATGGGAAGATCGAGATCGGCGAGCTTCGTGAAATGCTTGATGAGCCCGGAGCGGTTCGGCTTGTTGTAGTACGGGCTGATGACGAGCGCGCCGTCCGCACCCGCATCCTGTGCCGACCGGGTCAGGCGAACCGCCTCTGCGGTGTTGTTCGATCCTGTCCCTGCGAGCACCGGCACCCGCCCGTTGACGACCCCGACGGTCTCGCTGATCACCTGCTCGTGCTCCTCGAACGTGAGTGTCGCGGACTCCCCGGTCGACCCGCAGGGCACGATACCGTGGACTCCCCGTTGCAGCAGCGATTCAATGTTAGACCGTAATCCTTCAATATCGAGACTCGCCCTGGAGTCCCGGTGAAAAGGGGTGATGATTGCCGGAAGGATTCCCTCAAACATATAGTGTGGTTTACCGCTTCCTTGTATTAATCTTTCTTGAGATGTACCCGGCAACCCTGTTGCGGACACCCTTGCTGTCGATCACGGCAACTTCGCTGACGGCATGCTTGTTCTCATCGAAATCTCCGCTGAATCTGTCGCGATGCTTGACGAGGAGTTCTTCGCCGAGGTTCTTGATATATGATGGCTTTATTCCCATGTGGACCTTCCCTTATAATTGTGCATACGTAATGCGATTCGACAGTTTAAGAATATTTTGTGCAACCATGACCGGATCCTCCGCGAAGATCCTGATCATCGGCTCTTTTCCCACGGCACCCCGGTCGTAGATGACGTCGGGTACCCCCTCCCTGCAGCAGGAGGCGACGCCCCAGTCCATCGTCTGCACCCCCGGGGGTTCTTTCGCCCGGTCGAATGAGCAGACCTCGAAGAGGAGGTTATCCAGCTCCGGAAGGATTGCCTCCGAGAAGCGGATGTTTGCCGCGCTCCGGACCTGCGGGTTAAAGCGCATGGCCGTGAGGACGATCCGGGCTACGTGGTCGCTTGCCCCGAACGCGATCTCCCCGACGGGGTGGACCGCCTCACCGAGCCTGACGATCCGGCCGAGGACTCCCGCCACGTCGTCCCTGCTTCGCGCGTCGGGCAGGGCGTAGACGATGTTCATCCCGACCTCCGGGATGAGCCTCTCGTCCATCCGCTCGACGAGCAGCGCTACGGCCTCTCCTAGACGGTCGATCACCTTCCCGCGGTCTTCCGATGTCATGCTGTATCCCTCACCGCGGGTGCCATATATGTGTTCTGCTCAGGCAAGACCGATATCGCCGCGAACTTCCGTGAGCCCTTCTATTGCGAGACGGTAGAACGTCTCCATATCCATGAGGGACTCGATCAGCCGGATCCTCTCTCTATCGCAGCCTGCGGCGAACGACTTCTCCTTGAACTTCTTCTTCACCGTCCGGGGCGTGACCTCATCGATCGCCCCGCCCTTCACCAGGGCGCAGGCGATGATCAGGCCGGACGCGCTGTCCGCCGCCTGGAGCGCAACCTCGACCGGGCGCTCGTAGCCGGATGTGAGCAGGTGGTTATGGCGCCTGACGATATCCGCGATCTCCTCCGGGACGCCGTTCTCGATGAGAATCCGGTAGCCCTCGATGCCGTGCCGCTCCATATCCCCTCCGACAAGGTCGTAGTCGATGTCGTGCAGGAGGCCGATCACCTCCCACGTCTCTGCATCCTCGCCGAGGTGTTCCGCGACCTTCCTCATGATGGCCGCCGTGGCGTGGCTGTGCACGACATGAGACGGCGACGCCACGTAGCGCCGGAGCAGGGCCAGTGCCTCGTCTCTCTCCATGCGGGAGGGATTTCTCCCGCGCCCGAGATAAGCATGTGGGTCTCCCGCTCCGGGGATAGAGATATACCTGCCCCTATCCCATTTCTGTATATGAATCTACGGGTTCTTGAGGTGCTGGTTGCATTCGGGTGCCTTGCACTGTTTGTCATGCTGCTGGTGATGCTGCCCAAACTGGTGGAGGGGATAGAAGAATTATCATGGATGCAAGGGCCGTTATACATCATCGCACTGGTCGTCTTTATCGCCGCGCTCAGTACCGCAGGCTATATGATCGATAAAAAGGTCGCTTAACTCCGCTTCTTCTTTATGTTTTTCCTGAGCCGGTAGTAACTCAGGGGGTGGTTGACCCGCTCGCAGTCCTTATCCCGGTTGGCACAGAGCCCGAAGGTGCGCATGGTGGCGCACGACGGCGGGGTATACTCGGTGCCGCCCCGGCCGGAGATGTGCTCCACCTGGTACATCGTCTTTTCCAGGTCGAAGTCGGGCGCCCGCGCGAATATCTCCGCAATTCCGGCGGTGTTCATCCCGACGGTATGGAGGAACGACGTGATGGCGAACCGGCCCATATGCGTCAGGTTCGTTCCTGCGGTGACCGCCTGGATGAGCGCGCCGATGCAGGGCGGGAACGCCTCCTCCTTGATCTCGCCGAACTGCTCGAGGATCTGCTGCTGATGCAGCGCGGAGATCTCTTTCGTAATCGGTTCGAGACGTTCGCAGATCCCGGTCGGGATCCGGAGCGGCAGCTGATCGACGAGGATGACCCGGATCCGTTCCCGGATGAGTTCATCGATCTCGCCCGGCTCAAGGTTCACGCCTCCCTGCTGCACGTCCCTGTTGACCAGCCGCCAGCGCCGGTCACGCAGATGGGGCACCAGTTCCACGTAACCGGTGACCGGCAGGGTGGTGGTCCCGGTACTGATGCCGATGCTCCAGGCCACGAACCGTCGTATCTCCGGATCCTCGGTCGCGAGGAAGAAGGATGCGCGTTCCGCTTCGTAGCGTGCAAGGCGGTCGATGAGGGACCGGTCCCCGAGGCAGGAGACCAGCATCCGGGCAAGCGCATAACTCGCGATCTCAAACTCGGGTTTGAGGTTCTGCGTATTCTCGTCCCCAAACTCCCTCTTCGACGTAAGCGCAGCGATGACCCGCTCCTTTGCCCGATCGAGCGCCACGGCGCCCGGGCTGCTTCCGAGAAACTCTTCGAGCGACTCAACGTGCCGGCGGGCCAGCTGCTGCGATTCTTTCAAAAAGGGGTATTTGATGAGTTCTTTGCGGTCGAGTACAATATCCATCAATCGGCCTCGATCCGAGGAGCAAGGAGGTACTCGACGCGGCCGTTGCCGTTCGCAATGTCAAAGGCAAATCGTACCGGGTGATCGATGCCGAGGTAGACCTCCACCTCATCCGCGCGTGCCATGACCCGGCCCATATCCTTCAGGTAATCGATCGAGAAGAGGGAGCGGGCCCGCACCGGGTTCAAGGCGACGAGTTCGTCTTCGCCGAGCGCGAGTTTGATGTGATCGGTGTCTCCCTCCGCCTCCATGTAGAAGGTCATGGTATCGGGGTCGATCCCGAGCGCGATCTTGTCGGAGATGACGGCAGCTGCTTTGATGGCATTGTTCAGCGCGTCTCCCGATATGATCGCCTTGCCGGGGAGGTCGATCCCCGGGGGGTTCGGATCCTTCCGGATGGTGTTGACATCAAGGAGCGTGATTGAGTAGCGGTAACCCCCAAAGCTCAGTTCCAGTTTCCGCTCTTCATCGAGCAGGCTGAGCGTCAGCGCGTCGCCTTTCCCCATCATCCCGATGATGTTCTTCATCTTTGCGATATCCAGGCCCAGTTCCCCGGTTGTCGCCAGGAAGGAGTTGAACGCCGTGCTCTGGAGTTCCAGGGAGACCATGGCCACGTTTGCGGTATCGACAGAACGTGTCCGGATCTGGTCCTCGGCCGTGTGCAGGCGGCATTCCGTCACCAGTGCGGCGATCGCGTCGATGGATTCCCGAAATATATCTGCATCAATCGTTGCCTTTAACATTGTGACCCCTTATTAAACTCTCGTCTAAAGTATATAATCACACTTTTCATTATAGTGCTTTACGATCAAAACCGGGGGAAAGCCCATGACGCCGGTCGTGGGAGCGGTCACGGCAGACTCCGATCGCCCATACTCCACAACCGTATCATTCATGATTAACTGCATCAAACACTATACATAATCTCCTTGATCCTGCTGACAGGTGCAAGTAGCCATCTGTCGGCTTCAAGTGGAGGGTAATCTCGCAATGGGTTCTCAATGGACAAAAGACAGCGTCTACAAAAAGGCGATGAAGGCGGGATACCGGGCACGGGCCGCCTACAAACTGCTGGAGATCCAGCAGCGCAACGAGATCATCAGACCGAGCGACAACGTCGTCGACCTCGGGGCGGCGCCGGGCAGCTGGTTGCAGGTGCTCCGCGATCTGACCGGAGGGAAGGTCATCGGCGTGGACCTCAACCCAATCGCGCCCATGGAAGGCGTCACCACCATCGTCGGGGATTTCACCGATCCCCTCGTCCAGGAGCGCATCCGCGAGGAGGCAGGCGGGATTGTCAACATCGTGGTCTCCGATGCCTCACCGAAACTCTCCGGCCAGAAGACCTACGATCAGGCTCGCGCAATCGGGCTCGGCGAGGATGCTCTGGCGTTTGCCTGCACGCTCTTAAAGCCCGGCGGCAACATGGTGATAAAGTCGTTCCAGGGCGAGCTCTTCGGGGACCTGTTTGCCGAGACAAGGAAGCACTTCTATTCCGTCCGGGGGTATCGGACGAAGGCGTCACGGAAAGGGAGTGCCGAGACCTACATTATTGCAAAGAACTTCAAAGGAACATGCGATGGTGCTGAAGGACCCCTATAACCGGACCGTGACCAACCTCCGGATCAGCCTGACCTCCCGGTGCAACCTGCGGTGCATTTACTGCCACGCCGAGGGTGAGGTGAAGCCAAAGGAGCAGATGAGTGCTGAGGATATCGCCGAGCTGATGCGGGTGGGCGTGCAGTTCGGCGTTAAAAGCATCAAGTTCACCGGCGGGGAGCCCCTGCTCCGCCGCGACCTCGCCGATATCGTCCGCTCGGTGCCGCCGGGCATCGAGTCTTCCCTGACGACGAACGGGACGCTGCTTGCCCCAAAGGCTGCGGAACTCAGAGAGGCCGGGCTTGCCCGGGTGAACGTCAGCCTCGATACGCTCCGTCCGGAGCGCTACCAGGCCATCACGGGGAAAGACTGTCTCGCGGACGTTCTCGCCGGGATCGATGCGGCGATCGAGGTCGGACTGACCCCGGTCAAGCTCAACATGGTGCTCCTCGACGGCATCAACGAGGATGAACTGGACGACTTCATGGCGTTCGTCCGGGGCAAACAGGACCTCATCCTGCAGGTCATCGAGTTGATGGAGTTCAACGAGTGCAAGTTCCACGGGGACGTGGACAGCGTCGAGCGGGACTTGAATGATCGGGCGACCCAGGTCATCACCCGCAGGATGCACCACCGGAAGAAGTACTGCCTCGACGGCGCCGAGATCGAGGTGGTCCGCCCTCTCCACAATACGGAGTTCTGCGCATTCTGTAACCGCCTGCGCGTGACCTCGGACGGTAAACTCAAGCCCTGCCTTCTGCGGAGCGATAACCTGGTCGATACCAGGGGCAAGCACGGCAAGGATCTCGAGGACGCGTTCCGCGAAGCCGTCAGCAGGCGCAAGCCGTTCTTTGTGTGAACGACGCGTGCCCCTAGGGGGCAAGCGGAGTTTGAGAAAATTGCGCAGCAATTTTCGAAGACGATGTTCAGCCCGCAGGGTGCGACGGTTCGTTAGAACCGGAGCACGAGCACCGTCAGGTGCGAGGCTGAACGGAGTTCGAGAAGACCGAAGGTCTTTGAAGGCGACGCGTGCCCCAAGGGGGCAGGCGGAGTTCGAGCACCGGCTGACGGGGCCGAACCGCGTCCAGGCCCGGCCCCCTTCCTCCTCCACCGCGCCACCCGCCGCCTGCCTTCGCACCTCTGGGGCTCACGCTCCTGCCGGTGCTCGTGCTCCGGACGTTGTCCGTCCGCACCCTGCGGGTCGAACATCGTTACTCGAAAACGCTTCGCGTTTTCTCAAGCTCCGTTCCTTCGGAACGTCGCACACTGTACACAAGGAGTACTTTTTGAACCACTCTCCCCAATAGGAGGGTATGCTGGAAGTGAATGAGTATGCCCGAGCCATGCAGAAACTGTACGGCAAATCGCTGATCCTGGAGAGCCCCACCGAGTTTCACCCGGTCCTGCATT
>JAENZF010000018.1:15247-22258 GCA_016841385.1 Methanobacteriota archaeon | reverse complement strand
GAGCGTCCCGGCCGCCCGGCGGCAGGTTCCCGTCACCGGGTAACCCCTGCCTCGCGGATCGCCGCCTCCCCGGCGTCGCGGAACGCCCGCCCGACGTTCCCCGGACCGAGGAGAACCCCGCCAAAGACCCGGGAGACGACCAGCACATGGTTCTCGAAGGCGTGATTTCGGAGCAGGTCGAGGAGCACCCTCCCCGGCCGGCCGACCTCGCCATCGTTTTTGAACTCCTCGACGGAGCCGCACCGAAGGGCGGCACAGTGGTGGGCGGCCTTCCGGTAGGCCTCCCGATGACCGACGAGAACCTGTGCCATCTCCGCCGGACTCTCGACCCGGTAAAGGTGCGCGTAGAACCGAGACCGCCGGACCTCAAGCCGCGCGGTGCCAAGGGGCTCCGCGGTCATGCAGCCACCCGCTTTGCCGCGTACTCGTCCCAGTGCGCCTCGAGGAACCCATGGAACCCCCGGCCGGGCTTATACGGGGGGTATATCCGGCGGTAGGCCGCCTCGGCATCGGCAAGGCTCTCCGTCGGCAGGACATCGGTGTAGGCCACAAGGTAGAGGAGCCCGATCGTGGCCGACCGCGAGACGCCGAAGCCGCAGTGGACCAGCACCGGCCGGCCCTCCGTGAGGCAGCGGTGGATGAAGCGCAGGGCTGCGTCGATGGCCTCCTTCGGGACGTCGGCGGGCTCCCTTGTGTCGACCAGATTGAGCATCAGCCGGTTCCCCCGCCGGGCGATCAGGTGTTCGGGGTGGTCCGGCGGCACCGTGCCGAGGGGCGAGTAGGTGACCGCCAGGCAGTGGTAGGGGCTCCGGCAGGCGTGCACCACGCACCAGGTCTCGTGGGTCTCTACCGCGACTTCGTAGTCCTCCTGCGTCCCGATGTACAGGTTCTGGTAGATCTCGATCATGCTCCTCGTCCCTCCGTGCGGTCACCGTGTCTCCAGCGCGTACGCCGCCGCCCCGAGGAGCGGCGAGCGTCCCCCGAGTCCGGAGACGACGATCCGGGGGAGGGCAAGGTAGCGGTCGATGTAGGGCTCCATGTGCCGGATCACGACATCCCCGTAGTAGCGGGCGAGCGGCCCGTCGAGCACGATCACCTCGGGGTTGTAGGCGACGATGACCGCCGAGACTCCCCGGGCGTTCACCTCCCCGAGCGCCTCCATGAAGGCGAGGGCGACCGGGTCCTCCTCCCGGGCCGCCTCGAAGATCGCCCGGGTAGAACCGGCGTCAAAGGCTACCCGCCGGACGTCGGCCTCCTCCCGCCACACCGCGAAGAACCGGGGGACGTACTTCGCCGAGGCGTAGCCTTCCCAGTGGCCCAGATACCCGCACCCGCAGGTGAGGTTGTAGCGGGTATCGACGGGGATGTGCCCGATCTCCCCGGCGTTCCCGTTCATCCCGAGGAGCAGGCGGCCGTTCACCACCGCACCGCCGCCGATGCCGGTCGAGAGGGTGACGTAGACGACGTTGTCGGAGCCACGGGCGGCGCCCGCCCACCGCTCGCCGAGGACGCCGGCCCGGGCATCGTTGATCAGGGCGACCGGCAGCCCGAACCGCTCCCGGAGCGGGCCGGTGATCTCCACGACCGGGAAAGCGATGTTCGGGGAGTTCGTGACCCACCCGCGGCCGAGGTCCAGAGGCCCGGCCGATGCAACGCCGATGGCCGTGACCCCCCTTCCTTCCGGCGCCGCGAGGAGGGCCTCGATCCGGGCGGCGATCGCGGCGGTGATCACCTCCCCGGAAGGCCCCGTGGCTGGCGTCGGGACTGAGTCGTGGGCCAGTACGGTCGCGTCGGAGCCTACCAGGGCGGCGCGGAGGTTGGTCCCGCCGAGGTCAACGGCAATCACGGTCGTCATATGGGTCACTCCTTTCGGTGGCGGGTGCTTCTCTTCTCGAATTACGTGAACCACCGGCATAAACCTACGCCTCCGGCCGGGCGGTGGTGGATCCGGGACGGAGATCACGAGCACAGAAGTAAGGATTATGTACTTCCCGCACCCAGATTTAGGTATACCTAAAAATGATCACTATGGAAAAGACGTTACTGGATCTGGAATCGGGCATGCGGGGAACCCTCATCCGATTCGCGGGAACCCCGGGCTTTGTCAGGAAACTCAGGACCATCGGAATCAGGGAAGGCAAGACCCTCACCGTCGTCACCAGGCACCCCCTCGGCGGTCCGGTGGTGATCGAAGTAGACGGTCGTGAAGTGACGCTCGGCCGGGGAATGGCCGTACGGGTCATCGTGGACGTAGCCACATGAAGCTAGTCGTCCTGATGGGCAACCCGAACGTCGGGAAGAGCGGGATCTTCTCGCGGCTGACCGGCACCCGGGTCATCACCTCGAACTATCCCGGGACCACCGTCGACGTCTCCCGCGGGAAGATGCGCCTTTCAGGTACGCCGGTCGAGGTGATCGACGCTCCCGGCACCTACTCCCTCACCCCCACGAACCCTGCCGAAGAGGTCGCCGCCGGGATCCTCGCGCAGGCGGACCTTGTCGTCAACGTCGTCGATGCGACCAACCTGGAGAGAAACCTCTACCTGACCCTCGAGACCCTGGAACGCGGGGTCCCGGCGGCCGTCGCGCTCAACCTCTGGGACGAGGCCGGCCACCAGGGGATCACCATCGACGTCGCCGCGCTTGAGGCGCTCCTCGGGGTGCCGGTCGTCCCGACTGTGGGCTTAAGCGGCCAGGGGATACGGGAACTCGTTGAGCGGCTCGGCGAGGCGCACCCCTCGGAGACGATCCAGCCCATGAGCGAAGAGGAGCGCTGGGTGGCGGTCGGCCGGATCACCGGAGCAGTGCAGACGATCGCCCACCGGCACCACACCCTCGGGGACCGGATCGCGGAGGCAAGCATCAGGCCGGTCACCGGCCTGCCGATAGCGCTCGCGGTCATCGCCGCCGCGTTCCTGGCGGTCAGATGGATCGGCGAAGGACTCATATCGCTCGTCTTCGAACCGCTCTTCGACCTTTACACGCCGATCGCCATG
The DNA here is from genome assembly GCA_016841385.1 of Methanobacteriota archaeon. Lineage (GTDB taxonomy): Archaea > Halobacteriota > Methanomicrobia > Methanomicrobiales > Methanoculleaceae > Methanoculleus. The sequence goes on along the minus strand of JAENZF010000018.1, from coordinate 19,262 downwards.
ACGATCAGCGACCTCCTCGGGCCGGGGGTCCTGCACGAGATCTTGATCGGGCGGCTCTTCGACGGCGAGATCGACTATGTCCAGTCGATGGGTCTCCTCACGACAGGGCTGTTCGTCCCGCTTGCCATGATCCTCCCCTACATCGTGGCGTTCTATCTCGTCCTCTCGATCCTTGAGGATACCGGCTACCTCCCCCGGCTGGCGACGCTGGCCGATACCTTCTTTCACCGGCTCGGGATGCACGGCTACGGCATCATCCCGGTCTTCCTCGGGTTCGGGTGCAACGTGCCGGGGGCGCTCGCCACCCGGGTGCTGGAGACGAAGAAGCAGCGGTTCATCGCCGCTACCCTCATGTCGCTTGCGATCCCGTGCATGGCCCAGATCGCGATGATCTTCGGGGTGCTCGGGCCGTTCGGGATGCACTACGTGGCGATGGTCTTTGTGACCCTCGCGCTCGTCTACGTCGTCGCAGGCCTGATCCTGAATAGGATAGTGCCGGGGGAGTGCCCGGAGATCTTTCTCGAGATCCCGCCCTACCGGATGCCGGACCTCCGGGCCACCGCCACGAAGACCTGGATGCGGGTGCGGGGCTTCATCGGCGAGGCGATTCCCTACCTCTTTCTCGGCATCCTGCTCGTGAACCTGCTCTACGCGGTCGGGTTCCTCGACCTGCTGTCCGTCGCCTTCGCCCCGGTGATGGAGAACTGGCTCGGTATTCCCGCCGGAGCGGCCGTCGCCCTCCTCGTAGGGTTCCTCCGGAAGGATCTCGCGGTGGGGATGCTGGTGCCGCTCGGCATGAGCCCGGAGCAGCTCGTGATCGCGGTGACGATGCTCTCGATCTACTTCCCGTGCGTGGCGACGTTCGTGGTCCTCTTCCGGGAGCTCGGAGTGCGGGGGATGCTCGCTGCCGCAGGCGTGATGGTGACGACGGCGCTCCTCGTCGGGGGTGCGCTGCGGGCGGTGCTGATCGGGTTTTAAGGAGGAAGGAGAGATGCGAAGGAAGACAACAGAGGAATACATCGAGATCATCTGCCTGCTCGAGAAACAGGAGGGGCGGGCGCAGACCGGCAGGATCGCGGAGGCGATCGACGTGAAACCTCCATCGGTCACGGAGATGCTCCGGAAACTGGAACAGGAGGGTCTCATCGTTTACGAGTCCTACGCGGGCGCGAATCTGACCCCGGCGGGGGAAGAGATGGCCCGGGATCTCCGGAGACGGCACCGGACGTTCGCGGACCTGCTGGAACTCCTGGGGGTCGCCGGAGAGACCGCGGAGACGGACGCCTGTCAGTTCGAGCACCACGTGAGCCCGGAGACGCTGGAACACCTCCGGCTCTTCCTGGAATTCCTCAACGAGAGCCCGGACGGCCGAAGGTGTCTCGCAGCGTTCGGGGAGTTCCGGAAGCAGCGGCAGTGAGGGGGTTTTGGATCAGACGTCCTCCCCCACCGCCAGGCAGGGGTACTTCTCCCGGGGATACCTGCCCTGGATGGACTCGCGGACGAACTGCTCCCTTGATGCGGCCGCGAGGAGGCTGTTGTAGACCTCTTTCGGAACGCCGGCATAGCGGTAGGCGTCCCCGGTCGAGCAGACGACGAGGAGCGCCTTCGTTGTCGGATCATAGCCGACGGACCTGACGCCTGCGCGCCCGGCTGACTGTTGAGACATGCGAACCGGGTGTGGTCGGCGGGGATGATAGCGGTTGCGGCGGGTACCGTCGCAGGCCTCACCGGACCTTCTCGTAGGGGTAGCGCAGCCGGATGAACTCCCCGAAGTAGCGGCCCTTCGACCGGGCCGCGAGCATTCCTTCGTAGACCGCGGGCGGCACGCCGACGTAGTGGTAGACACCGCCGCTGTGGAACTCGACCTCCAGGACCTCGTCTTCCGGGTCGTAGCCGACCGATTTTATGTTGGTAGACTCAACAGTCTGGCGTTGCATGGGCGGGGGGGTAGAGGGGGTCGTGGGGGATAAGAGTTGTGGGAGATGGTGGCTCACGGCATGCGGCGATTGGTCGGGAGAATTATATCGCCACGGTGAAGGCCGCGAACGCTGCGAGCGCTGCGAGCGCGAGAAACGCAAACATCCCGACCGTCCAGACGACCATGAAAAGGACGATCGTCGTCCAGCGCACCTCCCGAAACGGGACGCTTCCCGCGTTCATCCGCCGGGCCGTAGCCCAGGCGTCGTAAATCCCGAAGAGCCAGACGACCACCCCGGGGATGAGCATCACGAGAAGCCCTGCAAGCACCAAAAAGAGCACCAGGAGACCCTTACCCGTCTCTCCATTGTAGACCTGCCCGAGCCCCGGGAAGAGGAGGGAGAGCCCCGCCGCAAACGTCGGGTTCTTCTCCTCCCGCATCGGGGCATCCGCCCCTGTCCCCGGGTTACCCGTTCCAGGGAATTCAACCGCTTCTGTCATGATTTTTCGTACGTGTACTGTTCTCCGGGGAAGGAAAGAGGTTCCGGCTCATCCGCATCACAACCCCCGTCAGGCTCATAACCTCGAGAAGCTATCCCTCGTTGAGGATACCCACATGGTACGGAAACACGTAACCCCAGAAGAAGCAAAGGCGATGGGCGAGCAGCTCGGCATCACCTGGAAGGAGTTCGATGTCGAAGAGTTCCGGCGCGGCATGGTCGTGGAACTCGAGCACGGCCTCCACGACCCGGCGACGAACGTCACCGACGACGACCTCTTCCTGACGGCAAAGATTGCGCTTGCGCACTTGAACGAGTTCCCGGACTACTACGACCGGCTCGAGGAGATGGAGGAGAAGGCCGAGGCCTACTGGGCGGAGCACAAGGCACAGGGCTGAGGGGGGTCACCACCATGACAGCCCTGCCGTGACGGTCGATACCGCCGCAGGGGCGACAGGCAGGAGGAGAAGACCGACCATCCAGACCGCGAGGAAGATGAAGACGGCTGCAATGCTGCTCTCGCGGTACGCCACCGCACCGCCGTTCATCCTCCGTGCGGTGGCGTAGGCGTCGTAGACACCATAGAGCCAGACTGCCGCCCCGGCGGGAGCGAAGTAGAGACCTCCGATCAGTGTCCCAACGAGGATCAGCACGCCCCGCAAGAACTGCCCGTTATACGCCTGGCCGAGCCCGACGAAGACGAGCGAGAGGAGGGCGGAGAACCCTTGATTTTTTGATTCAAGAGTAACCGGAGGGGTTATTCTGCAGGTCACGAGTAGACACCAGCACCGGAAAGGGCACTATGATGAGAAATGCTTTGTGGGCGGTGGGGAACCTGCCGCAAGGCCGGCCCCGCGTGGCCCGGTCGGGAAGCGGGAGAGGGGCACAACAACTATTGCCCGCCCGCTGCAACCATGAAGTATGGAACGGCGCCCGAAAACCGAGTGGAGCAATATACGACAGCGGCGGGTCATCGACGAGAGGGAGTACTACGCCGATCGGCTCTACGAGACCCGGCACGCCGCAAACACCTATGCCCAGCAGCTGCAGCACCGGGGAGAGGACATCCTCATTCTCGCCACCACCCGCGAAGGGGGGCACCGGGGCTACGCTGTCTTTATCAGAAGATAGGTTCCTGACGGCGCGCAGGCAACCGCCTGGCTGTCTGTCCGGTGGAGGGATAATTAAGCACAGGCGGGTGCCTTCGGCGGGGGCAATAACAGAGTGGGGGGCGAACCCCGTCCACATTCCCCATTACTCCGTCGCACGGGGGGGTGATATATTCCCCGTACGGCAGGAGTTGGAGGGTTGAACCGGCTGGTTCAACGTACCCGGCACTCCCGGATAGCCGGCTCCATACACCGCTCCCGCCAATCGTCGTAGAGAACTCCCCGGACATCGACATCCTCATAAATGCCCCATTTCCTGACGTGCTCCCGGAGGTGTGCCTCATGCACCATCCCGCACTTCTCCATCACCCGTCCCGACGCCGGATTCCGGGAGAAGTGCATGGCGTAGACCCGGTGCAGTCCGAGGACAGAGAACCCGTACTCGATCACCGCACGAACCGCCTCGGTGGCATACCCCCGGCCCCAGCA
>JAENZF010000018.1:0-15147 GCA_016841385.1 Methanobacteriota archaeon | reverse complement strand
ACCCGTACTCGATCACCGCACGAACCGCCTCGGTGGCATACCCCCGGCCCCAGCAGTGCCTCGCGACCCAGAACCCGAGCTCCGCCCGCCCGTGACGGTGGTTGATCTCCACAAGCCCGGCCGCGCCCACGAGATCCCCGTCCCGGGTGACGGCGTAGACGGCATGCATCCCCTTCTCAAACCCGGATCTGTGGGTGGCAATCCAGGCCTCCGCCACCCCGTCGGGGTAGGGATAGGGTATATCGAGAGCGCATGATGCGACCTCGTAGTCGCCGGCGAGCCGTTGCACCTCCGGGGCATCTGCGAGGGAGAACGGCCGCAGGAGCAGGCGATCGGTAACGAGGATAGGCTGTCCGGTCATAGGGGCGTTCTTTGCAGCGGCGAGGGAGTATACGCCCCGGGACGGCGGGACGGCTCCCGGAGAACCCCCCAGTGGTCGACATCCTCATAGACACCCCACTTCCGGACATGCTCCCGGAAGCGGCCTTCATGGAACATCCCGCACTTCTCCATCACCCGTCCCGATGCCGGGTTCCGGGAGAAGTGCATGGCGTAGACCCGGTGCAGCCCGAGGACAGAGAACCCGTACTCGATCACCGCACGAACCGCCTCGGTGGCATACCCCCGGCCCCAGCACTGCTTCGCGACCCAGAACCCGAGCTCGCCGCGGGCGTGATCGGTGTCAATCCGCAGGCGGACACCGCCGATGAGACTCCCCTCCCCGGCGAGCGTGACGGCGAAGGCCGCGGCGTCGCCGCGTTCGATGCCCTCGCGGAGGGAGGCAATCCATACTTCCGCGAGGCCGTCCGGGTACGGGTAGGGGAGGAGGGTCGTCGCGGCAACGGCGTAATCTCCGCAAAGTCGCTGAACCTCGCGGGCGTCCCCAAGATCGAACGGTCGCATGAGCAGGCGGCCGGTTGGGAGGATGGGCTGCTTCTCCATGGATATATGCTGATAGTACCGGCCGGTTATAAATCCTGCCGCACCGCCGCCCGGACCGCAGGAGGGGACTGCTGGAAGAGATCCGAAAAACGTCCGTCTCCCTGCCGTACCACCTGCATGAAACCACCCCTGTTTATGTCTTGGGTTCCCTTTCGCCCGGATTACGTGATACAATGGAGATTATAGTGGCTGGAAAAGGCCTGTTTGCGATAATAGTGCATAATATCCTCCCTATTGGCAAATCAGCAACCTTTATTAATTTTTGTTCTGTATTCCATCATGCATGATCAAAGTCGCGATCAACGGGTACGGCACCATCGGTAAACGAGTCGCCGATGCGGTCGCCGCACAGCCCGACATGGAAGTGATAGGGGTCTCAAAGACAAGCGTTTCTGCCGAGGCATACATCGCAAAAGAACGCGGGTACCCCCTCTACATCGCAGATCTCAGCAAAAAGCCGGCGTTCGAGAAGGCCGGGCTTGAAGTCGCCGGCGACGTCGATGCGATGCTGAAAGCCGCCGACATCATCGTGGACGCCACCCCCGGCGGCGTCGGGGAGAAGAACCGACCGATCTATGAGCGCCTCGGCCTCAAAGCGGTCTTCCAGGGCGGCGAGGAGCACGAGGTTGCCGGGTTCTCCTTCAACGCCCACGCGAACTACCGTGATGCTGCAGGAAAGCAGTTCGCCCGGGTCGTCTCGTGCAACACCACCGGGCTCGTCCGGATCATCCACGCGATGGACCAGGCCTTCGGCGTCGAGCGGGTCCGTGCGGTGATGGTCCGGCGCGGAGCGGACCCCGACGACATCAAGCGGGGACCGATCGATGCCATCGTCCTCAACCCGGTCACCATCCCGAGCCACCACGGCCCCGATCTCCAGACCGTCCTGCCGCACATAAACATCGTCACCCTCGCGATGATCGTCCCGACGACGTTTATGCACATGCACACGATCCAGATGGACTTGAAGAAGGAGACCACCCGCGAGGAGGTGCTGAAGGTCTTTGAGGACCACAGCCGCATCGGCCTCGTCCGCAAGGCCACCGGCATCAAGAGCAACGCCCAGCTCCGGGAGTACACCCAGGACCTCGGCCGGCCGAGGACGGACCTCTGGGAGAACGGCGTCTTCGAGGATTCGGTCTCGGTGCTCTCTGGGAAGGAGTTCTACTGCTTCCAGGCCATCCACCAGGAGGCCGACGTCGTCCCCGAGAACGTCGACTGCATCCGCGCCCTGATGGGAACGGTGAAGGATTCGGAGGAGTCCATCCGGATGACCAACAAAGCGCTCGGCCTCGTCGCCATCGGGTGAACGGCCGGGCGGGAGAGCCGGAGGAGGAAGAAGGATTAACTCCCCGGCAAACCCATTTCTTTTAATGGATCCGTACGAACTGGTGACTCGAAATACCGTAGAGGTCGTCACCGACGAGGAACTGCGTGCGCTCATCGACCGTCCGGTCAAGCGGGTCTACACCGGCTACGAGCCGAGCGGGGAGATCCATCTCGGCCACATGGTTACAGTGAACAAGCTGATGGACCTGCAGCAGGCAGGGTTCGAGGTGACCGTGCTCATCGCCGACCTCCACGCGTTCTTAAACCGCAAAGGGACCATGGAGGAGATCCGGGAGACGGCCGAATACAACCGCCTCTGCTTCGAGGGGCTCGGACTTTTAGGCGCAAACTACGTCCTCGGCTCTGACGTGCAGCTCACGCCGGATTACGAGCTCCGCGTCCTTGAACTCTCCCAGGCGATCACCCTCAACCGGGCAAAGAGGAGCATGGACGAGGTCGGGCGGCAGATGGAGAACCCCACGGTCTCCCAGATGATCTACCCGATCATGCAGATGGTCGATATCGCGACCCTTGGAGTGGACGCCGCCGTCGGCGGGATCGACCAGCGAAAGATTCACATGCTCGCGCGGGAACATCTCCCCTCGATCGGGTATCCGGCACCGGTCTGCATCCACACGCCGATCATCAACGGCCTCGACGGGAAGAAGATGTCGTCGTCGGCCGGAAACGTCATATCGGTCGCCGATTCCGAGGAGGGTATCAGGCAGAAGATGAAGAAGGCGTTCTGTCCACCGGAGGTCGAGAACAACCCGGTGCTCCAGATCCTGCAGTATCACGTCTTCCCCCGGACCGGGGCCGTCGCCATCCGCCGGCCCGCGAAGTTCGGCGGAGACCGGGAGTTTGCCGTCTACGAAGACCTCGAGCGGGCCTACGCCGCCGGCGAGGTTCACCCGATGGACCTCAAAGCGGCGACCGCTGACCACCTCATTGATATTCTCGCCCCCGTACACGATTACGTCTGTAGCAGGTGACCCGACCGTGAGCCGCGATGAAGAGCATGAGCGGTTCGACCGCAAGATCGAGGCGATGGGCGTCAGGATAAAGGACGCCGACACCGTGAAGGTACGGGACGATGTCTTCGACGAGGTCACCCTCATGGCGCTCTACAAGCTCGTCCACAAGAAACTTATCTCGGTCATCGGCGGGCCGATCAGCACCGGGAAAGAGGCGAACGTCTTCTACGGCGAGCGCGACGGGCAGGGGATCGCCATCAAGATCTACCGCATCCAGACCGCGAACTTCAAGGCGATGACCGAGTACATGGCGGGAGACCGCCGGTTCTCGAGCGTCCGGGGGACGCGCAAGGGCCTCATCTTCGCCTGGACGAAGAAGGAGTTCAGCAACCTTTCCCGGGCGCACGATGCAGGGATCCCGGTCCCCGAGCCCCTGGTCTTCGACCGGAACATCCTCTTAATGGAGTTTCTCGGCGAAGACGAGGTGCCGTATCCCCAGCTAAGGAACGCCGAGGTCGAGGACTACGGGGCGGTATACCGGCAGATCCTCGGCTACGTGGAGCGGCTCTACCGGGAGGCGCGCCTGATCCATGCCGACCTCTCCGAATACAATATCCTCTACCACGAGAAACCATACCTGATCGATATGGGGCAGGCGGTCACCCTGGATCACCCACGAGCGCCCGTGTTTCTGATCCGGGATATAAAGAACCTCAACAGATATTTCTCCCGCTACTGCGATGTGGCGGACGAACAGGAGATCGTCAGAACGATCGTCGGCACCGGACGCCGGGAGCCCTGAACACCGGGAGAAGGGATGCAATCATGACTACACAGGAGATAAAAGTTTCAACAGCCAGAATCGGTGTACTCATCGGCAAGAGCGGGTCCACAAAACGCGAGATCGAGGAGAAGACCGGGATAACCCTCTGGATCGACAGTGAGGAGGGGATCGTGACGATCGAGGCGGAGGACCCCATCGCCGTCATGACGGCGACGAACGTCGTCTCCGCGATCAACCGGGGGTTCTCACCGGAGCGTGCGTTCCGGCTTCTTGAGGACGAGGATATGATGCTTGATATCATCAACCTCGCCGACCTCTCGGACACGACCCGGCAGCTCGAGCGGCTCCGGGGCCGGATCATCGGCAAGGCGGGGACGTCCCGATCCCAGATCGAGGATATGACCAACACGGAGATCTCGGTCCACGGGAAGACCGTCGCGATCATCGGCCTCCCGGACCAGGCCGAGACCGCGAGGAAAGCGGTGGAGATGCTGATCCAGGGCGTGCCCCATGAGCACGTCTACGGGTACCTCGACCGGAAGAAGAAGGAAGCCAAACAGTCGATGCTGGAGTACTACTCGTGATACGGCCGGGGCGGATCGATCCTGCCCATGGCCATGACAATACGTGGAATATGCGGTTTGCAGTGGAAATGAAGGGGTATACATGGAGATAGCCGGCCTGCCGATCCCGCCGGATCTCGCGGCCGGCTACGCTCAATGCGGGATCACGGAACTCTACCCACCGCAGGCCGCCTGCGTCGAAGCAGGGCTTTTTTCGGGGAAGAACCTACTGATTGTCATCCCGACCGCGAGCGGCAAGACCCTGGTCGCCGAGATGGCGATGCACCATCAGGTCGAGCGGGGTGGCAAGTGCCTCTACATCGTCCCCCTGCGGGCGCTCGCAAGCGAGAAGTTCGAGGAGTTCTCGGGGAAGGGGCTCCGGGTCGGGATCGCCACCGGCGACTTCGACCGGCGGGACGAGTACCTGGGGAGAAACGACATCATTGTCGCAACGAGCGAGAAGGTGGACTCGCTCCTGCGGAACCGGACGCCTTGGCTCGCCGAGATCACCCTGCTGGTCCTCGACGAGGCCCACCTGATCGACGACCCCTCCCGGGGAGCGACGCTCGAGATGGTGATAGCAAAGCTCCGGCACAAAAACCCCACCATGCAGATCATCGCCCTCTCCGCCACCATTGGGAACCCACGGGACCTGGCCGGGTGGCTGGATGCGGATCTCGTCGAGAGTGACTGGCGGCCGGTCGACCTCCGGGAAGGGGTCTTCTTCCAGGACGGCATCCGGTTTGCCGACAGCACCCGGGAAGTCAGTCGCCGGAGCAAGTACGAGGACCTGGACCTCGTCCTCGACACGGTCGCAGAGGGGGGGCAGTGCCTGGTCTTCGTCAGTTCCCGGAAGAACGCCGAGGCGTTTGCAAAACGCGCCGCTTCAGGGCTGAAGATCGCAAACCCGACCCTCGCCGGCTATGCCGATAAGCTGCGCTCGAATGCCGCGACCGACATGGGGAAGACGCTTGCCGCCTGCGTCGCGCAGGGGGCGGCGTTCCACCACGCGGGGCTCGCCCGGGAGGAGCGCCAGATCGTCGAGCAGGGGTTCCGTGAGGGGCAGATCAAGGCGATCGCCTCGACCCCGACGCTCGCGGCCGGCCTGAACCTGCCCACCCGGCGGGTGATCGTCCGCGACTACCTCCGGTTCAACGCCGGGGAGGGAATGGTCCCGATCCCGATCCGGGAGTACCGGCAGATGGCCGGGCGGGCCGGGCGGCCGCACCTCGACCCCTACGGCGAGGCCGTCCTGATCGCGAAGTCCGAGGAGATGGTCGAGGAGCTCTTCGACTGCTACATCGGGGCGCCCGCCGAGGACGTCCGGAGCCGGTGCGCGAACGAGGCAGTCCTCTGCACGCACATCCTCTCGCTCATCGCCACCAACTTCGCCCGCGAACGCGACGAGGTGCTGGGATTCATGGACGGGACGTTCTACGCCCACCAGGGGGAGAGCCCCCTCGCGCTCTCGCGGGCGGTCAACCGGGTGATCGAGTTCCTGCGGGAGAGCGAGATGATCACCGAGGTGGGGGAGTGGCTCGAGGCCACCGAGTACGGGTCGCTCGTCTCCCGGCTTTACATCGACCCCCGGAGCGCCGAGACGATCGTGACGACGATGGCCCGGCAGAAGGAGTACACCGATATCGGTCTCCTGCACCTCCTCTGCTCCACGCCTGATATGTCGACGCTCTATGTCAGGAGGGACGACATGTACGCCCTCGACCGGTTCCTCGCCGACCACCGGGACGACCTCTGGATGGAGATCCCCTGGGATGCGGGCGAGGGGTTCGACCGGAGCCTCAAGACCGCGCTCCTCCTCGCCGACTGGGCCGATGAGGTGGGCGAAGACGTGATCTGCGAGCGCTACAACGTCGGCCCGGGCGACGTCTACGGGATGGTGGAGAGCGTCGCCTGGCTGGTCCACGCGAGCCGGCAACTCGCCGGGCTCTTCGCCCCGCACCTCACCGGCCCAATCGAGGAGATGGAACTCCGGACCAAACACGGTATCAAGAAAGAACTCCTGCCCCTCATCAGGCTCCGGGGGATCGGGCGCGTCCGGGCCCGTCGGCTCTTCAACAGCGGTATCGGGTCGCTCGAGGCGCTCCGCGCGGCCGGACCGGAGAAGGTCGGGAAGGTTCTCGGGCAGGGGATTGCCGCTCAGGTCTTCGAGCAGCTCGAGGGGACACGTGACGAGATCGCCGAGGTCACCGGCGAGCAGTCGACCCTCTCCCGGTTCGGGTGAACGAAGAATGACAGAAGTAGCATGCGACATCTATCAGGCGGTCTTTACGGTCGATGAGAACGTCGGTTTCCTCCGGGAGATCCGCAAGGTAGCCGACGAATACGGGACGCACATCATCCTCTTCGACGCCGACCGCCTCGCAGGGCGCGACCACGTTGATGCGGCGCTCCGGCACGCCTGGCGGTCGTGGACCGGCGGCGAGTCGATAGCGAACTCGATCGAGATGGAGGCGCTCCTCTACGCCGCGGGAACCCGGCAGTGCCAGGTGGCCGCATCCTTCGGGATTCATCCGGGAGAGAACCGGGCCTACATCGCCGTCTGCCCGTCGGCGCCGGATGTCCGGGACCGTCTGGCCGGTCTCGTGACGTTCGTCGACACTGACCGGGAGGAGAGGATCGATCCCGTGAAGCGGGCGCGCCTCGCGGACCTCTTCGGGATCACACCCGAAGAGGTTCTCGTGGTCGGCGAGGCGCGGTTCCGCGACCTGGTCCTCGAACGGGTGGCGCTCCTCGATGTCTACCGCTGACCCGACGACGCGTGGGTGAGGATATGCCGGATCTCGGGGATGATGATCTCCCGGGCGGCGAGTGTCGCGGCCTTCGTGGATCCCGGGATGCAGAAGACCGCCCGACCGTCGATGACGCCGGCGATCGCCCGCGAGAGGATCGCGGCGGTCCCGATCTCTTCGTAGCTTTTCAGCCGGAAGAGCTCGCCGAACCCGTCGATTGTCTTCTCGAGCAGCGGCGCAACCGCCTCGATGGTCAGGTCGTCGGGCGTGAGCCCGGTGCCCCCGGTGATGATGACGCAGGTTGCACGCGAAAGGGCTGCATGGACCTCGGAGCGGATCCGCTCCAGATCGTCGGGGATCACGGCGTAGTGAGTCACCTCGATACCGGCGGCGGAGAGGAGGTCGATGAGCGCCTTTCCGCTGGTATCGGTCTCGGGTTTCCGGCTCGAGGAGACGGTGATGACGGCACCGGTCACGGTGAGGGGTTTAAGATGGTTACTCTCCATAGGATCTTCCAGTACCCCTGTATCGCGTATTTTACTTCTTTCTATCCCCCGGCTGGATGAGTTCAATCCCCGACCCCTTTGTTTCGACTGGAACTATGACGATCCACCCCGGGCTGGAGGGTGTGACCGAGGGATGAGGAGAGAGAGGAACCCCGGATCCCTGATGAGCAAATCAGGTTCATGAGTGGTAGTTGACAGAATCCGGGCTGACAGAAGAGCCGTTCAACCTGCATTGTCGATCGCATCCTGGGAGAGAGGCAATCCGATCCACCAGGAGTGACGGCCTGATTCACCGGGACAGGAACCCGGTTCCCGGAGGAGTGACGGCCTGATTCACCGGGGGACAGGAGCCTGATTCCTGGAGGAGTGACGGCCTGATTCACAGGGGGACAGGAGCCTGATTCCTGGAGGAGTGACGATCCGATCCACCCGGGGTAGTAATCTGGATCTCACCTGGTGACTGATCGATTCAGCGACAGGAGGTCCGATCCGGTGCCTGCCTGGGGAGACCTACCCTGTGTTCTTTCCTCACTCCGTACTCTTCTCATCTCGTTCTGTACTCTTCTTTCCTCACTCCGTACTCTTCTCATCTCGTTCTGTACTCTTCTTTCCTCACTCTGCACTCTTCTCTTCTCACCCTGTACACTTACCATAAAACTTTATATCTTGAGTTGCAGAGGTACACATGACTATCATCATCACTTTTGATGAGATGATACACCCTCCTGTATCATCATCACCCTCCACACGAAACAAAGGGGTGGGGGTGATCCCGGATCACCTTCCAGATATGCTCCCCGATACCGTTCTCATCCTGAGCAGTTCATCGGTATTCCGCCGGCAGACAACAATCCTTTGTTCCACTGGAAACGAAGGGGTTATCTGTCCTGAAAACGATCATCTTAAGGGTTCTCGACACGGAAATTTCCTGTCCTGGCAACCCTCCCCGGTGAAACCATGTCGGACGATAAGACCAACCCAATGGGACTATTCAAAAAGTACCTGACCAACAGGCGTATATTTAAGAACAGGGAAGTGCTCCGACACAGTTATCGTCCTCAAATTCTTCCTCACCGGAAACCGCAGATCGACGAACTCGCCTCCATCCTTGCACCTGCCCTCACGAACGAGACTCCCTCAAACATCCTCATCTACGGCAAGACCGGGACCGGGAAGACGGCGTCGGCCCGGTATGTGGGAACAGAGCTCGAGAACGCCAGCGCACTCGCCGGGACGAAGTGCAGGATCGTCCACCTCAACTGCGAAGTGATCGATACCCAGTACCGGGTCCTCGCCCAGATCGCAAACGGCCTCGACGATGCCGACGAGCACCCGAGCGACAGCACGAGGAACCACATCCCCATGACCGGGTGGCCGACCGACCAGGTCTACATGGAGCTGAAGAACCAGCTCGAGAGCAGCGGCGGGGTCATGGTCATCATCCTCGACGAGATCGATAAACTCGTCAAGAAGAGCGGCGACGACACCCTCTACAACCTCACCCGGATCAACTCCGATCTGAAGTTTGCCAAAGTCAGCATCATCGGGATCTCGAACGACCTCAGGTTCACCGACTTCCTGGACCCCCGCGTCCTCTCCTCGCTCTCCGAGGAGGAGATCGTCTTCCCCCCCTACAACGCCCCGCAGCTCTGCGACATCCTCCAGCAGAGGGCCGAACTGGCGTTCGTCGAAGGGGCGCTCGGCGAGACGGTCATCCCGCTCTGTGCCGCACTCGCGGCGCAGGAGCACGGCGACGCCCGGCGGGCGCTCGACCTCCTCCGGGTCTCGGGCGAACTCGCGGACCGCGAGAACGCCACGGGCGTGGATGAGAAGCACGTCAGGATGGCCCAGGAGAAGATCGAGACCGACAGCATGGTGGAGTGCATCTCCACCCTCCCGACCCAGAGCAAGGCGGTCCTCTACGCGATGCTGATCCTCGAGCAGATGGGCAAACGGATCTTCACGAGCGGCGAGGTCACGGTGGTCTACCGTGAGATTGCCCGGATCATCGATCTCGACGTACTGACGCACCGCCGGATCACGGACCTCATCTCCGAGCTCAACATGCTCGGCGTCATCAACACCCGGGTCATCTCGCGGGGCCGCTACGGCCGGACGAAGGAGATGTGGTTCGATGCAACGACGAGTAAGATCGAAGAGGTCGTTACGCGCGACCCAAGGCTCGATGACCAGAGGCTCAAAAAACTCGACATCGGTCGTTTAAGAGCAATGTTCAGGTGAAACTATGGATGAAAAGGACCGTATCCTCCTCCACCTCCTGGAGGAGAACTGCCGCACCCCGTTAAGCGAGCTCGCGGTGCTGGCCGAGGTGAGTGAGCAGGATGCAAAAGACCGGATCGGCCGGCTGGAAGCGGCCGGCGCCATTCGCCGCTACGGGGCGGTCGTCGACTGGGAGCGGGCCGGCGACGGCAACGTCGCCGCGGTGATCGAGCTGAAGGTCTCGCCCGAGCGGGACTTCGGCTACGACCGGATCGCAGAACGGATCACCCGGTTCCCGCAGGTCCGGTCGCTCCGGCTCATGACCGGGATCTACGACCTCCAGCTGCTGGTGACCGGACCGAGCATGCACGAGATCGCCCGGTTCGTATCCGAGCAGATCGCTCCGATGGACCGGATCCGGGAGACGGCGACGCATATCATCATGAAGACTTACAAGGAGAACGGCACCACCTTCGCCGAGCGCGAAGAGGTTGAGCGTCTCCCCTACTCGTTCTGAGGTGAGACGCGTGAGGAACTTCGTCTCGGCACGGGCGCGCGCCATACCTCCTTCGGGCATCAGACGGTTCTTTGATATCGCCCAGACGATGGAGGACGTCATATCCCTGGGTGTCGGCGAACCGGACTTCGTGACCCCCTGGTGCGTCTGCGAGGCATCCATCTATTCCATCGAGCAGGGATCGACCGCCTACACCTCGAACAAGGGGACGCCCCAGCTCCGGGGCGCCATCAGCCGCTACCTCGATACCCGGTTCGGTACCCGCTACGACGCCGAGGAGGAGATCGTCGTGACCTGCGGCGTCTCGGAAGCGGCCGATATCGCCATCCGGGCCGTCGTGGACCCGGGCGACGAGGTGCTGGTCGCCGAGCCAAGCTACGTCTCCTACACCCCCTGCGTCTCCCTCGCCGGCGGGACTCCGGTGACCGTCCCCTGCCGGGCGGCGGACGAGTTCCGGCTGACGGCCGATGCGCTCGCGGAACGCATCACCCCGCGGACGAAGGTCCTGATCGCAAACTTCCCGAACAACCCCACCGGCGGGGTGATGCAGGAGGCGGACTGGCGCGGTATCGCCGATCTTCTGGTCGACCACGACCTCCTCCTCATCAGCGACGAGGTCTACGCCGAGCTCACTTACGACGGCGACCACTTCTCGCCGGCGCGACTCCCCGAACTCCGCGACCGGACGATCACCTTGAACGGGTTCTCGAAGGCCTTCGCCATGACCGGGTGGCGGATCGGCTACCTCTGCGCCCCGCCGGCAATCACCGCGGCGGCCTTGAAGATCCACCAGTATGTCGCGCTCTGCGCCCCTGTCATGGGGCAGATCGCAGCCTACGAAGCGCTCCGGATCGGGGAAGCAGAGAAGGACGCCATGGTCCGGGAGTACCGGCTCCGGCGGAACCTCTTCGTCGACGGGCTGAACAAACTCGGTCTTGCCTGCCACGTCCCGAAGGGCGCGTTCTATGCCTTCCCCTCGGTGGAGAGCACCGGCATGACCGATACCGAGTTTGCAGAGTCGCTCCTCCGCGAGCAGCACGTAGCGGTCGTCCCCGGGAGCGTCCTCGGGCCCTCAGGTGCCGGGCACGTGCGGTGCGCCTACGCGGTCTCGCGTGACAATCTCAAAGAGGCGCTCTCCCGGATGGGGGCCTTTCTGGACTCGGTGAAATAAGAACATCTTCGTGAAGATCCCCCGAACAAAATCAAAACTTTTTTACCCGGGATCCTTGCTAGAGTTGCTGATGGTTCGGTGTCCGACAGGAGAATGACGAGCGGACAACCCCTTTATTTCCACTGGAGATGTGGATTTATTCAGGGATTTTGGCTGCCCGGGATCCCATCGCGCCCGTATCCGAAATACGCATCCTGTCCCCCAAACCCCGGGCAGATCTTCGGGTTCGCATCCGCGCCCCGGTAAACGATCTGATTACAGATCATCATGCCGCTCCAGAGGAAAAACTCGATGCGACGGTCTGGAATATCCAGGAAATTAAATTTCCACTGGAAATGAAGGGGTCCAGATCGCGACGGCAACCATGCCGGAGGTGGTCCGCGGACGTGAAGGTTGATATATGATGCCTGTTTCTGCCGGGAATGCGGGATATACGTGGGTAATGTGGCGCAACGTCGGAGACACCTGCCCGGCGCTCCGCGCCTGCCGGGAACCCTGCCCGACCACGGGGGGGCCATCTGTTGCCTGCACCCGGGGAGACCCGGTCTCGCGCTCCCTCCCCCGGGCGCAAAACGGCGTGGAGCGAGCGGAGGAGGGGTTGTTAGAACCCGGTTGCCTTTAAACAGGGTGACCGCTTTCCCGGTATCACATTGTAACGTTTATCACTCAGTATCGCTCCATCCTACTTGATAGAACAATGAGTTGTACTATTATCGTCGGCGGGTTCTTTGGTGACGAGGGAAAAGGAAAGATCGTAGCCCACATCGCTCACCAGGACAGACCATCCATCATCTCCCGGGGCGGTGTCGGCCCGAACGCAGGGCATACCGTCTGTATCGGAGAGAAAGAGTACGGTGTCAGGATGGTCCCCTCGGGGTTCGTCTACCCGGAAGCGGCCCTCATGGTCGGGAGCGGCGTTCTCGTCGACCCCAGGGTCTTCCTGCGGGAAGTCGACCTGCTCGGCGTCCGGGGCAGGATCTTTGTCGACGGGCGGTGCGGCATCATCGAAGAGGATCATATCGCCCGGGACAGGGCGAGCGAGCACCTCAGGGATAAGATCGGGAGCACCGGAACCGGGTGCGGCCCGGCCAACGCGGATCGCGTCCTCCGGACATCCCGGCAGGCGAAAGACGTCCCGGAATTGGCAGACTATATCACCGATGTGGCCGAGGACGTCAATCGCGCCCTGGATGGGGATGAGGTGGTCCTCCTCGAGGGGACCCAGGGCTTCGGGATCTCGCTCTACTTCGGGACTTACCCGTTCGTGACCAGCAAGGATACCTCCGCCTCGCAGATCGCCGCCGATAACGGCGTTGGCCCGACCCGGATCGACGACGTCATCGTCGTCTTCAAGGCCTATCCGACCCGTGTCGGCGAGGGGCCCTTCTCCACCGAGATGTCGGCGGAGCGGTCGCACGAACTCGGGATCGAGGAGTTCGGCACCGTCACCCATCGCCAGCGCCGCATCGGCACCTGGGATGGGAAAATGGCCCGCTACTCGGCGATGATCAACGGGTGCACCCAGGCGGCTATCACCGGCATCGATCGAATCGACCTGGCCTGTTTTGGCGCGACAGACTACGATCAGCTGACCCGGAAAGCGAAGGACTTCATCGCGCAGGCCGAGAAGGACATCGGCAAGCCCGTTACCCTGATCTCGACGGGCCCCGAGATGTCCCAGATCATCGATCTCCGGGGCGAACGATGAGACGGAACCTGATGGAGATCCTCTGTTGTCCGGTCTGCAAGGGCGACCTTCTGCTGACTGTGACCGAAGAGAACAGTGAGGAGGTGCTGGAGGGCACCCTCCGGTGCGCGGCGTGTTGTGTCGACTACCCCATCAGTGAGGGCATCCCGAACCTTCTTCCACAGACCGCCTGTGAGGACTGATCTGGCCGATGTCGGAGATTCATCTCAACCGCCGGGGGATTAACGCTATCGAGGTCCCGGACGAGGTCGAGGCGATGCCGGGGAGCGACCTCGCCCTCCGGCTCGTCAACCATGGCGCCCCGCTCCATATCACTCTCGCCTCAACGAACTCCTCGACCTTCACCAATTTTTTCCACGAGAACCTCTACGTGAACGGGACCGAGGAGTTCCACATCCCCATCCGGGAGAACGCCTACCCCGGGGTCTTTAACGTGGAGGTCATCGCCGGCTACGGCGCCCGGAGGGCGGAGTTCCGGGTCGTCGTCAGGGAGCGGGCGGCACCGGAGCCCGAGCTGGTTGAGTTCTCTCCGACAGCGGCTGCCCGGGCGGCCTCGTTTGGGTGGCGGTCCTCCATCCCGGTGTTCGCCATCGTCGCCGCTGCCCTGGTGCTCTACGGGCTGTGGCTGGCCTACCGGATTGATCTCTTAAACGCCGCTGCGTTTGCGGCGCTGCTACTCGGGGTCATCCTCACATGGCTGCGGCAGCGGTCGTAGTCGCCGCGTCGCTGCTGGTGGATCGGCTGGTCGGGGATCCGCATTCCCGGTACCACCCGGTGGCGGTCCTCGGCCGGTTCATCGGGTGGTGGGGGGTTCCGGGTCGCTACCCGGCCCGCATCCAGCGGGCGGCCGGGGTCGCGGGAACCGTTCTGACCGTATCACTCTTCGCCGCCCCCTTCGTTCTTGTCCAGTTCGCGGCCCCCTGGTACCTCTACCTCCTTCTCGCGCCCTTCCTCCTCAAGACCTGTCTGGCCTGGCGGGCGCTTGAGGAGCATACCGCTGCCGTGGTCCAAGCGCTCGGGGACGGCGGCATCGATGCAGGCCGCCTCCAGGTCGGGATGATGGTGAGCCGGGATACGGCGCGCCTCGAGCGCGAGCACGTCCTCTCGGCCGCCTACGAGTCGATGACCGAGAACCTGGTGGATAGCATCATCTCCCCGCTCTTTTACTTCGGGATCTTCGGCCTCGCCGGGGCCGCTGCCTTCCGGGCGGTCAACACCCTGGACGCGATGCTTGGCTACCGGGACGAGCGGCTCCGCATCGGGTGGTTCCCGGCACGCGCCGACGACGTCGCGAACTTCATCCCGGCCCGGGTCACCGGTCTTGTCCTGCTCGCCTACTTTGCGGCGAAGGGCCGGTTCGCCCCGGCCTACGCGGCGCTCCGCCGGGATCGAAAGAAGCGCCCGGGGTTCAACGGCGGGATCCCGATGGCCGTCATCGCCGGCGGCGTCGGGATCCGGCTCGAGAAGCCCGGCTTCTACACGATCGGGGACCCGGAGCGAACCCTTGCGGAGGCGGGCGCCGAGATTGTCCGTGCGGTCCGGGCGGCGGCGATCATCTTCGCCCTCGCCGAGATCGCCGCACTATTTTTATTGTGGTCAGTGAGCTATACATAGAAGTAATGAAACTCGAGGAACTGAGATTTGGCACCGAGCTGATCAAGCGCGGCTTTGCGTCGATGCAGA
>JAENZF010000241.1 GCA_016841385.1 Methanobacteriota archaeon | reverse complement strand
GCCTGCCCGCCGGAAGGCTCCTTGCATGGAGGTCTATGTCGGTACGAGCGGGTGGGCGTACGCGTGGAACCGGGGAGGCAGCCTTGCGTGGTTCGTGGAACAATCAGGCCTGAATGCAATCGAGCTGAACGCGAGTTTTTATGGGTTCCCGTCGGAGAAATCAGTTCGTTCATGGGCCGATACGGGGTCGGGGCTGCGGTGGAGCGTCAAGGTGAACCGGTCGGTCACTCACCGGCACCGGTTCAACGAGAAGGCGACCCCTGTCTGGGAGCGGTTCCGCGAGCGGTTCCTCCCTCTCGACGATCTTGTCGACTTTTACCTCTTCCAGGCCCCCCCGGCGTTCACGGACATCGATCGCATCATCGCGTTTGTAGAGGTGATCGACCTCGGGCGGCGATGTGCCGTGGAGATCCGCAACCCTGCGGTGCTCGGTGACGACGAGGCGTGCCGGAGGCTGCAGGAGGCGGCCGTCCTGGTCTCGGTCGACTCCCCCGACTTCCGGGAACGGGTATTCCCCGGCGATACCGTCTACCTCCGGATGCACGGCAGGGAGGGCTGGTACCGACACGACTATACGGACGGCGAACTCGCGGGAATCAGGGACAGGCTCGTCGGTATCGACCCGGAGCGGGCGTATATCTTCTTCAATAACGATCACGCCATGCTCGAGGACGCGAGGACGATGATGCGCCTCTTCCGCGGGGTACCGCCTGTCTGACGGCGGGAAAGAATTGTCTTCCCTTTGTGGCGTCAATTTCTCGTTTTTTTCAGTTCAAGAGCAACGGCGCTGCAACTATTCGGGAAAATGCCGGACCCTTCAATAGTTTTTCGGCAAATTGGGGCGAAAATGGGAATTGATGGGTGATACCAAATAGAATCGTATAAATATCGCATGCATCATCTAATAGTTTGGGGAACTATTACCCCGGTGACATGAGAGAACTGTAGACGCGAGTGGGACACTTCCCCGTGGGGAAGTGTCCGCACTCACTCGTCGCGTGCGGCATTCAGCACGTTTGGGCGGTCGGGTGGGCATCCACCCCCCGCACCCCCCTTAGCGCTGGTGTGCTCTCTTTTCCGTTCCGATAAGCGCAACCTGACCTCATCGTCCACGAACCGGAGGGGAATGTTCTGCTCCTGTGCGATCGCTCGCAGGTCGTCGTACTCGGGTTTCTCTGCGATCAGACGGCCGTTGACGGTCGACGTCTTCACCCGGACGGGATACACCCTGCCGCCGAGACTGACCGGCACTGCCTCCCTCTTCCTGGCGGCCACCACCTTCCGGAACTCGCGTATCCGCACCCCGAGGGTCCCGGTCTCCTCCATGAGAACCCGGACCAGATGGTCTTCGTCTCCCGCCGCCGCCATCACCGATATGACGCTGACCGGCCGGTTTTTCTTCCCGAGCGCCGGGGTGACGAAGACGTCCACCGCTCCCTCCGCAAAGAGGCGTTCGACCGCGTACCCAACCACCTCCCCGGAGATGTCGTCGAGGTTCGTCTCGAGCATGACGATCCGGTCCTCTCCCGGGGGGAGGCGTTCCCCCTCCACCACCCTGAGGGGTCCGGGCCGTCCTGGAACCTCCCGGGTGCCGGTGCCGTAGCCGACGCGGACAGGGACCATGGCCGGGTAGAGGCTCGCGGCATGCTCCACGAGGTGGGTGAGCAGGGCCGCCCCGGTCGGCGTGGTCAGCTCCACGTCGACGGGCACGGAGGAGTACGGGAACCGGTGTCGGGCGAGGATCTCGAGCGTTGCGGGCGCGGGCCCGGGGATCTCGCCGTACTCCGTCCGGATGGTCCCGCCACCGAGCGCCGGGGGCGTCGCGACGATCGTCCCCTCGAAGAACCCCGCCCGGTCGAGGAGCAGCATCGTGCCGACGACAGAGAAGATCGTCTCCACCGGGGCGATCGCGTGCGGCGAAAACCCGAACCGGTGAAGGTGCGTCTCGACGGCGGTGAGGTCGTCAAGGACCGCAAGCGCCCGGGAGCGTGCGCCCGCCGGGAGCCCTGCCGAATCTGCGGCCGCGGCAGCCGCCTC
>JAENZF010000017.1 GCA_016841385.1 Methanobacteriota archaeon | reverse complement strand
GCTGGGTCCCGGGAGACAAGGTCGAGATCGGGCTTTCCACCCTGGTGCGGGCGGGGATCCTCCATCCCTTCCCGATGCTGCACGATGTGCCGGGATCGTTCGTCTCGCAGGCCGAGCATACCCTGATCGTCACAGACGGCGGGTGCGAGGTCACCACCCGGTGAGTTACGCTTATTGATAGCGCACACCAATATGTCTGTTCATAGATATGACCAGCGACACGGGTACGCGTGACGTCCTCGCCATCATGGAACTCCTGCTCACCGCGGAGATATTCAACCGGAACGAGGATCTCGGCATCAACGACCTCCATCCCCGCTGCCGGGAGTTCTTTAGCGCCGGGAGCAGCGGGAGCCTCGAGGTGAAGCGCCCCCTGATCGTGAGCGAGGGGGCGATCAAGAAGGTGCTCGGCAGCCCGGATGCCGTCTGCCAGGCCGTCCGCCAGAACCCGTTCGTCGGCTACGACGAGTTCGGGCAGCGCCTGAGCCTGCCTTCGCTCGACGCCGCGGCAGGATGGTTCCTCAAGAAGGGCGGGGATAAAAGGGTCGGGGAGAACCCCGTCCTCGCATACTTCTTCGAGGGGAAGGACGGCATCGCCGTCCGGCACCAGGACGTCCGGGCGAAGAACCCCCGGTTCGAGGACACGAAGGAGTACATGGAGGCGAAGGTATCCCGGCTCATCGCCGGGAGCGAGGAGCTGCGGGAGGCCCGCGACCTCATCATCATCAGCGCGCCGGACGAGGTCGAGTTCTCGCTCGCAAAACTGGTCTGCACCCCGCGGCAGGAGGAGATTATCAGAAAGATCGGCGTCGCCCTCGAGCACCGGGACTACTTGAAGGCGCACGGCATCTACGAGTTCGGCCGGCTCCTCTTCGTCGGCCCGCCCGGCACCGGGAAGACCTCGCTTGCGCTCGCCATGTCCCGGGCGCTCCACATGCCGGTGCTCGAGGTCCGTCTCGCGATGGTCACCTCCCAGTACCTGGGCGAGACCTCGAAGAACATTGACCGTATCTTCGACCTCGCGAA
The DNA here is from genome assembly GCA_016841385.1 of Methanobacteriota archaeon. GTDB lineage: Archaea > Halobacteriota > Methanomicrobia > Methanomicrobiales > Methanoculleaceae > Methanoculleus. The sequence goes on along the minus strand of JAENZF010000017.1, from coordinate 21,543 downwards.
GAAACTCGCCCCCTGCATCCTCTTCATCGACGAGTTCGACTTCGTGGCGAAGACCCGGGTCAGCGACGACCACGGCGCGATGAAGCGCGCGGTGAACATGCTCTTAAAGAACATCGACCAGATCAGCTTCGTGAAGAACGGCGTCCTCCTCATCGGGGCGACGAACCACCCCCGCATCCTCGACGAGGCGGCCTGGCGGCGCTTCGATGAGGTGGTGGAGTTCCCGCTCCCCGATCAGGCGATGCGGCAGGCGATCCTCGAGAAGGTCGCCGCCACCATCGACTGCGACTGCGACTTCGCGGACCTCGCCGCCCGGACGGAGGGATTCTCGGGCTCCGACCTCCGGATGATGATGAAGGAGGCGGTGATGTCGGCGCTGATGGAGGACCGGCACCGGATCGACCCGGCGGACATCGAGCAGGGCCTCATCAGGGTCGAGGAGCGCAACATCATCCGCGGCATCGGATACTGACATGGAGATAACGCTGCTCGGGACCGGCGACGCCATCGGGACGCCGAAGATTGGGTGCGACTGCGAGAACTGCCGGGCGATGACGGCGGCGGGAAGGTCGCGTCTCCGGACGTCCCTCCTCATTGAGGTGGGAGGAAAGCACATTCTTATTGAGTCGTCGCCGGACCTGCGGCAGCAGCTCCTCCGGGCCTGCTCGCCTCACATCGACGCGGTTCTCTGGTCCCACGGCCATTACGATCACTTCATCGGGTTCGGTGAGTTCTACCGGGTCCAGAAGGTGCCCCCGGCCTACGCGCCGCCGCCGGTGATGGACTACTGTTCGGGCTACCTCCACTTTCTGCCGTTTGAGAAGCACCCCGTCCCGGTGTATGAGCCGTTCGATCTCTTCGGCGTGACCTTCACGTTCTTTACGGTGAACCACCCCCCGGTCTACACCTGCGGCCTCCTGCTCGAGCACGACGGCCTGACGGTCGCCTACACCGCCGACACGCGGGAGGATATCCCGGAGGCGAGCCGGGACCTCCTCTGCAGCACCGATATCGATCTCCTCTTCGTGGACGCCATCGCTCCGGAGGGCTACAACATCCACAAGCACATGAACTATGCCGAGGCGGTCCGGTTCGCCCGCGACGTCGGGGCCCGGGACTACCGGTGCGTCCACATGAGCCACATGGTCCCGCCGGGCATGCCGCATGCGGGGTACGATATGGAGACGTTCTGCTGGGAGTAGGGCGGCAGCCTCCACCCATACATACCTATATACCTCTCCCGGGACCAAACATAGGGTGCGTATGGCCATGAAACTCAAACTCCAGGAGCTGACTGACGACAAGGCCCGGATCCTCTTTGAAGGCGAAGGGAAGACCTACATAAACGCGCTCGCCGCCGAACTCATCAACGATCCCGGGGTGGACGTGGCGCAGCACAGACAGGTGTTCCTGTTCGCAGACCCCGAACTGGTCGTCACCACGGTCGGCGGCCGGCCCCCTCTCCTTGCAATCACGGACGCGGCAAAGCGGCTCTCCGGCTACGCCGACGAACTCCTCCGGCAGATGGAAGCCCTCGATACCGCATAGACAGGGATCCGCACGAGGCGGGGATCCGCACGAGGCTGTCATGAAGAAGAGCGCCGAAGGCTTCACCCGCATTGCCCGGGAAGTCTTCGCTCCCATCTACCCCGTCATCGCAGAGCAGGTGCTCGCGTGGTCAGGGATACGGGACGGTTTCGCGCTCGACATCGGGAGCGGCCCCGGCCTCCTCTCCATCGCGCTGGCACACAAGAGCAACCTCTCCGTCATCGCGCTCGACACCGACCCGGCGATGTCCCGGATCGCCCGGGAGACCGCCGCCGGCTGCGCGGGCCGGGTAGCCCCGGTCACCGGCGACGTCCACTGCATGCCCCTCAGGGATAACACCGCATCAATCATCGTCAGCCGCGGCTCGGTCTACTTCTGGGAAGACCGGCCGCAGGCATTCTCCGAGATCGAGCGGGTGCTCCGGCCCGGCGGCGTCGCGTTCGTCGGCGGCAGTTTCGGGACCCCCGTACTCCGGGCGACGATCTTTGCCGAAATGCGGCGGCGCAACCCGGACTGGGACCGGGATGTAGCCCGGAGGAGCGGGGGAGCGACAATAGAGGTGCTCCGCCGGGAACTCGGCCAGAGCGGTGTTGCCCATTCTCGTATCCGGAAAGAAGAAGAGGGATTATGGGTGGAGATCCGAAAAGACCCGCAGTCCTTTATTCGGCACGCTCGGTGAAGATGATCGTCCCGGCGATCCGGGTGATCTTGATCTTCACCGTCTGACCCGGTTTTGCGTTGGCTACATACATCGTGTAGCGGTCGATCTTCACCACGCCGTCGCCACGCTTCGAGAGGAACTGCGGGGTGACGTCCATGATAGCGCCCTCGGTCGGTTTCGCCGCCGCAGATGGGTCCACCGTCGATTTCCGCTTCCGGACCGGCCGGTGGCCGCCGCAGGCATCGCACCGCAGCGTCAGGACCCGTTCCGTCTTGACCAGGCGGGTATCGGGCTTTCCGCACTCGGAGCAGATGACGTAATCCTCGACGTAGCCCCGGATGATCGTGTTGATCTGCTCCTGTTCGAACTTCCCGGAGAAGACGGCCCGTGTCCCCTCGATCTTGCCGGCGGTGCCGAGCTCGCCGAGGAGATGCTTCATCAGGTGGTCCTGGTCGCGCCGAAGGATGCCCGCAATCTCGGCGAAGTTCTCAAGGACCGTGGTCTTCCCCTCGACGAAGGCGCGGGCGGCAGGAACCGTGAACCGATCTTCGAACTCCGTCGGCTCCGTGATATTGGTATACGCCTCCTTTAGAAGGTCTTCATATGACGGGGTCATACCCCACTATTGGTCGTGCGACGTCAAAAAGTGAGTACCTCATTCCTGGCTTGCACACGCTTATGTAGGTAGGCAACCCACCAGTTTTACAGTATGTTATCGGCTCAGGACCTTGGATTGCTGCGGAAAGCCCTCGGACGCGACCCGACCGACGTCGAGCTTGCCTGCTTTGAAAACCTCTGGAGCGAACACTGCAGTTACAGGTCCACGAGACCCCTCTTGCGGACGATGCCGACAGTTGGAAGCGAGGTGCTGCTCGGGCCGGGGGACGACGCCGCGATCGTGCGGTTCAGCGACACCTGTGCCCTCGCCATCGGGATGGAGAGCCACAACCACCCGAGTTACGTGGACCCCTACGACGGTGCCGCCACCGGCGTCGGCGGGATCGTTCGCGACATCCTCTCCATGGGCGCCCGCCCCATCGCCCTGATGGACCCGCTCTACTTCGGCCCTCTCGACAGCGAGAAGAACCGCTACCTTGTCGAGCACGTCGTCGCCGGGATCGGGGATTACGGCAACTGCATCGGCGTGCCGGTCGTCCGGGGCGAACTCGTCTTCGACGCCTCCTACTCGGGCAACCCGCTCGTGAACGTCGTCTGTGTCGGGACCGTGGACCCCGACCGCTACATCACCGCCCGGGTGAAACGGCCCGGCAGCCATCTCGTGCTGATCGGCTCCTCGACCGGCCGGGATGGCCTTGGCGGAGCGTCGTTCGCCTCCCGCGACCTCTCCGAGGACTCGGAAGCCGCCGACCGGCCGAGCGTCCAGGTCGGCGACCCCTACACCGAGAAACTCCTCATCGACGCGATCCTTGCTATGGCGGAGACCGGGAAGGTCCTCTCCTGCCGCGACCTCGGGGCGGCGGGTCTTGCCGGGGCGTCGAGCGAGATGGCGAGCACGTTCGGGGCGGTCATCCACGCCGACCGGGTCCACCTCCGGGAGACCGGGATGGTCCCCCTGGAGATCATGCTCGCCGAGTCCCAGGAGCGGATGCTCGTCGAGGTGGCCCCTGAGGACGTCACCCTGATGGGGGCGATCGCCGAGAAGTACGACCTCCGGTGGAGCGACATCGGCGAGGTGATCGCTGATGCGCGCTACATCGTGAAGTTCCACGGTGAGACCGTCGCCGACTTGCCCGTAGACCTGCTCGTCGGCGGGGCGCCGCTCTGTGCCTGGGACAAATTGCCTTACTCGGCGGAGACACCCTTCTCCCGCCCGGAGACGCCGGTGAAGGACCTCGCGCTCGCGGTGCTCGCGCACCCGGACGTGGCGCAGAAGGACTGGGTCTACGAGCAGTACGACAAGGATGTCCAGCTCCGGTCGGTCTCGCTCCGCCACGACGCCGCCGTGCTCCGCCTGGAGGACAAGGCGCTCGTCCTCTCCTGCGGGTGCAACCCCCGGCACATCTACTTAAAGCCCTTCGAAGGGACGGCGAACGCCGTCATCGAGAACGCGAGCAACCTCGCCTGCCTCGGCGCCGACCCGCTCTGCATCGTCGACTGCCTGAACTTCGCGAGCCCCGAGCACCCGGAGATCTTCTGGCAGATCGAGCAGAGCGTCCTCGGCCTCGGGGATGCGGCGCGGAGGATGGCGGTCCCGATCGTCGGCGGCAACGTCTCGCTCTACAACGAGAGCGACGAGTTCGGAACGCAGATCAAGCCCACGCCATCGCTCGGGATGGCCGGGCGGGGAGAGGTCCGGGAGTGGACGGCGCCGCAGAGCGGGGAGAAACTCGCCCTGATCGGGCGGACGTTGCCCGACTTCGGCGGTTCGGTCCTCGATGCCGTGACAGGGTGCGGCGGCCCCGCGCCCGCGATGGCGGACCCGACCGTCGTCACCGTCGTCCGCGACCTTGTCCGGGATAGATCGGTCACCACCGCCACCGACCTCTCCCGGGGCGGGCTCCTTGCGGCGCTCGTGAAGGTGGCACCCAAATCAGAAGTCACGCTCGCCGGCGACCCTCTGGAAGAACTCTTCGCCGAGACCTACGGCCGGTTCCTGGTCGCGGTCAGGGACGAGTCGGCCCTCGCCGGGGTGGAGCACCGGATCATCGGTAAGGTCGGCGGCGACCGCCTCACCCTCCGGCTGAAGGACGGGACGGTCGTCATCACGCCCGGGGAGCTCGAGACGGCGCTCACCGCGACGACCCGGCGGATGCGCTACTGACCTATTTTTACCAGCGGCCGGACGAGGTCGACCAGGGCCTCCACCGCCTCCGGCTTTTTCACGTCCCCCGTCGTGAGCTGGACCGCCCCCCTGACGTCGGCGCCCCGGTCCGCAAGCATCTCCTTCATCCGCTCGAGCGTCCCCCTCGGCCCCCCGCGCGAGGTGCAGAAGACGACCGCGCTCTTCCCCTCGATGCCCGCGAGAGCGGCGACGGCAGCGTTGATTGCGGGTGTCGGGTTGCCGGCCCATACAGGGGTTCCGACGACGACGGTGTCGTAGCCGGAGACGTCGATGACGGCAGGCTCGATATCGGCTTTCTTCCCCTGCGCGGCTCGCGGAGCGCCTTTGAGGTACATCCCCACCTTCGAATAGCCCGCAAGGTCTTTTACTTCGACGAGGTCGCCATCGATAGCAGCGGCGACCTGTTCTGCCACGGTCCGGGTCGTTCCGGTCTCGGAGTGATAGATGATGCAGACAGCCATACCAGAGGGTACCGTCGGCGGGTATAAACGGGTATCGGCCGGGGAAAAGAAGAGGGATTATTTTCTGAACTGCGGCATGAACCCGCGGAGTTCCTTGCCCACCTGCTCGATCAGGTGATCCTCGTCCGCCCTCGTCAGTGCGGTGAAGACCGGGCGGTTCACGGTGTTCTCAAGCATCCACTCCCGGGCGAACTCGCCGTTCTGGATCTCCTCGAGGACTTCCTGCATTGCCACATAGGTCTCCGGCCCGATGACGCGCGGCCCCCGTGTCAGGTCGCCGTACTGGGCGGTGTTGCTGATCGAGTCGCGCATCTTCGTAAACCCGCCCTCGTAGATCAGGTCGACGATGAGTTTCATCTCGTGCAGAACCTCAAGGTAGGCCATCTCGGGCGCGTACCCGGCGTCCACCAGGGTCTCGAACCCTGCCTTGATGAGCGAGGTCACCCCGCCGCAGAGGACCGCCTGCTCACCGAAGAGGTCGGTCTCGGTCTCCTCGGCAAACGTCGTCTCCAGCACGACCGCACGGGTCGCGCCGATCCCCCGGGCGTAGGCGAGCGCGACGGCGTGCGCCCTCCCTGTGTAGTCCTGGTGGATGGCGATGAGGGCCGGGACTCCCTTCCCCTCCTCGTAGGTCCGCCGGACCATGTGGCCGGGGCCCTTGGGGGCGACCATGACCACGTCGACAGTGGGCGGGGGGACGATCTGCCCGTAGTGGATGTTGAACCCGTGCGAGAACATCAGGCAGGCGTTCTCTCTGATATTGGGGCTGATCTCAGCCCGGTAGACGGCCGCCTGGCTCTCGTCGGGAAGGAGGATCTGGATGATATCGGCACGCTTGACTGCTTCCGCCACGGAGTAGACTTCTAAACCGTCTTCGGATGCCCTCTGCCAGCTGCTCCCGGGCCGCAGGCCGATGATGACCTGACAGCCGGAATCACGCAGATTCAGCGCCTGTCCGCGACCCTGAGAGCCATAGCCGATGACGGCGATGGTCTTGCCCTCCAGGGTGCGGGGGTCTGCGTCAGACTCGTAGTATTTCTGCACCATAGGTTCTCACTCCCGGTTGGACAGCAAACCAGATAAATATTATATAAGAGAATTCCAGCTGCCGGGAGGGTCATTTTAAGGTTGATGAAGAGAAACCCTACTCTCTATACTCTATTGAGGATTTGTGATGGAACTGCCAGATGTCCAGTCCAGCCTGCCAGAGGTCCGTATCAACCTGACCCGGGTGGGTGTAAAAAACGTCCAAAAACTCGTTGAAGTCGCCCGACCCGGTAAGCGGCCAGTCATCTTCATCTCCAACTTCGACGTCTTCGTCGACCTGCCGGGGAGCCTCAAAGGTGCAAACCTCTCCCGGAACTTCGAGGTGATCGATGACGTGCTGCAGCAAGCCATCGACGGAAATGTAAAGGAGATCGAAGAACTCTGCAGCGCGGTGGCGAGGAAACTCCTCGACCGGCACGAGTACGCGGAGAGGACCGAGGTCCGGATGCGGAGCAAGTTCATGGTCCGGCGGGAGACGCCGATCAGCGAGACCAGCTGCCATGAGGTCGTGAACGTCCATGCGAGCGCAATTGCCCAGAGGAACGACGGGAGCCCGATCATACGAAAGAGCATCGGCGCCGAAGTGACCGGGATGACCGCCTGCCCCTGCGCCCAGAACATCATGAAGGACCATGCCCTGCATGTCCTTGAGAACCTCGGCGTGGCGGAGGACAAGATCGACGCGTTCTTCGAGGAGGTGCCGATGGCCACGCACAACCAGCGCGGACGGGGTTTCCTCTGCATCGAGATCGACGACGACCAGCATATCAGCCTCGAGAAGATCATCAAGATCCTGAAGGATTCTATGAGTGCACGTATCTACGAGCTCCTCAAGCGGGGCGACGAGAGTTACGTGGTGATGGAAGCCCACAAGAACCCCAGGTTCGTCGAAGACTGTGTCCGTGAAATGGCCCGCAAGGTGATCGCGCAATTCCGGGATATCCCCGGAGATTCCGTGGTTACCATAAAACAGACGAACGAGGAGAGTATCCACCAGCACAACGCCTACGCAGAGCGAAAGGCGACGATAGCGGAGCTCGTCGTGGAGATGGACGAAGGCTCGCTATAGATCAAACATTATTTTTAACAATTATAATAAGTAAACCACTTTTAACAGAAAGTACTACAACAGGTAGGCTCCGTAATATTCGGGGACGTACTGAAACGAAAGTTATAAACTCTGTTTTCGTCATATTCCCTTCTGACGTACCCAGGTACGTTTCCAGTACAAAATTGTGTGGTAACACCGGTATAGTGTTCAGAACACCATAATATCGGAATGAGGCGATATATTTGTCGAAAGTTGTAGAGATTTCCCCAACAACGAGACATGAAGGCCATTCAAAGCTCGTTCTGAAGGTCAACGATGAAGGCATCGTCGAGCGTGGAGACTGGCTCAGCATCACCCCGGTGAGGGGTGTCGAGAAACTCGCCATCGGCAAGACGATGGAGCAGGTTCCGAAGATCGCATCGCGTGTCTGCGGCATCTGTCCTATCGCGCACACCCTGGCGGGCATCGAGGCAATGGAAGCATCCATCGGGTGCGAGATCCCCGAGGACGCAAAACTCCTGCGTTACATCCTGCAATGTGCCAACAGGATGCACAGCCACGCCCTTCATAACATCCTGTCCCTCCCGGACATGTACCTTCCCGGTACCGACGTAAAGATCAACCCGTTCACCAAGGAAGAACCGGTCAGGAGCGTTGCTCTCCGGATCCAGCGGCTCCGTGAGATCGGCCAGACCATCGGCGAGATCGTCGGCGGAGAGGCCATCCACCCGAGCAACCCCCGCGTCGGTGGCATGTACAAGAACATCAGCCCCCGTGCGAAGGCCAAGATCTACGACCTCGCAAAGGAGTCCCGGGTCCTCGCGCAGGAACAGATGGAGTTCATGGTCGCGATCTTCCGGAACTACCAGAAGCGCGACTGGTCTGAAGTCGGCGGCGTTCAGGTCCCGATCACGAAGGACCTCGGCTACCACAACCAGGGCTACATGGCCACAGCACCGGTCTACGGCAGCTCGAGCCTTGATGAGATCCCGACCTGGTTCCCCGAGCGGTTCACCGAAGTCCGCCCCTGGGACTGGTACATGGGCGAAGTCGAGATCGACGAAGCCGACCCGAACTACCCGATCGGCGGCACCACCCCCGTAGGGACCAAAGCCTGGCCCCAGATGGAAGCCTGCACCGGCGTCCCGCTCTATGACGGCCAGCCGGTCGAGGTCGGGCCGCGTGCACGCCTTGTCCAGTTCAAGAACTACGACGAGAAGGGTGCAATGGGCCTGCAGATCGCACGCCAGATGGAGTTCCCCGAGACTGCTTACGGCATCATCGACGCGCTCGACGCGCTCGACACCTCCGGATCGGTGCTCGCGGACAACATCCCGCAGGGCGACGGATCCCTCGGATGGGCCGCGAACGAAGCCCCCCGCGGAACCGACGTCCACCTTGCCAAGGTCAAGGACGGCCGGGTGCAGTATTATGGCATGCTCGTCCCGACCACGTGGAACTTCCCCACCTGCAGCCGTGCACTGACCGGTGCACCCTGGCGGCTCGCGGAAGTCATCATGCGAGCATACGACCCCTGCGTCTCCTGTGCGACGCACATGCTGGTTATCGACGAAGACAAGAGACTCGTGGCCCAGAAACTCATTCAGTGAGTGTACACGCATGCTATTCCGTGAGATCGTGATCGCAGGGTGCGGCAACCCCCTCTACGGAGACGACGGGTTCGGCCCTGCAGTCGTCGAAGAACTTCAGAAGTTACAACTGCCCGACAACGTCAAGGTGATCGATGCCGGCCTTGGCGCCCCTCACTTCCTCTTTACGTTGATGGAAGATGCGGAGGTGCCGGTGAAGAAGCTGATCATCATCGATATCGCCGATTTCGGCGCTAACCCCGGTGATGTGACGAAGCTCCGGCCCGAAGACCTGCCGCCGGGCGCCTACCGGGATGCCCACTCATGGGACCTTTCCGAGCCGCTGCAGCGATTAAAAGACATCATCGATATCACGATCATCGGGTGCCAGCCGAAGCGTGTCGCGAGCCATGAGTTTGAACTAGGGCTCACTGAGGAGGTTGAGGAGGCCATTCCCAAAACAGTGCATATCGTACTGGAGGAAATTGGGGTAGAATATGGGGCTGCTATCAACCATCAAGGAACGCATCTTTGGGCGTCGCCGGGAGAAACCGCCGGAGATGCCGGGAAAAAGCCCGGAGAGCAGGCCTGAGGTGAAGCCTGCAGCGAGCGAGCTGCAGACGAAGCCCGCGGTGAAGCCCTCTGATGTGATTGTAAACGAAAAGGTGGAAGTTGTACAAAAGGAGGAAAAGCCTGTGGCAGAAAAGATTTCGATAGGTGAATTACACCTGAGCGGATGTACGGGATGCCTCGTGACGCTTGCGGATAACTACGAGGGTCTCTTCAAGCTGCTCGATGATTATGCAGACCTGGTCTATGCATTGACACTGGTCGATGTGCGCCACGTCCCCGAGATGGACGTGTGCCTGGTCGAGGGTTCGTGCTGTCTTGACGACAAACTCTCGGTAGAGGAACTGAAAGAAGCAAGGGCGAAGTCGAAGGTGCTCGTCGCCTACGGCGCCTGCGCAGCCTACGGCAACATCACGCGGTTCTGCCGTGGCGGTCAATGGAACCAGCCTGGCCACGAGTCGTATGTGCCGATCAGCGAGGTCGTCGATGTCGACCTCTTCCTGCCGTCGTGTCCCCCGTGCCCCCAGGCCATCAGGAACGTCGCCGTCATGGCGTACCTGCTCCTGAAGGGCAACGACGAGCAGAAGAACCTCGCGACCGCATACCTGACGCCGCTGATGCAGCTTGCACAGCGCGGCAACGAGGCCTGCGGCTGCGACCTGATGTATGATGTCATCAACCAGGGTCTCTGCATGGGATGCGGGACCTGCGCCGGCACCTGCCCGGTCCGCGCCATCACCATGGAGTACGGCAAGCCGAACGTGAACCGTGACCTCTGTATCAAGTGCGGCGCCTGCTACGCGCAGTGTCCGCGGAGCTGGTTCAACTTCGACGTCATGAACAACTACGAGGGCATCATGGATGCCATCAAGGGAGCCATGCAGTGAGGTGAGAAAGATGGACGTACTCGGTAACTACAAGTCCGCTATCTCGGCACGCTCGACCGACGGAGAAATCCTGAAAAAGTCCCAGGACGGCGGTATCATCACCACGCTCTTCGCCTATGCGCTTGAAGAGGGCATCATCGATGGTGCCATCGTCGCAGGCCCGAGCGACGAGCCCTGGAAGCCGGAGCCCATGGTCGCGACCACGAAGGCCGAACTCCTGGCTGCTGCCGGAACGCGCTACAACATCAGCCCGAACCTCTACCTGATCAAGGAGGCGACCCGCAGTTACGGCCTTGACAGGGTCGGTATCGTCGGTGTGCCCTGCCAGATCCAGGCTGTCCGGAAGGTTCAGCTCTACCCGATCGGCATGCGCGACGTCGATGACAAGATCGCTCTTGCGCTCGGCATCTACTGCATGGAGAACCTCTCCTACCAGGCACTCGAGGCAATCGTCGAGGACCACTGCAACCAGAAGATGGAGTCCGTCAAGAAGATGGACATCGGCAAGGGCAAGTTCACGGTCTACACCGAACGCGGTGCAGTCAGCCAGATGCCGCTCAAGCTGATCCACAAGTACGTGCAGCCCGGCTGCCACGTCTGCCTGGACTATGTCGCGAACCTCGCCGACATCTCCAGCGGTTCCGTGGGCAGCCCCGACGGCTGGAGCACGGTCTTCGTGCGGAGCATGAAGGGCAACGCGGTCTGGGACGGCGCTATGGCGGCCGGTCTCTTCGAGACGAAGCCGATGGACCAGGTCAAGCCCGGCCTCGACCTCGTGAAGAAGCTCGCAACCGAAAAGATCACGAAGAACCAGAAGAACGTGGACGCACGTAAAACAGTGGGCCTCAAGGCGGACGGAACCCCCAAGGGTCTCCGGAACCCCTACGAGTCTCCCTGAAACTCTTTTTTTGGTCGTTTCGGCCTCCTCTCAATCGAATATCTCCGTTGACTGAGTTCTGCCGGGTTTACGTGAAATCAGTCGTACAACCTCAGTCAAGCCGCCCAGGTCGTCACTGATTGGGCATATCAGCATGCAGCGGGCCGTGCAGGGTTTTACGGAATAGACTCGTCTGGACTATCCAGCCGGGTAGACCCGGAGGTCCGGGCTATATCCTTCTGGAAAAATCGAGGGTGGGGGCCGCCCCGCCGCAATTTCCGATTATGTCGGTGGGAGATGGCAGCGGCTCTCTGCTGTTATACATTCCGTTGAAGCGTTTGCCGGGTGCCGTGTTCGTATTCAGTCCCTGAACAGTACCTGGTATTTTACTGATTCTGCTCCAAAAAAGCTCTTGCAAAACTCTGCTGCCTTCGAAGGCTCGTATTCTTTGCAGCTGAAGATATCGAGGTAGGCTGCATTGGTCTCGTTCGCGAAGTGGCCGGAGACAAGCGACGTTTCGATGAGCTGGGTCATGGAGAATCCCGCGACCTTCTCGCAGGGGCCGAAGTGAATGACCTGCGGTTCGCCGAACCTCTTCATGTCGATGAGGTCGCACAGTTCGACGATGAACTGACGGATCTTCTCTGCGTCCCTGATCGCCGCCGGGTCGCATCCCTTCATGTCCACGCTCGTGTACAATCCCCAACACCCGCGCTGCCTGAACTGTGCAACGATCTCTGCGTCGCTTACTGTCTCTGCCATAATGCTGCTTGCCGCAACATTGTTTGTCATTATCTTGCTTGCCATGATCTCACCTTCGAGAGGATCTGTGATCGATCTGATCTCTGTAATTTTTGATAGTTCAGATTTTAAACTTATCCATTATACTAATGAGAAATAACGGCTATTTCCCGGTTACGCCAGAGCAATCCCTGCGTATCTGAAATTCTACGGCGTATTCTTGACAGATTTTGAAATTGGTGACTTTGCGTGGTTTATTTGCCCCAGAGTATGCTAAATATCAAGATTAAGTCATACTAAGTATGATTTAACCCTGATACCCAATTTTTTCTGCGGCCCCCGCTCCGGGGGTTCGTGGGCAATCGGGGTCATAAAAATTAACTCTTTTTTCGGTACGGTTTCAAGATTACTTTTCAGCAGTGAAAAACCATTAAGTCGGGGTTTCAAAATTTCTACTTCCGCACCAGCCAGTATCTCGACCGAAAGGCATTCGGGCGATGACTACGGCGCCCCCTCCCGGGCCCACAGACCCGGGCATCTCCACCACCCGACGCGCACCTCCGGCCCTCCGTCCCACCCCCCCCGACAGGGGCTTCGGGCGGGACCTGCCGCAGGTCGGCGTCCTCACCGGATCTCCGGGGGGTGCCGGTGAGCGCGCCGAACGTGAGCGTGGAGGTCTTCGAGCGTGGGATACTGTCTGCCGCAGATCGGGCAGATGAACTCGCCCATCTCCACGGGGATATCGGGGACCCTTCTCCTCCGCGGCGGTTCGCCCATCACTCATCCCTCCCGGCCTCGATATCCTCGAGCGTTCGCCCGGAGACGACCGACCGGGGCTCCGTCGCGACCGGGTTTTTGCCGGGGTCCGCCTCGGCATCGTCCATCTTCACGAGGAGCCAGGCCTCGCCCTTCCCGGTCCTGAAGCGAGTGAGGGCATATCCGCCCCGGACCTTCTTTCCCTCGAGCCAGACGGATACGTGACCCCTTCTCACGGCCTCGGCGACCCCGACCTCCTGCCCCTCCTTCTCTGTGAGGTTCCGGTAGGTCCCCCGGTCCCATACCAGGACTGTTCCGGCCCCGTAACTCCCCGCCGGGATGACGCCCTCGAAGTCGGCGTAGTCGAGGGGGTGGTCTTCGGTGGGGAGAGCGAGGCGCTTCTCCTTCGGGTCGACAGAGGGCCCCTTCGGGACTGCCCAGGACTTCAGGACGCCGTCGGCTTCCAGGCGGAAGTCGTAGTGGAGCGTGGTCGCGTCATGCTTCTGGATGACGAAGACAGGGCGGACAATCCCCGTACTCTTTTCCGCCGGCGGCTCCGGCGTCCGGGAGAAGTCCCTCTTCTCACGATAATCGTCGAGCGTATCCGATCCGGACATACGGGAACTCCAGCGCTACCGGGGGATAAGGGTTTTCCCGGTCTATACCTTCCGCCCGGACGAAGGAACAATCCTGACGTTCATCTTCTCCGAGCCGATGATCAGGATACCCTCCCCCGGCTGGAAGTTGAGGAGGTCCTTCTCGCTCACCTCGAAGAACTTGGCGTTCTCCTGGGCCTGTTTCTTATTCTCGGAGCGCATGCAGAACTTCACGGCGATGTTCGCGAGAATCTCCTCGTTGAAATGGGCGATCAGCTGGGACGCAAGGATCAGCGAGACCCCGAACTTCCGCATCTCGGTGGCATACTTATTCAGCACCGCCTTGATCGCCGTCTTCGAGCCGCTCTTCTGGCTCACCAGGAGTTTCGCCTCGTCGACGATGACAAAGAGCCGGAACTTCGCCCGGTCGTCCTCCGTCCCGCGCGGGATCTCGCCCGTCGCCTGGAGGGTGTAGTAGATGCGCCGGAGGAAGAGGTCTGCAAAGAGGTAGCGCAGGTTCTCCGGGAGAGCGTTCAAGTTGATATGGGTGATCCCGCCTGAGAGGATCGTGGGAAGAGAGATCTTCTCCTCTCCCGAGAAGAGTTTGTAGTCGAAGATGTCCTCGAGGTAGGCCGGGATCGCCTCGTCCTCGCAGCCCATGATCTCGCCCTCGATGTCGTCGAAGTCGAGCACCCGCGTCCAGGTCTCGGTGTTCCCCGTGATCCCCGAGATCCGGTAGCAGTCCTTGATGATGTTCTTGATCTTTCTGCGCTGCTGGATGCCGAGCGTCGGGAAGTTGATGGAGATGGCGTCGACGAAGTCCGAAGTGGCCCGGAGCGGGGTTATCTCGTCTATGGAGGAGTCGAGCTCCAGCGGGTTGAAGTAGTACTGCCCGCCCTCGCGGATCTTGTAGGACCGGATATCCCCGTTGCTCGCGGCCATGTCCCCGTGGAAGTCGATCAGGACGACCGGGAGCCCCTGTCCTGCGAGATCCGAGGCGATGCACCGGATTGTCTCGGTCTTGCCGGCACCCGAGCCGCCGAGGATGATCATATGGCCGTTGTTGAGCTGGCCCGGCGACCAGTTGACCCGTCGCCCATCCGGGGCGTGGCCGAGGAATATGTCGAGTCCGCCGGCGCGGGGAACGACTGGCCGAAGGGCAGGAGTTTGAGAAACCCGTAGGGTTTCGAGTGACGACGGGCGGGAATCCAGAGTTTGAGCACCCTCAGGTGCGAACGACGACGTTCCGGTTGAAACAGAACTTGCGGCGACCCGGCGGGGTGCGGGCGGCGGCACGAACGGGAGCGGCTCCTCCTTCTCCTCTTCTTCTGCCTCCTCTTCCTCGTCGGCGAAGAGGGTCTCGTCCCACCCGTCCTCCTCCACCTCTTCTTGGGCCGGAGACGCGAGCGTTGCGGCCGGGATCTCCTCCGGGGCGAAGAAAGCCTCTTCCCGGGGAGGGAGAGGCTCCAGGGCAGGCCGGTCGATGACGATCTTCGCGGCAACGTCGGCCATCAGCGCCCGCCCGAGATCACGGAGGCGCATTTCGTAGAGGTTCCGATCCTTGACGATGAACCGGGCCAGGTCGACCCCGTCGTCCTCGCGCACCCCTTCGAGGATATAGATCGCATCGGTGAGCAGGGAGAGCACCCGTGTCAGTTCGCGGCGGTGAGCCGGCGATGCCCGGATACGGTCGTAGTCCTCGCCGCGGGCGAGGTAGCGCAGAACGGTGAACGTCGAATAGAACGACTCAAGGAGCATGTCGTAATGCTCCCGAACCCCCGGGTCGATCGTCTCGAGCATCCCCTTGAGAATGTACGCAAACTCCGGCGGAAAGGTGTAGACGACGCCGTCGGCCCTTGACCCGTCGAGGTCGTAGGCGTAGGCGAGGACGGCGCACCCGGCGGCCTTGAGCCGGGCGGCGAACCGCTCGCACTCGAGAAAGAGGCTCGGGCTGTTGTTGAGAAGAAAACTGACGAACGTCTCCTCGGTGCGGGGGAGCGTGGACGGGAAGGTCTTGTTGACAAACGACCCCTTCACGGTCCCCGCGAGGAGGGCCGGGACGACCCCGTGAATATCGCGGGCCAGTCCCCGGATATCCAGTGCCTGGAGCCGCGCCTCCATCAGCGGCCGGGCGATCGCTTCTCCAGCAGGGGTCGCCTCTATCACCGTCGTGCCGTACCAGGAGGCGGACTCGATGAGGTTGACCTGCGCAAGGGCGAAGAGCGGCCCCGACGTATAGGCATAACAACTCTGTTCGATCACGCCCTCCCCTTCTCCCCGGGATGACGCGCTGTTCTGGGCGATGTAGATGTAGAGGAGCGTCTCGACGATGTCGCGGACCTCCTGCGGCCGGAAGTCCTGCAGGTATTCGATGACCGCGGGAGGGAACGACTCCACCAGAGTCGGAAGCTCGGCGTCTGCATAGCCCATGGCTTTGAGTGCTTCGGTAAGGTCTGTTGACACGGATTCACCAGCGGATGCGTTCTCGTGGCGCCGGGATCTCCCGGGCAGGTGACGACACGGTACGCTGCACGGTACCGCTTCACGTGATGCGGGCCTGCGGGCAGCCGCTTCAATGAAGCAGGCGGTTGAAATAGATTTGCTCTACGACCTATTAAACATAGGTTGTTTGCAAAAAACCGGCCGCATCCGGCAGAATACTCCCGTATCGGGAGAGCCGGGGGGAGACCCTCCGTTCCATCCCTGCACGGGGGGGACAGCGGTTCCGTGCCCAAACGGCTCGTGGAGCCCTATCTCCCACGAAGTTACCCCCTTCACCCTAAATCCCCGGAACATCCGCCAGAATCGGCGGACAATATACATGAGGACATTTTTATATAATTAAAGTTATAAATATACGTAGTTGAGGTGGGCCCCCGTGACTACCCTTACCGAAAACCAGCGAGTGGCCATCATAATGGCCCTCCTTGCCATATCCGTCTTCCTGACCTACTACTTCCACGCCATCCTGATGCTCGGGACCGTCTTTTCGCACTTCTTCTATCTCCCGATCATCCTGACCGCGCTCTGGTGGGAGAAGCGGAGCGTACTGGTCGCCATCTTCCTCGGCGGGCTCGTCGTTATCAGCAGCCTCCTGTACAGACCGGACATCCTGACCCTGAACGATTACGGACGCGCCCTGATGTTCGTCGTCATCGCCTTCGTTGTCGCCTCCCTCTCCGAGCAGCTCAAAGGGCGGGAGCAGGAAGTGAAGAAACAGAGAGATCTCGCGCAACGCTACCTCGACGTGGCGGGCGTCCTCTTTGTCGTCATCAACGCCGACCATACCATCCGGCTCGTCAACCGCCACGGCTGCGAGTTGCTCGGCTACCGGGAGGAGGAACTGCTCGGGAAGGACTGGTTTACAACCGTCATCCCCGAAGCATTCCGGGAGGCGCGGCGGCAGGTCTTCGACGCCGCGATCGCGAGCGGCACCGCTTCCCCCAACCGGCGGGAGAACCCGGTCGTCACGCGGAACGGTGATGAGCTGATCCTCGCATGGCAGGACACGGTCCTTACCGGCGATGACGGTCGCCCGATCGGACTGGTCGGGTCGGGAGCCGATATCACCGACCGGATCCGGGCGGAGGAAGCGCTGCGGGTGGCCCACGACGAGGCAAACCTCTACCTCGACATCATGGCGCACGACATCAACAATGCGAACGCCGTCGCTCTCGGCTACACCGACCTGCTGGTCGAGGGGCTGGAGGGGAAGGAGAGGGAGATGGTCCGGAAACTCAGGGGCGGCGTCAGCCGGAGCATCGAGATCATCCAGAACGTCTCGACGATCCGGCGGTTGCATTCCCATGAGACGGCGACGAGACCCGTCGACCTGGACGCCGTCATCAGGGCCGAGATCGCCCACCACCCCGATGCCGGGATCATCTACGAGGGAAAGTCGGTCCGCGTCACGGCCGACGACCTCCTCCCGGAGGTCTTCACGAACCTCATCGGCAACAGCATCAAGTTCGGGGACCCCGAGGTCGGGGTCAGGGTCCGTGTCGAGGAGGGGAACGGGACGGTCGAGGTCTCGGTCGAGGATACCGGGCCGGGGGTGCCCGATGCGGTCAAACCCACCCTCTTCACCCGCTTCGTGCGGGGGACGACCGCCCGGAGCGGGAAAGGGCTCGGCCTCTACATCGCGAGGATGCTCATCACGCGCTACGGCGGGAGCATCAGGGTCGAGGACCGGGTGCCTGGACATCCCGAATGCGGCGCGGTGTTCCGGTTCACCCTTCTCCGGTCCGACCGGCCGCGGGAGCCGCCGGTATCCTCTGCACCAACGACCGGCCGGGCGATCAGCGCCAGACCTTGACCGGGTCGATGGAGGCGTCGATGATCAGGTCGAAGTCGAAGGCGTCGAGCCAGCCCGCCTTCTGAAACATCTGCATAAAGCAGATACCCACGACCTTCGTCCCCGCATGGGCGCCGACGGCCGCCTGCATCGCTTCTTTTGTGACCGGGACGCCCGGCATCGCAAGCCCGCCCATCAGGACGATCACCTTCGGGTCGACACGAACCGCGTCACCGGAGACCTGCATCCCGACACCCCCGACCGGGCGGATCGCCTTTGCTGCCGCCTCGTCCGCGTAGGGCACATAGACCTGCTCGACGGGGAGGTCACGGACCGCGAACCCCAGGAGTTCGATGAAGGGGGTGCAGGTGCCGGGGCAGCCGTAGTAGACGACCTGGTCGCCCGCACTGAGCCCTGCCTCGCGGAGGTATGCCTTGAACGGCCGGAGCATCCCGGGGACGCCGGAGAGTTGCTCTTTTAATTCCATAAAGGTCTGGTTGTCCCCGGGGCATATACCGTTTCCGGATGCGGCCATTCGCTACAGTATCCCGCACCCGGAGAGGTGGTAGAGCCTGCGGACCTGTTCGGCAGCCTCCTCCGATACCGCACCCTGGATGCGGACGAGGATGGTCTCGATATCCTCCTCGGGCATGCACCCGAGGTCCTCCCGGCCGGAGACGATCTGGCTGGTCAGGTAACCCCAGTCCTCGTCCGAGAGGCGGCCGACCCGCTCAGCAAAGTCTTCTTCGTCCGCGGCGATGTGGTTTGAGACCGGCGGGAGGATCGAGTGGAACTCGTGCCCCGACTCCGGGCAGAGGATTCCGCTGTATTCGGGGGCCAGTTTCCGCAGGATAGCAAAGTCCTTCTCGTCAAGTTCGCGTGCCATGATTACGTTCACTCCCGGGGGGCATCTTCCGGCTAAAAAATGTTCGCTCGTCGCGGGACTACGACTCCGAAAGGAGCTTTCCCGCCCGTGCGATGTTCTCGGTCTTGAGTTCCTCGAAGAAGAGGGTAACCACTTGCGGGTCGACGCCGAACGTCCTCGTGACCGCGGCGGTGATCTCGTCTGCGAGTATCCGTTTCTGCTCAAGCGTCCGTCCCTCTGCCATACGAATGGTTATTACCGGCATGTTTCCTCAGAAGAGTGTGGGGCGGAGTGGTATTTATCGTTGCGGAAGCCTGTCAGGGCAGGCAACCCGGAATGGGGTGCCGTTATCCGGCATTCCCCCCGCGATCGTGAGCCCCACGATATCCCGGACCACCAGTCCAAAGGGCTCCCACATCTCCGGCGGCACCCGCTGCCGGCCCTCATCCGTGATCCGGGCGGCCGCACCATCCATCTCCCGCTCGAGTATGGATCGCAGCGTCTGCCGGGTCCCGTTGTCTCCGGAGACAGACCGGAGGAGGAGCGCCTCGGACCCGGGCCGGGAGTCCCGGGCCCCTGCCGCGTGCGCGTGCAGGTCCACGATGTCGTCGGCTATCTGCATCGCCTTCCCGGCAGAGAGACCGTAGTTCGCGAAGGCGGCGACGACCGCTTCCTCCTCTCCCGCCGCCATGGCACCCCAGGCGGCCGCGAGCGAGAAGAGGCGCCCTGTCTTTCGTGCGACGATCGCATCGTAGAGTTCGGCCGCCGGGAGCCCGGGTCCCCCGAGCATCTCCCAGGCCACGCCCCGGGCCATACTCTGCTGGGCCGACGCGAGCATCGCTACGTATCCTGCACCATAAGGGGCGGCGAGCGCGTAGGGGAGGGCGAGGATGCCGACGGCGTCGAGGACAGCCCGCCCCTCTCCCCGGGTGAGGTGAAGGGAGGGGGCTCCCCGCCGGACGGTGTCGCCGTCCAGCATGTCGTCGAGAATAAGGCTTGCGGCGTGGGCGAGCTCGACGGCACAGGCGAGGTCGAGTGCCTGGCAGGTGGGGGCCGACGACCGGGTGAGGCCGGCGTGGACGTAAAGGAGGAGCCCGGCCCGCATCCTCTTCCCCTTCGAGAGGAGCGGGAGGACGCCGGGGTCGATTGCATCCTCACCGCTCGTCACCTCCTCGATCCGCCGGTTTACAGCAGGCCTGATTCTCTCCAGGAAATCGCGAAACGGTATCATGGCTCGTCACCCACAGGATCGCCGGTGCATCCCGTTAAGGCGCCCGGGCGGTAAAAAAGGTGTGGGTCTCCCCGGTGCCAGGGGTATTTTCATTGCCTTGCAGAACCCCCAGGCCTACCGGTGATACAGCAGTTGATCATCGAGAGGAAGGTAGGACGCCTGGAGGCCGGCGATGCGTTCGGGGACTGGCTCGCGAGCGTCCTCGCTGACCGGCTGCCGGGGTGGCGCGGTAAGATCCGGGTCTACCGGGTAGAGCCTGCATCGCACGTCGTCTGCCGGTACGAGTTCGCCGGCACCGCATTCAGCGTGGTCGGCAAGTTCTTCGGCGCGCCGACGGGAGCGAAGACCCGCTACAACGCGGATGCGGCGATGAAGAACGAGTTTCGCCGGCTCCGCCACGTATCGGGCTGGATCCGCGTCCCCCACGCACTCGCGACGAACAGCCGGTTTCATTCCGTCCTCGCGACCGAGTACGTCCCGGGCCAGACGCTCCGCGAGCTCCTCGCAGCGGGAGTATCCCTTTACGACCCCCTGACCGGCGTCGCGCACCTGCTCCGCCGGCTCCACGACGGCACGCGGACCTCCTGCAAACGGGAGCGCGACTTCGCCTACTTCCACGCGGTGCTCGACCAGAACGCCCTCCCGGCCCACCGGAGGAAACAGTTCGACCGCCTGCTCGGGGCGTGGTGGCACGGCACGCGGCCTGGCTGGAATGAAGGCTGCATGGTCCATGGCGACGCCACGCTCAGCAACTACCTCTTCGACGGCGGCACCTGTGCGATCGACTTCGAGGGCTCCCGGAACCACACCCACCCGGTCCGCGACCTTGGCATCCTCGCCGCAGAGCTCAAGACATCGGGCGGGAGCAGTTCGAGGGCCGAAGACTACATCGGCCACCTGCTCTGGCACTATAGCCAGAGCGTTGAAGAGTTCCGGCGCCATACCGCCGTCCTCCCCTTCTTCATGGCGCTCGGATACCTCAGGATCGCCCGGCTGCCCTGGCGGGCGGCGGAACGCGACTGGCTGCTTTCGGAGGCAGAGGCGTGCCTGGCCGCGGTCCACCGGTAGCGGGGGTTCTCTTCGACTGCTACGGGACGCTCATCGACGTCCTGACCGACGAACGCGATACAGAGACCTACCGGTGCCTCTCACGGTGGCTCATCTACCAGGGCGTCCGGATCGCGCCCGAACGCCTGCGGGCGTGCTACGCGAGCCGGGTACGGGAAGCGGCCGACCGGACCGGGGAGCGGTATCCGGAGGTGCGGGTCGAGGAGGTCTTTGCGGGCATCTGCGCCGAACACGCCGTCTGGAAGATCGATAGCGAGCGGCTCGGCGTCGAGGCCGCCCGGGCGTTCCGGGCCGCATCGCTCCGGCGTCTCGGCGTCATCGAGAAGAGCCGGAGGCTGCTTGACCTCTTCGGCACGAAAAGGATGGGGGTCGTCTCGAACGGGCAGCGGGTCTTCTCGGAGCGGGAGATGCGGGCGCTCAGCCTCTACGACCGTCTCGGCTTCGTCATCTTCTCTTCAGACCTCGGCTACCAGAAGCCGGACCCGCGGATATACACGG
>JAENZF010000016.1:6923-23037 GCA_016841385.1 Methanobacteriota archaeon | reverse complement strand
GGTGCGAGGCGCGAACGCAGTGAGCGTGAGCACCGATAGGTGCGAGGGGGGAGACCCCCCTCAAAGCCTAACGGCTTCTCGTGCTCCGTTCCTATCGGAACATCGCACTCCCCTGCAACCCCACCCCCTCGTGGCGATATCCGATGGGAATCCGTGCATGGATACGAGCGACATCCCGAAAAAAGCGTCTGAGAAGACTTCCAAATCTCAAGCAATTCGGAAAATCTTGAAGGGTGCTAACTCAAGTCCCTACGGCGCCTTCTCCTCGGCGCACTCGAGTTCTGCGATTACCTCGGCCGCATCGTCCATCCGCCGGACCAGATCCTTGATCTCAATCAGGCGCTCGGCGCCGATGAAGTGCTCGGCCATCACCCGGGCCATATCGGTGAGTTCGATACGCCCCGCCCGCCGCCGGACCAGTCCGTAGTCAAGGAGCGTGGGGAGGGCCGGCTCCAGCGCCCCGACCATCGTGCGGGTCATCTGGATGACCTGCTGCTCGTCGCCGCCGCAGACCACGGCGTTCGCAACAAACTCCTCCGAGCTCTGCTCCATGTCGTACTCGGGAGCGACCTCCTCCATCTCGCCCCGCAGGAGGCCGACGGCGACCTCCTCCTCGGTCTTCCCGGATGTCCGGGAGTAGGACCCGCCGGGCTCCGCCATGATGACCACCCGGCCGAGGTCGTGGAAGTCGGGCCGGCCCGCCCGGCCCATCATCTGGTGGAACTCCTGGACGGAAAGCCACTTGATCCCCATCGCGAGGGCGTCGAAGATCACCTGGGACGCCGGGAAGTCGACGCCGGCGGCAAGCGCCGCCGTGGTCACGACGGCGGCGATCTCCCCGTTCGCGAACCGCCGCTCCACGTCCCGGCGTTCCTGGGCGGTCAGCCCCGCATGGTAGGGAGCTGCATTCTTGCCGAGGGCATCGGCGATGACGTGGCAGCGGGCCCGGGAGTTGGTGAAGACGATCGTCTGGCCCCGGTAACCCTTGGACGACCGCACCTTGTACTCCTCGACGACCATCTGCTTGATGAACCCGATCTTCTTGGACCGCTCGGTGAAGATGAGGTGCCGCTCGAGCGGTACCGGGCGATCCGCGTAGCGGACCAGGTTCGCCCGGAGTTTCTCCGCAAGCAGCCCGGGACCCCCGATCGTGGCCGAGAGATAGAGGAACTGGGCATCGGGGGCGACGTGCTTGAGCCGGGCGATCAGTCCGTCGAGACGGTGGCCCCGCTCGGGGTCCTCGAGCATCTGGACCTCGTCGATGACGACGGTCCCGATGTCCTTCAACGACCTCCCGGTCCGGAGAGCGTGGTCGATCCCCTCGTAGGTCCCCACCACGACGGAAGCGTTGACGTCCCGGTCCCCCGCCGGGCGGGTCTCAGGGAGGTTGAGGCGGCTCATCCCGACCTGCAGGGTGACCCGGACAAGGTGGCCGTAGCGGTCACGGAACCGCTGGTACTTCTGGTTCGCGAGCGCGACCAGCGGGACCAGGAAGAGCATTCTTCCCCGCCCTTCAAGGAAGTTCTTCATCCCGGCCATCTCCCCGATGAAGGTCTTGCCGCTCGCGGTGGCCGAGACGACGAGGAGGTGCTGCCCCTCAAGAAGCCCGTTCTGGACGGCGAGCTGCTGGACGGGCATCAGGTAATCGACCCCGGCAGCCTGTGCAAACGCGGGGGGCAGCGGGAGGTCGGTGATGTGGGTGGTCTCCTGGACCTCGTGCGCCTCGAGCCGGTCGAAGAGGGTCCGCTTCCGATCGGGATGGTCGGGCCCCACCGACGCCAGCACCCGGTCGAGGTCCCGGACCTGGACGAGAAGTTTCTCAAGGTGGACGAGCACGGAGCTCCCGAACCTCCCCAGGTAGCCGAGCTCCCGGCGCATCTCGCGCTTCGCGCAGTCCATGCAGATCCACTCCCCACCGTACCGGACGCCGGTGGTCTTATCGACGGGTACAAACCGGTCCTCGAGCTGGCAGAACCGGCAGATGTTGATCCTCGACGACGGGATCTGGAGGTCGGCAAGAAACGACTCAAACTCCGGACTCTTCGCCGCAAGATGCACCGATGACCGGCGGAGCAGCGTGATCAGGTCACGGGTCGGAGTGGGCTTGAGTTGTTTGCCCCGCCGACGCATCTTGAAGTTTTTGGGCCGCTGGCCCTTCGGGGTCGCGGTCAGGTCGACGAATCCGGAGCCTTCAACGCGGCCGCCTTCGACAAACAGTAATTTATATGTGCCTTTCTGGGGCTGAACGATAACCTTCATGGTGCAATCAGGTCGTGGATCGTGTAGGTGAGCCCCACCGTCTCCAGCCGTTTGAGGAAGTCGGTAAACTCCTCATCAACGATAAGTATTGCGCACTCACGGCCGTGGAATGCCGCCTCGATGACCCCCTCACGGGATCCGAAGAACATATCCGGCTCCATATCCGCTTTCCTGAGGGCCACATAGGACTCAAGGCCGACGGCGGCCACCATCTCTGCGTCCCGGACGGCATCCCGGAGGAGGTCGGCACAGACCTGCCGGGATCCGCCCCGCTCCACCCGCGGCACCTTGCAGACATGGATGAGCCCTTCCTCGTGCTTGATGATGCCGTTTAACCGGGCGACACCGAGATCTTCCCCGGCCTGGGCGTCCATGGTCGCGAGACCCGTGGCGCTCTGCTCTTCTTTCGTCGCATAGAGCCATCCGTCCCGCATGAAGACGCCGACCATATCCCCTTTGTGGATCTCGTCCCGGGCGATAGCCGTCCAGACCGCCACCTGCTGGATGATGTCGCGGTTGATATGGCGGGCATAGGACTCGAGTGCCTCGGCGTGCCGCAGGACCCACTCGATCCCGTTCTTCGTCACCTCGTACCGGCCCCGGCCGTGAGCGGTGACGAGTCCCTCATCCACCAGTTCCCGGATGTACTCGGAGACGGCCTGGGGTGTCACGCCGAGCTTCCCGGCGATCTCCTGCTGCCGGACGGCCGGCTGATGTTCGGCGATCTCCACCAGGATCTGGAACCGGGTGGCCTCCCGTTTGCTGCGCAGGATGACGTAGAGCGGGTCGTCAGCGAAGTCGGTCAAGCAACACCATTCCCTGCCCTTTCACGTCAAGACCGGGGATCCTTTTCGCCAGTCCCTTGATGAAGGTCGGACTAACCCCATATTTTCGGGATATATCACCGATCGAGGTGGTCCCGGCCACTATCTCCTGTTCGACCGAGTCCACGATTGTACGGAGGCCCTCGTCGTTCGAGACGGCGATGTGCAACAGGTCTCCGATATCGCCCATAGAACACTGAAAACTTGCCCTGAACTTGCTGTATGTCGCCCGGTATTCCTTCATCGGCTTCTCTCCGGGCTTGGGCATCCGCCACTGCTCTTCGATCAGGTTTCCCTTCTTGAGGATAGTGAGGCACTCGGTCACCGTCGATGTCCCGGCGTACATCCCCAGGTCCTCCTCGGTCAGCCAGGCCTTGTTTAAGAGTTCGTAGATCTTTTTATAATCAGCATTATTGAACGTTATGAGAAGAGGAACCAGTTCCACCGGATCGTTAAGAATTTTAATATGTCCCGTCACTGCGATACCCTATTGTTATATCGTTGTATAACTCCATAAATTTTTGCTGAAATCTCAATGCGTACATGTGGCATTATCATCATCCGGGGCATCGTCCAGGGGGTCGGATTTCGTCCCTTCGTCTATGCAAAGGCCCGGGAATTCGGAATCACCGGGACCGTCAAAAACCTCGGGAGCGAGGTGGAGATCCATGCATTCGGGGACCGCTTCGAGGAGTTCCTGGAGGCCGTTTCCCGGGGGACGCCGTTATCCCACATAGATTCCGTAGATGTCCATAATCTGCGCGGTAACCCCCCCGATAGCTTTACCATCCTTGAGAGTGGTTCCGGGAGCCTCTCGGGATTCATCCCGACCGACGTCGCCACCTGTGACGACTGCATCGCCGACATCTTCACGCCGGGCGGGCGGTACGAAGGGTATTGGGCTACATCCTGCGTCAACTGCGGCCCCCGGTACAGCATCATCAACGCCATTCCCTACGACCGGGAACGGACGTCGATGGTGGAGTTCCCGGTATGCACCGCCTGCGGGAGCGAGTACACAGATCCGTCGTGCCGGCGCCACCACGCCCAGACGATCGCCTGTGCGGCCTGCGGGCCGCACCTCGCCCTCTTTGGGGCCGATGGGGAGCAGGTAGCAGCCGCCGACCCCGTCAGGGAAGCGGCAGCCCTCCTCGATGCCGGCTCGATCGTCGCCATCCGGGGGGTAGGGGGGTTTCATATCGCCTGCACCGAAGATGCGGCCTGGGAGCTGAAACGCCGCCTGGGCCGGACGGAGCAGCCTCTCGCAGTGATGGCAACCCCTGAAGAGGTGGAGCGGATCGCAGTCGTATCGAGTGAAGAGCGGCAGGTCCTGCACTCCCGGGAACGGCCTATCGTGGTGCTCGCAAAGCGGGATCCCGCATCCCACGCGGCGATCTCGGGGCTTCACACCATCGGGTGCATGCTCCCCTACACCGGGTTGCACCACCTCCTCTTTGCGAACCTCGCCCACCCGCTCCTCGTTATGACGAGCGCGAACCTGCCGGGCTACCCGATGATCACAGATCTCGCGGTCGCCCTCAAGCGGCTGCCGCGGCAGGTGGACTACATCCTCACCCACGACCGCCGGATCGTCAACCGGTGCGACGACTCCGTCGTCCGGGATGGCTACATCATCCGTCTCTCGCGGGGCCTCGCCCCGAAGCGGGCGGCGATCGACCTCGGCGATGCATGCATCCTCGGCGTCGGCCCGGAACTGAACGCCAACATCTCCGTCTACCGGAGCGGTTTCTGCATCACCTCCCCCCACGTCGGGAACGTCAGGAACCCCCAGACCCTCGCCTACCTGCAGGAGACGGCGGAGAAGATAGGAGGGCTCACCGGTGCCCGGTACGACCGGGTCGTCCACGACCTCCACCCGCAGTTCCTCTCGACTCGCTACGCGAGGGAGGTCGCCGAGCGGACCGGGGCGGAACTCCTCGCCGTCCAGCACCACCGGGCGCACATAGCGGCCGCGACCCGGGAGGAGTGCGTCGGGATCGCCATCGACGGCGTGGGTTACGGCGACGACGGGACGATCTGGGGCGGCGAGGTCTTTAGCGGGAAGGTCCCCCGCCTCGACCGGGTCGCCCACCTCGAGGTCGTCCCGATGCCGGGCGGCGACCTCGCCACCCGGTTCCCGGAGCGGATGCTCTACGGCATCCTGCCGACGTCCGGGGTCCGGGACCTGCTCGCATCACGGGGGTGGAGCGATATCGAACTCACGGTCCTCACCCGGCAGGTGGAGCGGGGATTGAACGTCGCCGCCACCTCGAGCACCGGCAGGGTCCTCGACGCCGCCGCAGCCCTCCTCGGGATCTGCCGGGAGAGGACCTACGACGGCGAACCGGCGATGAAGCTCGAGTCGGCGGCATACGTCGGAAAGTCCTCGGCCTGGGACCTCGACTTTCTGCGCGGCGACGGCGGGTGTGAGATCCTCTCGACCCGCTCGCTCCTCGCGGAGGTATACCGGCGTTCCGCATCCGGCGAACGGACCGGAGACGTCGCCGCATCGTTCCAGTACAACCTCTCGCGGGGCGTCGCCGCGATGGCCGTCCGGGCGGCACAGGAACGAGGGATCCCCCGGGTGGTGCTCTCGGGCGGCGTGGCCTACAACCGGGCGATCCGGGAGACGATCAGGGGAGAGATCCTGGCCGCCGGGCTTGAACTCATCATCAACCGGGACTACCCGCTCGGGGACGGGTGCATCAGCTTCGGGCAGGTGGTGTACGGGGGGAGCATGGAGGAGTGAAAGACCCCGGATTCACCGGGTTGTAACCGGCCCGGCAGACGCCTGATCTTTTTCGCAGAGTCATCGGCGAACCATCGGCTCGGTTCGTTTTTCCGGATCACCTACCTTTCACTGATCCGTGCTTCGAAGCCGTCCAACTCCGCAGCGATGCGGTGCTGAGGCAAAGGCGGCAAAATAGTCTGGACAACCATTCGGAAAGGTCTGACGCGGAGACAGTGGAACGTCCCCCGATTCTCGAAAACAACCGGCCCGTCCGGTTCGTCGAACGCGAAAGAAAAAAGGTTTAGCCGAAGAGGGCGCCGAGACCGGCCATGCCGCTCTCTTCTTCCTCTTCCTTCTTGGACTCTTCCTCTGCCTCTTCCTCGGCTGCGGGCGCGGCGGCTGCCGGGGCAGCTGCGGCTACAGCGGCGACGGGTGCGACGGCGGCCTTGCTGATGGCCTCCTCGATGTTCACGTCCTCGAGTGCGGCGATGAGCGCCTTCACACGGGCATCCTGGACGGCGACACCGGCCGCGTTCAGGACAGCAGTCACATTCTCTTCAGTTACATCTTTGCCTGCGTTGTGCAGGAGCAGTGCAGCGTAGATATACTCCATAGTTCATTCACCTTTGGTTTTTTATAAAGTATTAGCCGAAGAGGGCGCCGAGACCGGCCATGCCGCTCTCTTCCTCCTCTTCCTTCTTCTCCTCTTCCGTCTCCTCTTCCTCGGGCTTTGCCTCAGCTGCGGGCGCGACAGCGGCTGCAGGTGCAGCGGTTGCAGCCGAAGCAGCCTTCAGGGTCGCCTCATCGAGCTCGAAACCGTGGCCTTGTGCCGCGAGCGCGACGACCAGCATCTCCCGCTGTGCCCGTCCGATGATCAGGTCGACGATATCCTTCTCGTAGATGGTCGCATCGACGCCCACGTTCCGGGCTTCGCGCACCGCCCTGCCGATGATGGCACTGACGGTCAGCGGGGTCGCGATGACGGCATTGACCGAGAGGTTGAACGCCTGCTGGGCAGCAAGCACGATATTGTTGTAGTAGGCCTCTTCATCGATAGCGAGGAGGTCCGGCGTGAAGACGGTATTCCGGTAGTATGCAGCCTGCAGGAGGAGGCCGACATCCATCGGCTTGATGCCGAGTTTCACGAGGGCATCGGCAACCTTCTTGTTGATGACCTCGCCTTTCTTCACGACCGTCTTGGTCTCACGAATCTTGACCTTTCCGCCCTCGATGGCTGCGGGAATGCCCACCTGCTGAAGCTCGCCCACAATGGGGCCGGGCTTGAAACTGGTCGGACCCTTCGGGACGACGATATCCTCCGGCGCAGTCTCGCCGGGCTTCGCCGCCATCTTCGTCTTGGTCTGTTCAAGCAGCTTGAAGAGCTTGAAAGGGTTCTCGTTCGTGAAGATCATGGCGCTCTGGCCTTCGGCGTGCTCCTTCAGAGCCACGACGCTGCCGCCAAACTCGTTCAAGGCATGCTCGATCAGCGTGTTCCGGGCCATCTTCACCCTCGCCGTGCCGCGGAGGTTCCGCCGGATATGCTGGATCTGCGAGGCGGGAATGCCGTACATGTCCACAACGCCGACGAGCGTGTGCTCCTCGATACCGCGCTTGATCTCGTTTACTTCGTCCTTCTTCCACTTGGGCAGGTGGTGCGTATAGAGCGCCATCAGATCACCCTCACTGCCGGTCCCATGGTTGTCTTCACGTAGACCGAGTGGATATTCATTGTCCCGCTTTCGAGGACGGACTCGACCCTCCGGAGAACCGCGTCGATGTTCTCGGCGATCTCTGCGGCCTCCATTCCGGCGGACCCGACCTTTGCGTGGAAAACCTTCTTGTCCTTCGTCCGGATCTTCACGGAACTGCGCAGACGCTGAACGATGGGCCGAATATCCATTCCTTGCGGAATCGGCATCGGCATCCGCCCACGCGGACCAAGCCTGACACCGAGATAACGGCCGACGAGAGGCATCATTGCCGTCTCAGCAAGGAAGAACCGGTACTCTTCCGCCACCTTACGCGCTTCCCGGGGTTCTCCCCCGAGCCGCTCGATCTCCTCAGGTCCAATGATAAGGTCCACAGCCACATCCTTCGCCTGTGTGGTGATGTCGCCCTTCCCGAGAACAGCGATCTTGACGTTGTCAAGACTGTTCGGGAGGTGAATCGTCTCATCGATACGATTCTTGGGCTGGGACATATCAATGTTCTTGAGGTTGACGGTGATATCCACGCTCTCCTTGAACTTCCGTTCCGGAGCCTTCTCCAGTGCCGTCTTCACGGCATTCTGTATACTGGTTTTATCAACCATCCTTTGCCTCCATAGTACACGACCTCATGATCTTCTATGGTTGTCTGACATCTATGCGACGAGTACGCTGTCGTATTCCCCGTCATTGATGGCCAGGATCATCTCGCGGGGTTTCTTACCCTCGACGGTGACGCCGACGCTCACGCACGTTCCAACGACCTCTTTGACTGCCGATTTCAGATCGTACGAGAGCATGTCATCAAATTTCATACGGGCAATGCGAACAGCGGCCTCCAGCGGGAGGTCTCCCGCTACCAAAGCACCCGGCTCTGCCGAGCCCTTCCCGATACCGGCCTCTTTCATGACGAGAGCCGTCGTGGGCGGAATGCCCACCTCAATCGTGAAGTTCCGCTTATCGTCGACCGTGACCGTCACCGGCACCTGCATGCCGTTGAAATCGGCCGTCTTCTTGTTGATCTCTTCGACGACTGCCTTCACGTTGATACCGAGAGGGCCGAGCGCAGGGCCCAGAGGCGGACCTGCTGTTGCCTTGCCACCGGGTACTAATACCTCGACCGTTTCTGCCATACAAGTTCACCAGCTTATTATTCCTCAGGGGAATAGTTGCCTGGGTTATCCAAGGTCAACGTGAGAGGATTTAAAGTATGGTGCCCGGGCGGCACCCGGGCCCCGCACGGGCAGGTGCGCCCGGTCGATGAGAACTGCATCGCTGGCGGTGCAACGACCCGTGCCCGGGCAAAAAAAGAAGAGTGTAGTGATATTCTTCAGTTGGCGTCTTCCGACCGCTCCACGACGCGGACGGAGTCGCCACGGACCGTGATCGGAATGGGAACCATACTCTCGTACAATTCGACCGTGATCTCTTCCTTCCCGGTATCGATACGCTTGACGACCGCCTTCTCGCCCTTGAACGGGCCGGCGATGATCTCGACGATGGTGCCCTCGGTGATGCCGCTGACCACCGGTTTCGGCACCAGGAAATGCTCTACCTCGGAGAGAGCGGTCGAGCCCTGCACCACCGCGCGCGCGTGGGGGATCAACTCCACCAGCTGCTCTATCCGGGCGATGGAGTCGGGGCTCTCCACAAGGACGTAGCCCTTCAGTTCCTCGGGAACCATGACCGCCATCACATGGATGTCTTTCTGTTCCCTCGTCACCTTCTCGATGTTGTCGGCTACCGTCCGCTCCTGCTTCGCGGTCGTCTTGATCGCATATACTCTGTTTACGCTCTCAGCCATATCCATCATTTGGGCAATACCAGCAGGGTCTCGTATATAATAAAGCCGACAAGGCCGATGAGCATGATCCCGGCTGCCGCCACGATGGCGATCTTGGAGAACTCGTCGCGAGTAGGCGTCCGTGCCAGCTTCAGCACGCGCCAGTACTTCTTGAAGAGTTCCTCCTCGATCTTGAACGACTTTACTTCCTCCAACGTCTCTTTATAATCCATCATACCGGCTCACTTCAGGAAGTCGATCTCAAATTGTTTCATCATGCGTGGCATACTCTTTTCGTTTCTCCCATATATTTGTGGTGACCGAACACCGGTGACCACGAGCAGCGTCCGCATCTTGCCCTGCATATCGGGGTCGACCTGGGCCCCCCAGATGATGCGGGCATCGGGATCGATGCGGTCGTAGACCTCCTGAATGACGCCTTCAGCCTCAGACATGGTCATATCGGGACCGCCGACCACGTTGACGAGTGCTGCGCTCGCCCCGGAGATATCGACGTCGAGCAGCGGGGAGCGCAACGCCTTCTTGACCGAGTCGGCGGCTTTGTCCTCACTGTCACTCTCGCCCATCCCGATCATCGCGACGCCTCCCCGCTCCATGACGGTCCGGACATCGGCGAAGTCGAGGTTCACGAGCCCGGGCATCGTGATCAGTTCGGTGATGCCCTTGACCGCCCGCATCAGCACCTCGTCCGAGACCTTGAAGGCGGCGTGGAGCGGAAGGCGGGGCACGACCTCGAGCAGGCGGTCGTTGGGGACGACGATGACGGTATCCGCCACTTCGCGGAGCCTCTCAAGGCCTGCCTCGGCGTTCTGCCCCCGGATCGCGCCTTCGGCCGTGAACGGCAGGGTGACCACGGCGATGGTCAGGGCACCCTCCTCCCGGGCGGACTTCGCGACCACGGGTGCAGATCCGGTGCCGGTGCCGCCCCCAAGCCCGGTGGTGATGAAGACCATATCGCACCCCTCGACGGCCCGCTTGATGTCGTCCTCGTTCTCGAGGGCCGCCTCTTCCCCTACCTGCGGGATCGAGCCCGCACCAAGACCACGAGTCCTCTGTCTCCCGATAAGGATACGGGTCTCCGCCCGTGTCCGGATAAGGTGTTGAGCATCGGTGTTGAGAGCGATCAGCCGCGCCCCGTTGATGCCTTCCTCCGCCATCCGGGTGATCGTGTTCGAACCGCCGCCTCCGCACCCGACGACTGCAATCTCAGTCCGGAGCTCCATGAGGATATCCTCAAGATCCTTGTCGACCTCTGTGGGCTCAGCAAAGCGCTGCTCCTCTCGTGCCCGTGAAAGTGCCTCTTCTACGATGGATTTCATATGTGTCTCTCCAATCCCGGGATATGTATCCGTTTCACGCTGGTTGTTTGCACTGCATCGGGTGTGATCCTCCGCCCCTCGATCTCAACCGCCTTCCCGCCGGCAAGCATGGCGAAGAGCGGCCCTTTCGGGACCCCGTGTCTGAGCGCCTTCTCGGGGTCAAACCGCACCTTCCGGAGGACGAGGTGATCACCGTCGATAACAGCGTCTTCACAGATAAGTAAGAGTTTTACACACAGGGTAGTTATATCACTTGCGAGTCGGGACGACCCATTTTCGAAGCAGATAAACGTCGATAAAACCTCTGTGGATCCTTTCGAGAGATGGGCGACCGGTAATGCATCGAGGCCATCGAGAAACCCGAGTTTATCGTTTTTTACCGTCTCTTCGATCAGATCGGGGACTATCCGCACCACAACAGGGGTTCCGCTCCCTGCAAGGCTGTGGATGTGGATGCGTGACCCCGGGGCAATCTCTCCGGCGAGAGCCCGGACCCTGAGGTAGGTGGCCCACTCGAGACCGGAGGCCTCGAGGATCTCCGACTCGGAGAGCAGGAGGATCCCGGCGTCGTCGAGCATTCGCTCGATCCGCCCGGCCTCATCAGTAGAGAGCGATTTTCGGTCGATGTAGGCGGCCACGGCACTGCTCGCCTCCTGCATCACCCGGAGAAGATCGGGGGTGATGGTGCCGATCTGCCGGGTCGGCGCGATGTGGCCGAAGGCACCCCGGGAGGAGAGGGCGATCCCGGTCTGCCGCACGGCGTAGTGAGTCCCGCCAAAGCCGATGAGGTCGATCGTCTCCAGCGGCGTCGCGGAGAGGATGCTCTCCGCCACCGCTCTTCCGGCGGCCGGATCGGCCCATTCGGTGGCGGTGGACCCGATCTCGACAAAGAGCGACGGTGTCGCGAGCGCCGTCGGGCCGTGATGCGTCACTTCGTAGGAGGCCCGGTAACCCTCCGGGGCCCGGGCGGCGAGGTTCTGCAGGACGGCGTGCATCCACGCAGGGGCTGCCGGCGCGAGCGTTCCCGGCTCCCCGCCGAGGTCGGCGGTCTCGTCGTTGCCGGTCACATGCACGGTCAGGGCGGGCGTCGGCTGCGCACTCGCGTGCCGGGAGATGAAGATGAGGAGGTCGGCATCGACCTCCTCATCGATCCGGTCCTGGTAGATCAGCCTTCCTGCGACCTCGTGGAAGATCAGCGTATGGCGATCCGCAAGCGGCCACTGCCCGTCTCCCGCGAGCAGGGTCCGAAGGTGGTCCCGGATATTTTGCCCCGCAACGTCCTCTCTTGAGTTAATCAGCGCGATCCGCATCGGTACATACGTGGGCGGGCGGCATGCTAAATGGTAGTGCTTGATTGGCGCGATAGTAAATCCTATCTCCCTGCAGACAGACCATGTGAGTACTATGGACGAAGAGAAAGTACGGAAAGCATTCGAGGCGTACGGCATAACCGACGAGATCACCTGCCCGCAGGCGTTCGAGATATCGGAGAAGTGCGATATCCCGAAGATGGATATCGCCCGCTACTGCAACCAGCGCGAACCAAGAATAAAGATCCGGGGCTGTCAGCTGGGCTGCTTCAGATGAGTCTCTTCCTCGAGGTCGTATCCGTCAGCGAGGCCGTGGAGACGGTGCGGAGGATCGCGCCCCTGCCCGGGTGCGAGGAGGTCCCGCTCGAAGACGCCCTCCACCGGGTCCTCGCGAGGGACGTCTGTGCCGATATCGACATCCCGGGGTTTGACCGCTCGACGGTCGACGGCTACGCGGTCGCCGCGGCCGAGACCACCGGGGCCTCCGAGGCCATCCCGGCGATGCTCCAGTGCCGGGGCCGGGTCGGGATGGGAAACGCGGATGCCGGGAGCATATCCCCGGGATCGTGCCGGTATGTCCCCACCGGCGGCGCTCTCCCCGGGGGTGCGGACGCGATGGTGATGATCGAGCACGTCGAGCAGATCGGGGACGATGTCCTGATTCATCGCCCGGTGGCGCCCGGCGAGAACGTGGTCTTCCGGGGCGAGGACTTCCGGACCGGGAAGGTGGTCCTGGAACGGGGGCGCGTGCTTTCGCCCCGGGAGATCGGCGTCGCCGCGGCGGTCGGCGCCGACCGGGTGTGTGTGGTGACGACGCCGAAGATCGGGATCATATCCACGGGGAACGAACTCGTCCCCGTCGTCGAGACCCCCGGGCCGGGCGAGGTGCGGGACGCGAACTCCTACCTCGCCGGCGCCTTCGTGACGGAGCGGGGATGCCACCCGGTCTACTTCGGGATCGTCAGGGATGAACGGGCGGTGCTGAAGCGAGCGGTCTCTTCGGCACTTGAGCGGTGCGATGCGGTCCTGATCTCGGGAGGTTCCTCGAAGGACGAACGGGACAACACCGCAGCGGTCATCGTGGAACTCGGCGAGGTGCTGGTGCACGGGATCGCCATCGCGCCCGGGAAACCCACCATCATCGGGACGGCGCGGGGGAAACCGGTCATCGGGCTCCCCGGCCACCCGGCCTCCGCGTTTGTCGTGCTCGTCGCCGTCGTCGACCACCTGCTCGCGGCGATGCGGCAGACCACCGTCTCCCGGCGGACCATTCGCGCACGGCTGACGCAGAACATCCCCTCCGCCCGCGGGCGGGAGGACTACGTCCGGGTCAGCGTCAATGGTGGGGAGGCGACGCCGGTCTTCGGGAAGTCGGGACTCCTCAACACCCTGGTGCAGAGCGAGGGGCTGGTGCGGGTCCCGGCATCGAGCGAGGGGTTCGAGGTAGGTGAGGAGGTGGAGGTGCTCCTTTGGTGAAGCGCTATCTCTCGGTCATAACGCTTGCAGAGGCACTGGCGCTCGTGGAGCACTCCTTTCCGGCAGTCCCGGGGGTCGTCCGGGTCCCGGTGACCATCGGAGCCGTCGGCAGGATCACCGCCGCGCCGATATTCGCCCGGTTCTCGGTCCCCGCCATCCACATCTCGGCGATGGACGGGATCGCGGTCAGGAGCGCCGATACCTTCGGCGCGAGCGAGCAGCACCCGGTGACCCTCCCGGATGCGGCAAGGGTCAACACGGGGAACATCGTTCCGCCCGGCTACGACGCGGTGGTCATGATCGAGGATGTCTGGGTCGGGTCGAAGTCTGACGACTTCTCCCGCTCCGCTCCCACGGAACGTCGCGACGGCGAGACCTACACAATCAGAAAGCCGGTCAGCCCCTGGCAGCACGTCCGCCCGGTCGGCGAGGATATCGGGGAGTCGGAGATGATCCTCCCCTCCAACCACCGGATCCGGCCGCAGGATGTGGGGGCGCTCGCAAACTACGGGGTCACGGAACTTGCGGTCCAGAACGTCCGGGCGGGCCTGATCCCCACCGGGAGCGAGCTGGTGCCGGCAGGCGTAGTGCCTCCGCCGGGGAAGGTGGTGGAGAGCAACACCCTGATGGCCGCGGCCGTCCTCGCGGAGGCGGGTGCACAGACGCACCGCTACCCAATCGTCCCCGACGACTACGACCAGATCCGGGACGCCGTCCGCTTCGGCGTCTCCGAGAACGATATCCTGCTTGTCTCGGCCGGCTCGTCCGCCGGGACCCGGGACTACACCGCCGATATCATCCGGGACCTCGGCGAGGTGCTGGCACACGGGGTCGCCATCAAGCCGGGAAAACCGGTGATCATCGGCAGGATCGAGGGAAAGCCGGTGATCGGTCTTCCCGGCTATCCCCTCGCGGCAGCGACCGTGCTCCGCGAGATCGTCCTGCCGCTCGTCGCCCGCTACGGCCTCCCTGCCCGCGAGTTGGAGCGCGTCTCCGCCCGGCTGACCACGAGTCTGCATTCGGATATCGGGACCGACGAGTTCGTCCTCCTCTCGGTGGGGAGGATCAGCGACCGCTGGGTGGCGGTGCCCCAGTCACGGGGCGCGGGAGTCCAGATGAGCGCAGTCCGGGCGAACGCATACCTGCAGATCCCGGCACGGAAAGAGGGTGCCGAGGCCGGGGAGACCCTCGACGTCCGGCTCACGGTCCCCCGCGCGGAGGCGGAGGAGGCGGTGCTCGTCACCGGCAGCCACGACCCGGCCCTCGACTACCTGGCCGACCTGGCGAGACCGCGCGGCGTCGACCTCCACTCCACCCATGTCGGGAGCATGGGCGGGGTGATCGCGCTGAAGAAGCAGGAGTGCCACGCGGCCCCCATGCACCTCCTCGCCCCCGACGGCACCTACAACACCCAATACCTGGAGCGTTACATACCCGGCGCCGACCTCGCCCTCCTCTGCGTGGCACAGCGGCAGCAGGGGGTCATCTCGCGCGACGGGCTCGGGTTCGGCGACCTGCCCGGGCGGACGTTCGTTAACCGGCAGAAGGGGTCGGGGACCAGAGTGCTCCTTGACCACTGCCTCGCAGAGCGCGGCATCGATCCGGGGTCCATCCCCGGCTACGGGCGCGAGGCGACGACGCACCTTGCGGTGGCCCTCGCGGTCCGGACCGGAGAGGCGGACGCGGGGATGGGGGTTTACAGCGCCGCAAAGGCGCTCGGTCTCGCGTTCGTCCCGGTGGCGACGGAGCGCTACGAACTCGTGATGCACCGCGCGATGCTCGACGACCCACGGATCGCGGCCCTCGTCGAGACCGTCTCGTCGGAGGCGTTCAAGCAGATCCTCCGGGATCTCGGGGGCTACGAGACGGGCGAGACAGGCGTCCTGCGCGAACTGCGAGGATGACCGCCTCCTCGGGCGTGGCGCAGGCCATCACCCCCTCAATCTTCCAGGTCAGGAGACCGAAAACCGGCTTTCCCGTCTTGAGGCTGACTGCGATCTCCGAGAGCGTGCCGTAGCCTCCCCCGACGGCGATCACCGCGTCCGCCGAGTGAACGAGGACGACGTTCCTCGCGTGGCCCATCCCGGTGCGGACCACCACGTCGAGGTAGGCGTTCCCGTCCCCGGTGTCGGGGAGGATGCCCACGGTCGTCCCCCCGGCCTCTTTTGCACCCCTGCAGACGGCCTCCATCACCCCCCCGAGGCCGCCGCAGCAGACGGTCTCGCGGTTGCCAGCGATGAGGTAGCCGATGGTCTCCGCCGCTTCGTACTCTTCGTCGGAGCAGTTCCCTCTCCCGATGACTGCGATCTGCATGGAGGGGATTCGGGGTTAGAGGGGATAAATGGCTGGGCGGGTTGGGGCGGCGGGCAGGGGTGCGGGGCGGAGGGGTGGAGCGGGCAGGGGTGTGGGGCGATGCTCCGTTCCTATCGGAACGTCGCGAGTCGAAGACCTTCGGTCTTCTCCCGCTCCTGTCGTTCCGACAGTCGCGCACACAAACACTTTGTCCCACGAGGACAAACGGTACACTAGAGTGCTGAATATGAGGGATATGAGGTGAAAGAAGTCACCGGCAGTTATAACCCGCGTGAGATCGAAACGCGAGTCCAGGATTACTGGAAGAGCGAAAATACCTATGCACGCGTCCAGGACCTGAGGAAGGATGGAAAAGCGTTCTTTTTCGTCGAC
>JAENZF010000016.1:0-6823 GCA_016841385.1 Methanobacteriota archaeon | reverse complement strand
CTATGCACGCGTCCAGGACCTGAGGAAGGATGGAAAAGCGTTCTTTTTCGTCGACGGTCCGCCGTATACCACGGGCCACATCCACCTCGGCACTGCCTGGAACAAGATCATAAAAGACGCCATCCTCCGATATCACCGGATGCGGGGCGCGAACGTCATCGAGCGGGCCGGCTACGACATGCACGGCCTCCCCATCGAGGTGAAGGTGGAGCACCAGCTCGGGTTCACCTCCAAGAAGGATATCGAGGAGTACGGCATCGCCGCGTTCATCGAGCAGTGCCGGACGTTCGCGGTGACGCACATGGAGATCATGAGCGACCAGTTCCGGAAGCTCGGCGTCTGGCTCGACTTCGACAACCCCTACCAGACCATCGACGAGGGCTACATCGAGTCTGCGTGGTGGGCGATCCAGCGGGCCGACGAGCGCGGGCTCCTTGAGCGCGGCCACCGGGTCGTGAACTGGTGCCCCCGGTGCGAGACGGCGATCGCCGATTCGGAAGTGGAGTACTGGGACGAGACCGACCCCTCCATCTTCGTCAAGTTCCCCATCGTCGGGCGCGAGAACGAGTACCTGGTGATCTGGACGACGACGCCCTGGACGCTCCCGGCGAACGTTGCGGTGGCGGTCAACACCGCGTTCACTTACGCGCGGGTGCGGGCGAAGAAGGACGGCGGCGAAGAGATCCTCTGGATCGCCGACGAACTCGTCGAGCCCGTCCTGAAGATGGGCCGGTACCAGGACTACACGATCCTCGAACGACATAGCGGGAACGACCTCGTCGGGATGGATTACACTTCGCCGCTCGCAGGATGCGTGCCGCACCAGGCGGAGATCCCGCACCGGGTCGTGGCGGCCGACTACGTCACGCTCGAGAACACCGGTCTCGTCCACATCGCCCCCGGACACGGGTGGGACGACTACCTGGTCGGTATCCGGGAAGGGCTTGAGGCCTTCTGCCCGGTCGACGCCGGCGGGTGTTTCACCCCGGCGGCCGGCGCGTTTGCGGACATGTACGTCCGGGACGCAAACGACGTCGTCATCGACGCGCTCGGCGGCTACCTCCTCGCCAGGCGGACGATCACCCACCGTTACGGCCACTGCTGGCGGTGCAAGACCCCCATCATCTACCGGGCGACGGCACAGTGGTTCCTGAAGGCCACCGGCATACGCGACTCGATGCTCGATGAGATCACGAAGGTGAAGTGGTACCCGGAGTGGGCAGGAAGCGCCCGGTTCCACGATTTCGTCAAGGATTCCCGCGACTGGTGCATCTCCCGGCAGCGCTACTGGGGTATCCCCATCCCCATCTGGCACTGCGAGCAGTGCGACGGTTACACCGTCATCGGCACCATCGCCGAGCTCGAGGAACGGTCCGGGGCGAAGGTTGCCGACCCCCACCGCCCCTACGTGGACGAGGTCACCATCCCGTGCTCCTGCGGCGGGGAGATGCACCGGGTAGCCGACATCTTCGACGTCTGGTTCGACTCGGCGGTCGCGTCATGGGCGACCCTCGGGTTCCCCCGGCAGCGTGAGGCCTTCGACCGTTACTGGCCGGCGGACTTCATCACCGAGGGGCAGGACCAGACCCGGGGCTGGTTCTACTCCCAGCTCGGGGCGAGCACCGTGGCGTTCGGCCGCGCTCCCTACAAGAGCGTCCTGATGCACGGGTTCGCGCTCGACGCCGAAGGGCGCAAGATGAGCAAGAGCACCGGGAACGTGGTGACGCCCGAAGAAGTGATGAACCAGTTCGGCGTCGACGTCCTGCGGTTCTATGTCCTCTGGGCGAACGCCCCCTGGGACGACCTGAAGTTCAACTGGGACGGTGTGAAGACCATCCACCGGGCGCTCAACATCCTCTGGAACGTCTACCGGTTCCCGCTCCCGTACATGGTCCTGGACTCGTTTCAGCCGACATCCGGGGAGACTGATCGGTGGGACGGGTCGTTCGTCCGGACCCACATCCAGGATATGCCGGAAGAGGACCGCTGGATCGTCTCGCGAGTAAACACGCTCATCCGGACAATCGACGAGGATATGCAGGAGTATCACCTTCACCGGGAGACCCGGGCGCTCGCCGCCTTCGTCCTCGAGGATCTCTCCCGCTGGTACGTGCAGCTCGTCCGGCCCCGGATGTGGCTCGAGGAGGATTCGCCGGAGAAGCGGTATGCCTACGAGACCTCCTACTACGTCATGCGCCGCTTAATAGCGCTCCTCGCGCCGTTTGCTCCCCACATCACCGAGGAGATCTACCGGAACCTCCGCCAGGAAGGAGACCCGGAGAGTGTCCATATGCTCGACTGGCCCGAGGCAGACGACCTCCTGATCGCGCCAGACCTGGAGGCCGATATGGAGGTCGTCCGGTCGTTCGACGATGCGGTCGCCACCGCCCGGCAGGCCGGGAGAAGGAAGCTCCGCTGGCCGGTTGCCGAGACCGTGGTGGTCACCGAAAGCGTTGACGTGAAGGCGGCTCTCGAGGACTTAAACACCCTTGCCCTGACCCGGGCGAACACCCGGACGGTCAGGGTCGTTACGGGAGCGTGGGAGCGGATCCTCTGGCAGGCCGAGCCGGTGATGCGGGCTATCGGCCCTGAGTTCGGCAAGGAGGGGCCGAAGGTCAAAGCGCTGATCGAGCAGGCGGACGGCACCGCCCTGAAGGCGGCCATCGAGCGGGAAGGAAAGGCCGAACTCGACGGCTACGAGATCACCGCGCGCCACGTCACCTTCGCGGAGGCCCTCCCCGAGGGCGTCTTCGCCGCCCTCATGAAGGATGCGACGGTCTACGTGGACGTCACCCTTACCCCGGCACTGGAGGCCGAGGGTTACGCCCGCGAGGTGATCCGGCGGATCCAGGAGATGCGCCGCCAGCTGGACCTGAACGTCGACGACTTCATCGTCGCGGCCGTGGATGTCGCCGACGAGCGGGTGGCCTCGCTCATCGGGGAAGAGGAGTGGCAGAAAGCGATCGCCGGGGAGGTGCGGGCGGCAGCCCTCACCGTCCGCCGCACCGACGGAGAGAAACCCGCGGAACCCTTTGCGCTCGAGAAGGACTGGGACGTGGAAGGCGTGCAGATGCAGATCGGCATCTCACGCGCCGGTGAGTGACCGGATCAGGGCCGCCCCCTCAACGGTTGAGAAGAGGGGCGTCTCCTCCGGTTCCCGGATGCAGGTTCGCGTAGCCTCGACGGTCTCCCCCGTCAGCGGATTATACCCCTCTTTTGTGCACTCTTCCCGGTAGAGGAGCGTCCCCCGCCGCTGCCAGGCCGGCGTTGTCGCCAGGTTGACGCCCCGCTCAAACATCATTTCGTGCATCGCGTCGGACTGCAGCCCACGGAGCGCGGCGGCGGCCTCCCGGGAGGTCATCCCCTCGCCGACCAGCGCGCTCTGGCAGTAGGCGTTGATGTGGTTCCGCCACGCCTCATTCTGCCTTGATGCGAGGTACTCGACCGCAAACTCTTCTGTTGCAGGGATTGTCCGGGCATCGAACGCAAGAGGTTGTGTGCATTGAAGCTCGATCGTCAGCACGCTCGCCGCAACGGCGGCGGTCACGGAATCGATCTTCTCCACCCGTCCGGAGAACGGCAGCGTCCGGAAGTAGAGGCTGATCTCGTCGGAGAAGGTGTAGGCGAACGTGGGGGTAAGACCGCTTTCGGTGAGAAGGTAGCGGCAGACCGACCGCATGCTCGCGCAAAAGGTGGGATCGAACGGTTTCTTGAGATCGAGCGCACGGGCCAGACGGTGAAAGGCCCGGCCGTCGAGCCTGACAAAAACGGGGGGAAAGATGGTGAGATTCGAGAAGATCTCACGGTCTTTGGTATCCATATTCTATCGGCAAGGATCCCCGGACAGGCCGGATATCATAATTATTCGTCTTTTGCCGGCGATCTGAAGATCCCGGGGATGTGGCGGACGATGACGATATCTCCGATGCTCTTTACGATGCGGAAGGGGATCTGCAGTCCTGCGTAGCCCTTTACCTCTCCAATCTCGGGGTTGAGTTCGCCGATTGCGAGGGAGGCGATCTTCTTCTGGTCCACATCGAGCACGACATCATCAACATTCCCGATAAAGACGGCCCTATCAGTATAGACACGCAGTCCGAACATCTCTGTGATCTGTGTTCTCATCGGTATCCTCTGAAGGTATATTACTATAAATGATAAAAAGATACTCATTCTTATGGAAGCGTCGCTACAGA
The DNA here is from genome assembly GCA_016841385.1 of Methanobacteriota archaeon. GTDB lineage: Archaea > Halobacteriota > Methanomicrobia > Methanomicrobiales > Methanoculleaceae > Methanoculleus. Next base: position 2,627 of record JAENZF010000016.1, on the reverse strand, counting down.
TCGGAAACCTGGCCGGGATTCCGGTCAAACTGCACTGGAGTTTCCTCCTGGTGATCCCCCTCTTCGCCTGGATCATCGGGAGCCAGATCCTGCTCACGACCGAGTTGATCGCGGTCCTATTCGGTGTTCCGATCGACGTGACGCTGATTACGGCCGGGCTCAACCCCTACATCCTCGGGACCGTCGTCGCGCTCGGCCTCTTTGTCGGCGTCTTCATCCACGAGATGGCCCACTCGCTCATCGCCAAGGCAAAGGGGATCGAGATCCACAGCATCACGCTCCTCATCCTCGGGGGTGTCTCCCAGATGGAGGAGACGATGCCGGACCCGAAGGTGGAACTCCCCATGGCGCTCGCGGGCCCGCTCACGAGCCTTGCGGTCGGCCTGATCAGCGGTGCCCTGGTCTACGTTTTTGCGGCAGTCGTTGCGGATCCGGCGGTCGCCGGCGTTCTGGTCTTTACCTTCGGTTACCTCGGCCTCTTGAACGTCCTGCTCTTCGGGTTCAACCTTCTTCCGGCGTTCCCCATGGACGGGGGGCGCGTGCTGCGGGCATGGCTCGCCCGACGGATGCCGCTCTCCCGCGCGACCCGGATCGCCGCCGACGTAGGAAAGGGGTTTGCCGTCCTCTTCGGGATCGTCGGGCTCCTGCTTTTGAACCCCATCCTGATCATCATCGCCTTCTTCATCTACATCGGGGCGAACCAGGAGGCCACGTTCCTCCGCTACAACATCCTGCTGCAGGACGTCACCGTGGCGGACGCGATGAGCGCCCCGGTCGCCACCGTAGAACCGACGACGCCGCTGCCCCGGTTAGTTGAGATGATGTACGAAACAAAGCATCTCGGGTTCCCGGTAGTGGACCGGGGAGTGCTCGTGGGGATCATCGCCCTCGCCGACGTCCACAAAATCTCGCCGGTCGAGCGGGAGGCCATGCAGGTGCGGGACGTCATGACCCGGAACCCGACCACCCTCTCGCCGTCGGCACCGCTCATCGATGCATTGAGGATCATAACGGGCCAGGATATCGGGAGGGTTCCGGTGGTCGCAGACGATACTCTGGTCGGGATCGTCACCCGGACGGATGTGCTCCGGGTGATGGAACTGCGGGAGGAGGAGTAGGGGGCGACTGGCCGAAGGGCAAGAGCTCGAGAAGACCGGAGGTCTTCGAGTGGCGACGTTCCTCCGGAACCCCGCTTATCCCTGTGTACGGATTTCGAGGGGATATCGCGTCTGGGGGTGGGGCCGACGGGGAGGGGGGGAGCACCCCCCTCCCCTGTCTCCTCGCACCTGACGGTGCTCACGCTCCTGCTTCGAAGACTTCGGCCTTCTCAAGCTCCAGACGTTGTCCGTCGCACCCTCCGGCCAGTCACCCTCCCCATATGAGGGTACCCGCAAACCGCTCCTCTTAAGCCCCCACTCCGCCCGGCCTTCGGCCTCCTCCCCGCACCTTCGGTGCTCATGCTCCGGCCCTATGGCCCATCGCACCCCGCCCCGAGGGGCGGGGGCAGTGCGTGACGATATCCCCTCAAAATCCGTGGATGGTTACCGAACAATGTTCCGAAGGACTGGAGACCCTAACGTCAGTTGAGCCTATTTTCAGGAGCACCGGACGGGGCGGCCGGAGTTTGAATGCCACCGGATCCAAACCCAATCCCAAGAGAGACAACAGCCAGCACAGGGCACCCCCGAACTAAAACACCATCTCTTCCTCAATCCCCGTCTCCCCCGCGACCTCCCGGAACTCCTCGAGGCTCCCGAACGGCCGGCGGGCGGCGATGGTTGCGGCCCTCTTCTTGCCGACGCCCGGGATCCACCGGAGCGCCGCTACCGGCAGGGTGTTGACCTCCACCGGACAGGGGAGGGCCGTCACCGACCGCATCCCCCAGTCCACCACGACGGCGTCGAGCACGGTCCTCGCCGGGAGTTCGAGGGGGATCCCGACCAGGATGGGGTACGAGCCCATCTGCCGCCCGAACGACGGCTTCCCCGGGATCTCGACGACGACGTCCGAAAGGACGGTGCCTGCGGGAAAGACCCGGCGGAGCATCGGCTCGTCGAACTCTCTCCTGGCCCACTCCTTGAAGGCACGGAACCGGGCATCGTGCGCCCCGAGGGTGTTCTCCTCGTAGGCCGCCGTTCCCTCGAACGACATCAGCTGCCGGATGTTCACCCGCCGCACCAGGAGCCCGGCGTCGAGCACTCTCCGGAGGAACGCCTCGTTCATGTCGAAGGTCGCCGGCGTCTCCCCCGCAAGGCCGACGATGAAGTTCAGGCCCGGGAGGAGCTCGGGGACGCCTCCCGTCCGCTTACCCCCGACGTCGTTCACGATCTCGATCGCGCGGAAGACGTCGTCCGGCATGGCTTTGAGGTTGTTTGCCGCCACCACCGCCGGATCGGCGGTCTCCATACCAAAGGCCGCGGTGTCGCCGGGGGTGTGCCCGGCCACGATTGCCGCGAGCGCCGCCCGTGCCGCATCCTCGTGCCGGGCGATTGTGCCCGGGTTGATGTTGTCGATGTGCAGGGTCAGCAGGTCCGGGGCGTTCTCCCGGATGGCCGAGAAGAGTTCCTCGAGCACCTCCGGGCGCGGGACCGGGAACTCCCCGCCGCGGCCCTGGTAGGCGGGGAGGT
>JAENZF010000015.1 GCA_016841385.1 Methanobacteriota archaeon | reverse complement strand
TCGTCGGTGCCGACAGCGCGGGAACGCCCCTCCTGGTCCTCCACGGGGGGCCGGGAGCGACGCACGACTACCTCGAACCGCTCGCGGCCCTCGCAGACGAGAGGCCGGTCGTCTTCTACGACCAGCTCGGGTGCGGGAACTCCGACCGGCCCGACGACCCCGCTCTCTGGACGGTAGAGCGCTACGTCGCTGAGGTCGGCGAGGTCCGGGACGCACTCGGACTTACGCGGGTGCACCTCCTCGGCCAGTCCTGGGGAGGCGCGCTCGGGACCGAGTACGTGCTTTCCAACAAATCCGGCGGCGTGGAGAGCCTGATCCTCTCCGCACCGCTGCTGGACGCGAACCGGTGGGTGGCCGATCAGCGGGCGCACCTTGCGGCGTTCCCCGAAGAGATGCAGGAGGTTGTCCGGGAGGCTGAGTCGACCGGGAACTTCGACTCGCCGGAGTACCAGGAAGCCATGGCGACGTACTACGCCCGGCACGTCTGCCGGCTCTCTCCCTGGCCCGAATGCCTGAACCGGACGTTCGAGAAGATCTCCCTGCCGGTCTATCTGCAGATGTGGGGGCCGAGCGAGTTCACCTGCACGGGAACCCTTCGGACCTTCAACGTCACCGACCGGCTGGGCAAGATCCCGGTCCCGGTGCTCTTCACCTGCGGGGAGCACGACGAAGCATCGCCCGCGACCATGATGTACTTCCAGGGCCTGGTGCCGGGATCGGAACTCGAGGTCTTTAAAGGCGCCTCGCACGAGCACCACCTCGAAGAGACCGACGCCTATCTCGCGGCCGTGCGGGAGTTCATGCGCTGTGCGACGGGCCGAAGGGTGCGATGGTCCGAAGGACGGGAGCTTGAGAAGCCGTCAGGCTTCGAGTCCGGAGCTTGAGAAAACGCGAAGCGTTTTCGAGTTGCGAGGTTCCGCAGAACGACGTCCCGAAGGGACGGAGTTCGAGAAACCCGAAGGGTTTCGAGGAACCGAGTCTGAGCACCGTAGGTGCAAGTTGCGACGCCCCGTAGGTGCGGGTTGCGACGGGCCGAAGGGCCGGAGCTTGAGAAAACGCGAAGCGTTTTCGAGTGGCGACGCTTTCACCACTCGTGCAGGAGGGGACACAGCAGGCGCCACCGCTCTTCCTCATCCCGGAACCCACAGCGGCAGGCGGCATTGCCGGCATTCCCGTTTGCACAGGAAGAATGCGCACGACCACACCGGGGTTTCGGGCATCGAAACCTATATGGCACAGAGAGCCGGATTACCGTCGCGGTGCATCATGAAGTTAAGTGCAAGAAATCAGATTCCCGGAAAAGTCAAGGCCGTCAATGAGGGCGTGGTCACCGCAGAGGTCGTCATCGCGCTGGACGGCGGCGGCGAGCTCATCGCGGTCATCACGAAAAAGTCCGTGGAGAATCTCGGGCTTGCCGTCGGCAAGAAGGTCTACGCCGTGGTCAAGTCGACCGAGGTCATGGTCGCCACCGACTGAGCAAACCCCACCCTTTTTACCCCGGGCACCCAGACCCGCAGCTCCCCGGACGGCAGGGCGGCAACGTATAAATACGCAGGCAACCGTTTTGCCCGTACCCCTCGCGGGAATACCGGGGTACCGGCACTATGATACGAGAATACCCCCCCCTGCTGATCGCAGTCCTCATCTGCGTCATGCTCACCGGCATCGTCATCGTCTACGCCCTCCTCATGGACGGGGGCGCACCCCCTCCCGAACAGCCTACCCTGCCTCCGGCCCCGACCGCAACGCCGGGAACGCCGGTCACGACAGGAGCTCCGGTGCAAGTCGCTTACCGCTCGTTCTCTATCAGCGTCACCCCCGCAGCCGCCACGGCCCGGCCCGGCGATACGGTCAGGTTCACGCTCACGGTGCACCCCGAAGACGGCTTTGCCGCACCCGTCGAGGTCGAGGTCTCCGCTACGGCGCTCGGTGGCGTGTTCCGCGATAACCATGACCTCGGCACGGTCACTCCACCCTACCCGCCGCTCACGTACGAGATCGTGACGCCCGACCTCCCGCCCCTCGTCTCCACCGCGACCGTGGATGCCACGGTGACGGCGACCGGAGGTGGGATCGTGCGGACAGAGCGGGTGCAGCTGGTCATCCGGCGATAGAACGCCGTCACGATATACCGGATACCGGCCGGCATGGTTCGTGCAGGCAGATTCCGGGACGTTCGGGCCACATCCCTGCTATCATGCCCCCGCATTCCGGATGCCCCATCGCGATCTCCCAAAATTGTCCTTGAATCCCTGAAGGTCCTCCAAATTGAAGGGCATTTCTGAGCAGCCCGCACGGCCGGCAGGGCGGTCACAGGGGCCGGCAGACAGTACGGGGAATCGAGAGAATCTCAATGATCTGGAGAGATTATCGCAAACCCCTCGATTTCCACTGGAGATCCGGGCGCGCACCCTGTAACGGTCCGGAGGGGCAGGAGCGCTGCCTCCACCCCCGGTACCCGATACCAATAAACGCCGCGGCTCCTCCGGAAGCAATCGCAATCGGACGGTGCCGGGGGAGCGAACCGCCGCGGCCCCGGGCGTTATGATGACGGATAAGCCGTCAGAACGCGGAAATGATGAAGAGGGATTTTGCAGGCAAAGAGAAGTTACCCCTCTCCCTCCGCAGCATCGAACCAGACAGGGTCGGGGCAATCGGGCCGGCCACCGTAGTTGATGGTGATCTCCTCGCCACTCCGGATGGGACGGTGAGCATAGATGCAGATCTCGCCCCGGGGAACGTCGCAGAGATGGTCCGCGTTCGCGTGGTAGGAGTGGTTGTAGAGCGACCCGCAACCCAGCGCCACGGCGGCCAGTTCCGGGTGCTCCCCCCATGCAAAGTAGTAGTCGAAGAGGCGCGTCCGATCCAGGAGTTCCTGCTCGTCCGCTCCCCCGAGCACGATCACCGGGCAGACCTCGATCACCTCACCGAGCGCGAGATCCCTGCGGGCGAATACTCCCCGCCCACGGCACTTCGATGAGCTGACATATACGGTGTCGGAAGGGTAGACGACCCTGCCCGTCTCCACAGCAGTATCGGTCATGGTATCGCTGTAACTCCACACATGTGCGAATGAGAGTGGTGGGCTCTTTGTGGGCAAAAAGGATACGGGGGCTCAGGGCGGGCAGACTGAAATCCCGGCCCGATACTCCGAAAAAAACAGCATGCATCCGTCCGGAGACCGCCTGCGCGGAGGAGGAGTTCCGCCCCCCTCCCGGAGCAGGGTGGGCAAGCGAAAGAATGTTGTATCCGCACGACTCTACTGACTCATCAGGAGGAACAAACAATCGGAGATGTCATCGTAGCACGCGACCTGGAGAAGCGGTTCGAGGATCTCGTCGCGGTCGACCGTATCACCTTCCGGGTCAGGGAAGGAGAGGTTTTCGGGTTTCTCGGACCGAATGGGGCGGGGAAGACGACGACCATGAAGATGATCCAGTGCATCTCCCCAAAGACCGGCGGCACCCTGCAGGTCCTTGGCATGGACGTGGATGCTCACCAGCGGGAGATTAAGGGCCGCCTCGGCGTGGTCCCACAGGAGACCAACCTCGACCCGGATTTTTCAGCCTACCGGAACCTGCTGGTCTACGCCCGCTACTTCGGCATCCCGAAACGGGAGGCAGAGCAGCGGGCGGAAGAACTCCTCGCATTCATGCAACTCGAGGAGAAACGGGACGTCCTGATCGACAAGCTCTCGGGCGGGATGAAACGGCGGCTGATCATCGCCCGGGCCCTGATCAACGCACCGGAACTGCTCATCCTCGACGAGCCCACCATCGGGCTCGACCCGCAGGCGCGGCACCTGATCTGGGAGACGCTCCGGAGCCTCCAGGCAGAAGGAAACACCCTCGTCCTCACCACGCACTACCTGGACGAAGCGGAACGCCTCTGCGACCGGCTGGTGATCATGGATCACGGAAAGATCCTCGTCGAAGGCGCCCCGGCAGACCTCATCCGGGAGCATGCCGGGAGCGATGTCGTCGAGGTCGAGCGGACAGAGAAGGTGATCGCCTGCCTGACCGGGCTCGGCGTGAACTACGACCTTGCCGGCGATGTGATCCAGGTCTTCACGGACCGTCCCCACGACGTGGCACGCGAACTGCTCGAGGTCTGCCGGCACGAGGCGGCGGTGACGGTTCGCCCGGCGACCCTCGAGGACGTCTTTCTGCGGCTGACCGGCCGGAGACTGCGGGAGTGAGCGAGCGATGCTCGACATTACCAACAGAGTGAGGAGCGTCTGGCGGAGAAACTGGGACGCCTTCCTCAGGACCTACCGGGTAAACTTCATCCCGCCCTTCGTCGAGCCGGTCCTCTACCTCCTGGCCCTGGGGTTCGGCCTCGGGACGTACATCGAGGCTGTCGACGGGATACCTTACCCCGTCTTCATCGCACCGGCTCTCGTCTCGATATCGGTGATGTACTCCTCCTTCTTTGAATGCACCTACTCGTCGTTCGTCCGGATGTACTACCAGAAGACGTTTGACGCAATCATCGCAACGCCGGTCAGCATCGACGAGGTGATCGCCGGGGAGATGCTCTGGGGCGCCACCCGGGGGATGATCTACGCAACGCTGATGCTGCCGGTGCTTCTCCTCTTCGGCGTCGTGGCCATGCCGTCGTCCCTGCTCCTCATCCCCTTCGCGTTCCTCGCCGGTCTCCTCTTTGCAAGCATCGCGATGTGCTTCACAGCGATCACGCCGAGCATCGACGCGCTGAACTACCCGTCGTTTCTCTTCATCACCCCGATGTTCCTCTTCTCGGGGACATTCTTCCCACTCGACCTGCTTCCGCAGCCTATCCAGTACTTCGCCCTTGCCGCCCTCCCGCTCACGCACGTCGTCGGCATCAACCGGGCGATCACGCTCTCGGCTTTTTCGCCGACGAACCTCCTCAACCTCGCCTGGATCGCGGTGGCGACCGTATTCTTCTTCGTCCTCGCCATCAGGCTGATGAAAAGGCGGCTTGTTGTGTGACTGCTCCTCGCGGTCGGCCCGTGGAACAGAAGGCACGTATAGCCGGTGCTGTGGGCAGCGAGACCAGGGATGCGCACTATACGGGTGCGTGCAAAAAAGGTTAGAATCGGGGTTTTCTGTACTTCGGGAGGCAGTCACGGCAATAGACAGGCCTGCCCTCGGTCGGCTTGAAAGGAACTTCACACTCTTTGCCGCAGTCGGAACAAACGGTCTTAGTCATTTCGCGGGGGCGGTCCTGGTATGAACGGGGGCCCCTGCTCGGGTATCTCTCTTCCATTGGAATTTCACTCACTTTGATTAATTATTCACACAGACGACTCAGTACCGGGGTTTCCTGTGCTTCGGGAGGCAAGCGAGGCAGTAGACGGGCCGACCCTCCGTGGGCTTGAAAGGAATCTCGCACTCTTTGCCGCAGTCGGAACAGACTGCCTTGTGGAACTCGCGGGGGCGGTCCTGGTACGAGCGGGGACCCCTGCTCGGATATCTCTCATCCATATACTTCAACCATGCAGATAGCCTGCACATACACAACTACCTGCCTGCATATATAGGTGTGTCTCACGGATCCCGGGCATCAAAATTTGCCCGGATATGCCCGCCTCACCCGGTTCCCGCCACGCACCGGGGAGACAGGGTCCGGTGCGTGGCCGGGTCTCCGGGGGAGAGAATTTCCCCTGCAATGCGGCTGTTTACTCCGGCAGGGAGAACTGTGACGCAACGCTTTTATCGATACTATCCTACCGAATGATCATCCAACTATGCACACGTTAACCGATCTCTTTTGCAATCCGACAGGACGCCGGTTCTATCCCGGGGACGGGAGTAGGGGGAGTAGTTGACCATGACCGACGATACCCACACAGACGAACCCCCCGATAGCAGACACAAGGGAAAACACCGGGACAGAAGGACCATCGGTCCGGTCCCGAACCTTGAAGAGCATGTGAAATCCGACTGGTGGAGGGGCATCTTCAATCGCCTCTACCTGAAGACCGACGGCGACGTCGTCGACGACCAGCAGATCACCGAGAGAGAGATCGACCGGATCGCCCATGTCCTGCACCTGGAGGCCGATGATAAGATCCTCGACCTCTGCTGCGGCCAGGGAAGGCATACCCTCGAACTCGTGCGCAGGGGCTACAACGCCGAAGGCCTCGACCAGTCGCATTACCTGATCCAGCGAGCCCGGTCGACCGCGAAGAAGGAGGGGCTGCAGGTCCGGTTCCGGGAGGGAGACGCACGCCGGCTCCCGTACCGCACCGACGCCTACGACGTCGCCCTCGTCCTCGGGAACAGCTTTGGCTACTTTGATTCCGTCGAGGAAGACCTGCGGATCCTCACCGAACTCCGGCGCATCCTCAAGCCCTGGGGCCGGGTGCTCCTGGATGTGGCCGACGGCGAGTATCTAAAAGAGCACTTTCAGGCGAGGTCGTGGGAGTGGATCGACAATGCAATGTTCGTCTGCCGCGAGAGGTCCCTCTCGCTCGATGAGCAGCGCCTGATATCCCGTGAGGTGATCACCGACGTCGAGAAGGGGGTCGTAGCCGACCAGTTTTATGCCGAACGTCTCTACACCCCCGAGGCGCTCCGGCGGCTCCTGGAACGGGCGGGCTTCTCCGGAATCACCTTCCACGAGATCGCCACCGAGTCGCAGCGGAACCAGGACCTCGGCATGATGGAGCGCCGCCACATCGTCACCGCGGTCATCAGGAAGGAGTGGTCGACGACGAAGGCGAGAGGGCAGGGGAGGGCAAAACACGTCGCGGTGATGCTCGGCGACCCGACCAAGCCCGACACCCTGAAACCTTCCTGCACCTTCGACGACGACGACTTCTATACCATCGACCAGATGAAGGCGGCCCTCCGGGAACTGAAGGGCTACCGGTTCACGTTCCTGTGCAAACACGACACGCTGATCCAGGACCTCCCGAAACTGAAGGGGAAGGTGGACTACATCTTCAACCTCTGCGACGAGGGGTTCAACAACGACCCGAGGAAAGAACTCCACGTGCCGGCGCTGCTGGAGATCTTCGATATCCCGTACACGGGATCCGCGCCGCAGTCGCTTGCGTTCTGCTACGACAAGTCGCTCGTGCGCGGCGTTGCGAAGGAGATGGGGATCCCTGTGCCGGACGCCTGCTTCATCACCCCGGGCGACCGCACCTACGACGTCGGGATGAAACTCCCGGCAATCGTCAAGCCAAACGCAGGCGACTCCTCATACGGCATCACCGCTGAGAGCATCGCCCATACCATCGAAGAACTCTCCGACGTCATCAACTCCCTGCGGAGGACGCTCGGATACGATCGCTCGCTCCTTGTCGAGGAGTTCCTCACGGGAAAGGACATCAGCGTCGGCATCATCGGGAACCCGGCGGGATACTGCACGGTGCTTCCTATCGTCGAAGAGGACTACTCCGCGCTGCCCCCGGAGCTTCCCCGGCTCTGCGGCTACGAAGCGAAGTGGCTCCCGGACTCGCCGTACTGGAAGATCGTATCAAGGCCGGCGGATCTCCCCGAGGAGACCGAGAAGATAATCGTGCGGTGCTGCCTCGCCCTCTTCGAGCGCCTGGAGTGCCGCGACTACTGCCGGTTCGACTGGCGCCTGGACGAGCACGGCAATCCGAAACTCCTTGAGGTCAACCCGAACCCTGGCTGGTGCTGGGACGGCCACCTCGCTAAGATGGCAAAGTACGCGGGTCTTTCATATCCCGGGATGCTCGGGCGGGTTCTGAAGGCGGCAGAGGAACGGTTCGGGATGGAGCCGGAGACAGGTGCACGGGAGGCCGAGAAGGAACCTCTCCCGTTCGACCTCACCCGGCAGACGGCCTGACCCACCCACCTTTTGAGTGGAGCGGGAACGGTCCAGCTCTTGCGAACGCATTTATTCCCGAAAGACCACTGTCTCCCGCAGATGGTGGTGCCGGAGGGAGACCCTGCCTTTGCGAGATATGCCCGGGAGGTCGGGGCGCTCGCAAGAGACGTGGAGGACGAGATCGCACGCGAAGAGCAGCGGCAATCGTCCCTCCTCGCCCGCGACGACCGGCTCCACGCCACCGGGCTCTTCATCCTCGTCGCGGTCCTCGCAAACCTCATCTTCCTGCTCTTCCTCCCGGGGTATATGCTCTACTGGATCGCATCGAGCTTCATCCTCTATATGGTGAACCCTTTCATCCTGATGATCCCGACCGGAAGCGGAAAGATGGCCTTCCCGGACAGGGAGACGGTCCGGGAGTTCCTCCGGTCGATCCGGGGTACGGGGCGAGTTCCCTTTCCTGTCGCCGGAGATGCGAGGGCGTTTGGGAAAGTGCTCTGGGATACCTTCTTCATCAACTGCCAGCCCCTTGCCGCGGGGTTCGGGCTGATATTCGGCATCAACGTCTTCTTTGCATTCTTCAGCGGATATATCGCGGGGTTCTTCGAGCCGGGAACGGCGGCACTGATCACGCTCCAGTCCCTTGCAATCATCCTCTTCTACGCCGGCATCCTGTACGTCAAGCCCTACACGACGAGTTTCTTCCTCTCGCTTGATGGAATGCGGATGAACCTGCAGGAGAAGGCCCGGGCAGGATGGCGGGCGGCAACGCGGGTCATCCTCCTTGTCGCCGCCCTGGGGGCCGCGAGCGGGGCCCTCGCCATATCGGCGATGCTCCTCCCGGGGATAACGCTCTCGACGTTCCTCGCCTCGGTCGACCTCGCCCTCGGATGGGACCTCCTGCCGCTCGCCGCCGTATTCGCCTCGCAGGTCGTCATCGTCCGGTACCTGCAGGGTGCGTACAGCCGGGAACTCTTCCTGCAGGTGGGTGACTACAAGGTCCACGTCTTGCGGGACGGGATCCTGCGCCGTCTCGACGCATTCCCAAAAAACCCGGAGGAGATCCCGGCCCCGGGGCATCTCGCGGACCTCGTGACGGAACTCTCCCAGATGCAGAGCGACTACCGTCGGATGAAAGTGTATATCTCGGAATACCACAGTCTCTTCGGCTTCTTCCCGGTCTACCTCGTCCTGCCCGAAGTCCGTCTTATCCTTGACCGGAGCCGTGACGTGCCCCAAAAACCCGGGCCGGAGCCCGGCGGGCAGGTGCGCACGGAACCGGCCGATCGAACCACAGGGTATATATGAGTGCCGCCAGCCCGCCGGTACCCATCAGTATATAATATCCTCTGGCGCATAGATCTGGTTATATGGCCGATGAATCGTATCGGACTGCGACGGTCCAGGGCAGGGAGGTCCCCTACGATCCGGAGCAGATGAGGAAGATCAACGAGCACCCGTGCTACTCCGATAAAGCGTGCCACTCCTTTGGGCGGTGCCACCTCCCCGTCGCTCCGAAGTGCAACATCCAGTGCAACTACTGCATACGGGACTTCGACTGCGTGAACGAGAGCCGGCCGGGTGTGACGAGCAAGGTTCTCACCCCCGAGGAAGGCCTCGACCTGGTCAGGAAGGTCGTCAAGGACTACCCGTTCGTGAAGGTGATCGGCATCGCAGGGCCGGGCGAACCGCTCGCAAACCCCGAGACGTTCGAGGCACTGCGACTGGTCCACGAGGAGTTTCCGCACCTGATCATGTGCCTCAGCACGAATGGCCTCATGCTCCCGGAGTCGATCGAGGAACTGGCAAAGTACAATGTCGGGAATATTACGGTCACGCTCAACGCCGTCGACCCTGCAATCGGGGAGAAGATCTACTCGTGGGTCGATTACAACGGGAAGAAGTATCACGGGCGCGAGGCGGCGGAACTCCTCCTCTCCCAGCAGTTGAAAGGGATCGAGATGGCGGTTGCAAAGAAGACGTTCGTCAAGATAAACACCGTCTACATCCCCGGGGTCAATGACGAGCATATCCCCGAGATCGCAAAGAAGGCCGGGGAGATGGGAGCGTTCACCTTCAACGTCATCCCGCTCATCCCGCAGTACAAGTTCGCCGGGATCACCCCGCCCACCCAGAAGGATAAGCGGGAGATGCAGGACCGGTGCGCCCAGTACATCAAGCAGATGCGCCACTGCGCACGCTGCCGGGCGGACGCGATCGGGAAGCTCGGCCAGGACGTTCAGTCCTGCGTCTACCAGCAGATGAAGGATGAAAAGGCAGAATAATCAATTCTTTTTTACCTGCCGGTGCCGCCGGCCATGACGACGATCACGCTCGGACCGGATCAGCCGTTTGACCTCGACCGGACGCTCTCCTGCGGGCAGGCCTTCCGCTGGGAGAAGGCGGAGGGGTGGTGGCAGGGCGTCGTCGACAGCCGGGCTATCCTGATACGGCAGGAGGCAGGCCTTCTCACGTTTGCCGGGGCGGATGCGGCGTTCGTCCGCGACTACTTCCGGCTCGACCAGGACCTTCCCGTCATCCTCTCGTCCATCGACCGCGACCCGGCGATCGGCGCCGCGATCCGCGAGTGCCGGGGTCTCCGTCTCGTCAGGCAACAGCCGTGGGAGTGTCTTGTCTCGTACCTCTGCGCCACGAACACGAACATCCCGGCAGTGAAACGGCGGGTGGCGCTCATGGCGGAACGCTACGGGAGAACGATAGATGGGCCGTTCGGCACGACGTACGCGTTCCCGGAGCCGGAAGCGCTCGCGGGGGCCTCCTGCGCGGACCTGTGGGACTGCAAACTCGGCTACCGGACGGATTACGTCTCTCGAGCCGTCGCATTCGCAGCGGAGCGCCCGGACTGGGCGGAGCGGGTCGCCGCCCTTCCCTTCGAAGAGGCGCGGCAGGCACTGATGCGCTTTAAGGGCGTCGGGCCGAAGGCGGCTGACTGCGTGCTGCTCTTTGCGTTCGGGTTCTTCGAGGCGTTCCCGGTCGATGTCTGGATACACCGGATCGTGGGGGAGACTTACCTCTTCGACCTTGCCGGGAGGAACTGCACCCCTGCGGAGTACGAGCGGATCCGGCGGTTTGCGCAGGACTACTTCGGGGAGTATGCCGGGTATGCGCAGGAGTATCTCTACTGTGTGCGTCGCACGCAGTGAGGCTCACTCCTTCCTGTTACGGACCCGCTGCAGGACGAGCCAGGCTGCCGCGAGCAGGGCAAGGATGCCAACACCAATGAGGCCGATATGGACTCCGCTCACCGAGATCACGGGGGATGCGGTGGCGACAGCGACCTTGCCCATTATCAGGGGCGGCACGAATACCCCGTCAGCACCGGGAGGCTGGTGCCGGGGCATCGTCGTATTGTAGACGTGCGCCCTCACCTCCGGGGGCATGCTCTCCAGGAATTCAGGGCAGACCTGCTCGTAGTACTCGCCGAGGGATGCGTTCTGCTCCAGCATCTGCTCGTATATCAGTGAATGCGACTCGTTGAACGAGTACTCGAAGGAGACCTCCCCGCCCACGGTCTCCCCGGTGGCCGGCAACGGGGCGAGAGCAGCAACCGCCAGCAGTACAAGGAGCAGTAAATTTCCTCGCTTCTTCATGACCATTCTCATACGGGGGCATCCTCTTCCGACAGCGCGGCACCGCAACCCGGGACGGCGTTATGACGGATTCGCGTGCCCCGGGCTTCGGCCCTGGGTCCGGCAGTCGTGCTATGACCGGTAATGGGCGCCCGGGGTATAAGGCCGTTCCGGAACCCCCGGCCCGACAAAACTCGTGATAAACCCGTTCTCCCGCGTCCCGAGCGCCTCTTCCGGCGTCCCGTCGGCAATCACCCTCCCTTCCTCGAGGAGACAGAGGCGGGCCCCGAGTTCGAGGGCGTCGCGGAGGGTGTGGGTGACGACGATGCAGGGGATGCCCGCGTTCCGGATCCGGTCGCGGATCTCTTTCCGCATCGCGGCCTGGGCTCGCATATCGACGGCGGCGAGTGGCTCGTCAAGGAGGAGGAGTTCCGGTTCGAGCACCAGCGCCCGGGCAAACGAGAGTACCGCCCCGGAGACAAGCCCACTCCACGCAAGCGGGATGGTGATCCGGAGGGTGACAGTCACGGCGGGAGCGAAACAGGTTCGGATCAGGTCTCCCGGTCGTTCTCTATCCTTGCACCACCCGGGCGCCGAAGGTGTTGGGCGACTCACAAGACCGTCCCGGAGCGTCCCCGAATGAAGGGAGCAGGTCGTACCCGGGATCTGCTCCGATTCCGGAGCGTTCGCTGGAATAGTTACCGGCGAAGATGCTTTTGCCCCGGCCCCATGACAGTTGCACACAGGTTGAGTGGCGACGGGACAGGATCAGGTACGTCGCCGCTTCACTTCGTCCAGGAGCTCCCGACGGATGCCCTCGATACGCTCGTTCACCATCCGGGCAAGGGGTTCTTCCCCGGAAACATCGTACTGCGAAGTCTCCCGGCGCCGGACCTCTTCGAGCGTCCTTGCCTTCGTCAGTTCCCCGATGACGGACTGGGCCATATTTGAGTACTCGCCGCTGTCGACCTTCTCCTTCAGCCACCGGTAGAGGTGGCCCGGGAGCCGCACACCCACCTGCTTGCTTGAAACATTATCGGGAGACTCCATCTTCCTATTCAGGTATCCCGGCAGGACAATTATATTATACCGTTTTTATTTTTCCAATAAGATACCTATTGATACCAATAGGTATCATTAAACGGTCGGAGCACCCATAGAGGTGCATGAGACAGAGCAGAGTGGTTGACCCGCGCCAGCCGGAAAGCATACTGAAGGCACGAAAGGGATGGTGTAACACCTTCCCGGAGAAGAACAAACCCGCCGGGAACAGGGAGGCTGGTGAGTGCACGTGTTAGACGGGACCCGGAAGACAACGCGCCCATCAGGAGACGTCAGTGATACCGGAGAGGACGCACCTGCTCCCTGCCCATTCTGCGGGTGCCGGGACCACATCAAGGACATCATTGCCGCCAACCCGCGGATTCATACTGTCCATCAATGTCTCAAATGCGGCCGCTGGTTCGACGACCTGGGGCCGACATGCCCCCGGTGCGGCTCCCCGGGGGAACTCCTGGGGTATGTCGATGCTCCCGGGTGCGGCATGTATGCGCAGTACCGGTGCTGCGAATGCGGCCACGGGTTCATAGTGCGAATGAATCGTGATGGAGACGCCTTTCAGACCTGACTGCGTATCGGTCCCTGGCCTCTCCGTTTCTTCCCCTCCCGGATCTTGCGCCGGGTTTCCACAACGATAAAAAAGATGGTTGAGTTACGTCCCGATCGTCCAGCTGCTCATGTAGGTTTCCTGCTCAGGCGTCAGCCGGTCGATCGAGAGGCCGAGCGCGGCGAGTTTCAGCCGTGCCACCTCCTCGTCGATGGCGGACGGGACGTCGTGCACACCGGGCGCGAGATCAGGGCCGTGCTTTGCGATGAACTCGGCGGAGAGCGCCTGGACGGCGAAACTCAGGTCCATCACTTCGACGGGGTGGCCCATGCCCTTCGGCGTCGCAAGGTTCACGAGCCTTCCTTCGGCGAGGACGTGGACGGCCTTCCCGCCGAGCATGTAGGTGTCGATGCCGTCCCGGGGGACGGTGGCGTCCGCGTGCGATACGAGCCACTCGACGTCGATCTCTACGTTGAAGTGCCCGGCGTTGGCGAGGATGGCCCCGTCCTTCAGGTTAGGGAAGTGCCGCTCCGTGATGATGCTCGTATTGCCGGTGGTGGTGACGAAGATGTCGCCGAGGGGTGCCGCCTGGTCCATCGTCATGACGTCGAACCCGTCCATGTGCGCCTGCAACGCCCTTCTCGGGTCAACCTCGGTCACGATGACGCGGGCGCCGAGGCTCCGGGCCTTCTGTGCGAGCCCCCGACCGCAGTAACCGTAGCCTGCGACGACGAACCGCTTGCCGGCGATGAGGATGTTCGTCGTTATCATGATCGATGCAAGCGAACTCTCCCCGGTACCGTGAACGTTGTCGAAGAAGTGCTTCATCGGGGTATCGTTGACGGCGACGACCGGGAACCT
Organism: Methanobacteriota archaeon; assembly: GCA_016841385.1. Lineage (GTDB taxonomy): Archaea > Halobacteriota > Methanomicrobia > Methanomicrobiales > Methanoculleaceae > Methanoculleus. The sequence continues at coordinate 9,396 of JAENZF010000015.1, read as the reverse complement.
GAGCGCCCCTTCCCGTGCCATCGCGCGGAGCCGGTGGATGCCGGTCGTGGTCTCCTCGCACCCGCCGATGACCGAGTCCAGCACTTCCTGCCGCTCGGTATGGATGCGGTAGATAAGGTCCATGCCGTCGTCGATGGTGATCGCAGGGCGGGCGTCGAGCACCCGGTCGATGGCCGCGTAGTATTCCTCGACACTGGCGCCCCGCCGGGCATAGGAGTGAATTCCTTCCCGGGTGTCGAGCGCCATCGAGACGTCATCCTGGGTCGAGAGGGGGTTGCACCCCGTGATATGCACCTCGGCGCCGCCTGCCGCCAGGGTCTCGACCAGCACCGCAGTCTTTGCCTCGACGTGGAGGGCCATGCCGACAGTCATGCCCGAGAACGGCTTCTCCTCGATAAACCGCTTCCGAATGAACGAGAGTACCGGCATGTACTGCCGCGCCCACGCAATTTTTAGATCTCCAGACTCCATAATACCACCAGACCGGTTTCCTGCCCGGAGATTCCTCCGGTTTGTCTTTAGAAGTATCTTTCCGGAGTACTTAAACGTAAGGGGAGCGGCACGGGCTCCCGAGGATCGGGTTCGTCCGTGCTTGTTCTCAACCAGGGTTGCCGGACAACCGCAAAGTGCACCTCCAGACTTTTACTTTTGTGTCAAGTGCTGAAACCGCTGAAGCCGTGAAGACTCCCCATACAGTGGACCGTGGGAGTATCGCGTCAGAGGGGTGGGGACAGGGGAGGGGGGATGCTCCCCCCTCCCCTGCAACCCCTCCCCCAAATGGCGATATTCAGTGGAAAGCCGTGCCCGGTTCGTGCGATTGAAAAAGGGCGTGAGTGCCGTTGGGTGTGTCTGGCAACCCCGCTCACAAGAATTCAACGTCCCACCTCCTCGCACCTGCCGGTGCTCCTGCTCCGGCCGCTCGCTACGCTCCCGCCCATCGCACCTAGAAACCCTCATCACCTCCTGCTCTAAAACCACTACTCATGGTTCTGACGAAACGGATCATCCCCTGCCTGGACCTCAAGGACGGGCGGGTTGTCAAGGGCACGCACTTCGTCGGCCTGCGCGACGCGGGCGATCCCGTCGAGCTGGCCCAGCGCTACAACGAACAGGGTGCGGATGAGGTGGTATTCCTCGATATCACTGCCACCAGGGAAGACCGGGGCACCATCATCGACGTCGTGCAGCGGGCGGCCGACGAACTCTTCCTCCCGCTCACCGTCGGCGGCGGCATCCGGACGATCGACGACATGAAGCAGATCCTCCGGGCAGGTGCGGACAAGGTGAGCATCAACTCAAGCGCCGTCCAGGATCCGGAACTGATCTTGCGGGGCGCAGAGCGGTTCGGCACCCAGTGCATCGTCGTCGCCGTTGACGTCAAGCGGAACTACGATATGACGCCGGATAAGATGCCCATCGCCCTCCCCGACGGACGGGAGTGCTGGTACGAGGTCGTGACCCACGGCGGGAGCAGACCGACGGGGCTTGACGCAATCGCCTGGGCAGGAGAGGTCGAGAAACGCGGGGCCGGCGAGATCCTGCTCACCAGCATGGAGACCGACGGGACGAAGGGAGGGTTCGACATCCCGATCACCGCGGCGATCTCGGAGGCGGTCGGGATCCCGGTTGTCGCGAGCGGCGGCGTGGGTACGCTCGAGCACTTCTACGACGGGTTTACAAGAGGAAAGGCCGACGCCTGCCTCGCGGCAAGCGTCTTCCACTATGGTGAGTTCACCGTTCGCCAGGTCAAGGAGTACCTGGCGGGGCGGGGTATCCCGGTACGGCTGTGAGGTCGAGCGCGAACGCCGCCACCGGGTGCTCGAGGTCGAACGCCTTCAGGACCGCCGGATGGATCTCCCCGAACACCCCTACTTTTCTTCCGTCAACGATGATATCCCCGCGGCGACCGTCGAGGAACGCGGGGTCGGCCGATTCGACGACCGTGTACGGGAGCGAGAGTTCGCGGCAGAGGACATCCGCCGCCGCATACACCTCGGAAAAGTCAGCCGCCGGGTGGATGCTGACCGCGGCGAACTTCTGGAAGGTCGCACAGGCCTCGACCACGTCGCCAACCGCAAAGAGCCTCTGCGGGAGCTCGCGATGCTTGTTCGCCTGGAGCATCTCCATCAGCAGCCCGAGGAGGTCGGTTCGGACCAGGGTCTGCTCCTCGCTGATCGGGTGGAGCACCTGCAGGGTCCCGGGCAGGTGCTCCCGCTGCATGTTCGCATAGAGCACCCGCTCGTTCGTGAGGGTGAACGGCATCATCTCGAGGTACCCAAGGCCGATCATCACCGACCGGACCGCCCCCGCGATGGCGGTGATCGGGTGCTCCTCTCCGACGGTGGCGGTGGCCGGGAGGGCGGCGTCGAAGTTCTCGAAACCGTAGGCGATCGCCACGTCTTCAAAGACATCCCAGTCGTGGAGGATGTCCGCCCGGTAGCAGGGGACGAGGATTCTGACCCGGGAGTCCCCGTCGGGCTCGGCACCGAACCGCATCCGGCAAAGAAGCCGCGCCATCTCCTGTGCCGAGAGGGGGAGGCCGAGGAGGGAGGCGCATTCCTCGACCGAGACGATCCGCTCCGCGGGGGCGAGCGTGGGCATCTCCTCTCCCTCGACGGTGACCGTCTCGATCGTCGCCCCGGCCTCGGCGAGCGCCGTGCAGATGATGTTCACCGCCGTCATCACCGCTCTCCTGTCGGTGCCGGTGCAGTCGAGCAGGATATTCTTCGTCGCCGTCGTGACCCTCGTCAGCTCGCCGTTGATGATGGGCGGGAAGGAGAGCACCCGATCGTCGGCATCGACGATCAGCGGGAACCTATGGAAATCCTCCACCAGGCGGGCGTAGTCCCGGCCCTTCGGGTGGTCGGTGAGGATCTCCTCCAGAGTCATCTCCTGCTCGAAGTCCAGCGGCACGAAGGACCGGTCGCGAGGGGAGGCGATGTAGCGGAAGGGCGGCGTGACCGCGTCGAGGTCGTGGACGCCGATCGCCACCTTGCCCCGTCCGCGCCCGACCGCCCAGTGGAGGGCCTCCTGGAGGCTCATCAGGCTCTCGATCGCCTCTTCATCGAAACTGACGTTCCGGATCACCGCTGAGCCGAGGAACGGCCGGATATCGGCAAGGCCCGGGTCGACCGAGAAGGTGATGCCGGATGGGCGGACGGGATAGACCGGGAGACCCTCCTCGATCCCGAGGAACCCGCGCATCGCCCGGGAGACACCCTCAGGGGAGTAGAGGTCCGGCCGGTCCGGGAAGAACTCGACGTCCACATGGTCTTCCTCGATCCGCTCGATGTCGGCCCCGATCATCGGAACGCGGTCGATGATCGTCTGCCGGTCGGTCCCGGTCAGACGTTCCAGGTACCGGTAGGGTAACGTGATTATCGCCATCTCATCGCCTCCCGCCGTAGGTGGGTGTCTCCCGGATCCACTCGACGTCGCTTTTGTAGAGCTGCCGGAGGTCGCGGAGTCCGAGCCGGAGCATCGCCACCCGGCTGATCCCGAGGCCCCACGCGAGCACCGGGTGCTCGATTCCAAACGGCGCGGTCACCTCCTGCCGGAAGATGCCCGCTCCGCCGAGCTCCACCCAGCCGAGGCCGTCGACGTAGACCTCGGGCTCCACGGAGGGCTCGGTGTAGGGGAAGTAGCCGGGGCGGAACCGGACCTTCTCAAAGCCCATCTTCCCGTAGAACTCTTTTAAGAACCCGAGAAGGTGACGGAAGTTGACGCCCTCATCCATAACGATGCCTTCGAGCTGCTCGAACTCCGCAAGGTGCGTGGGGTCGATCGCCTCCCGCCGGTAGACTCTGCCGATGCAGAACGCCTTCACCGGGGGTTTTGGGTGCTCCGCGAGGTGCTGGATGGAGAGGCTGGTCGTATGGGTCCGGAGCACGCACTGCTCCGCCTTTGCAGCGCTCCAGGTGCCTCCCCACCCGGTGGAGGAGGTCTCGCCGCCGTGCTCGTGCATATCGCTGACGCGCTCGTATCCTGCCGGGAGCGGCCAGCGCTCCCCGAGGAAGAACGTGTCCTGCATCTCCCGTGCCGGGTGGTCCTGCGGCTGGAAGAGGGCGTCGAAGTTCCAGAACGAACTCTGCACGATCCCGCCCGCCATCTCCGTAAACCCCATGTCGAGGAGGACGCGGCGCATCTCGTCGATGAGACGCTGGTAGGGGTGGATCTTCCCGGGGTAGGCGCGTTTCGGGAGTTTTCCGACGTCGTAGCGCCGGAGAGGGAGGTCCTTCCACGCGCCGGAGAGGATCTGCTCGCGGGTGAGCGTGCCCGTCTCCTCCTGGAGGTCAAGCCCTTCGGCGAGGAGCTGGCGGCCACGAGGCGTTATCGAGACCGTGTAGGCGACGGTCTCTTCTTCCTCCACAAGGCCGCGTCTCGCGAGGTCGGCGACTCCTTCGCCGTCGGCGATCGCACCGCTCTCGCTCGCCCGGGCAAACGCGGCTTCGTCAGATCCCGGGGCGGTGTTGCCGGTCTTCTGCACGACTCCGTCCCGGATGGCGATCCAGCCCTTCTTTCGCATCCAGCCGATGGCGATCTTTGCAAGCGGGTGTGCCTGAAGGTCTCGCATCGGGATCGTCTCCCCGAAACTCTCGAGCAGCTGCCGCTCGGGGAGGCCCTTCCCAACATAGGCCCGGCCCTCCTCGGTCGGGACATACCGCCGGGAGACATGCTTCTCTACGTCCACAAGCCCCCGATCGCCGGCGAGGTTTGCATACTGCACCACCGCCTCCCGACGGGCATCCATCTTCTCCGCAAGGGCGGCCGCGTCGGCCGAGCCTACCGCCTCCAGGGCGACCAGGAGTTTCTTCTCGTTCAGCGTCAGCTCCACTTTACCGCCTCCTCTGCAAGATGTTCAACCGCATCCATCTTATCCCGCAACTCCGCGAGAAACGCCTGCACGCGCTCCAGCGTCTCTTTCTTGCACTGCCCGCAGGTGAGTTCGCCGCTCTCGCACCGGCGGCGCAGGTCGGCGAGTTCCACTTCATCCTCAAGCATGTGGAAGAGGTTTAAGAGGTAGACCGAGCAGACGTCCGGCTCGCCCCCAAGACGCTTCTGCTCCTCGAGCGTCATCCGCCCACCGGTCAGCGCAGCCATAACCTTCTTCCTGATCGACTTGTCGGACTCGTAGAACCCGAACGAACTCTCAGGCACGCTGCTCGACATCTTCCCGCCCTGGAGCCCGGGCATGAAGATGTGGTAGGTCGACGAGGGCCGGTAGAACCCGAATCCCCCGTGGGCGATCTCGATCTCCCGGACGGTATCCTCCACCCGCCCCATCGGAAGGCCTCTGATATCCACGTGGCCCGCGTACTTCTTCGAACCGGGGAATGCATGGTGCACTGCCTCGAGAGCCTCTTCAGGGGCGTTCTTCGACCGGACACTGATATGGTCGCCGCGGTCCTCGACCGTGAACATCCTGAGTTTGTAGGCCACGTCCCGGGTGAGCCGGATGTGCGGGTCCTGGTCGAGGCCGACCGGGACGATGGTGGGGGCGGGGCCGGCGTCGAGCTGCGGGAAGAGGATGTCGGCCACCTGGGTGATGACGCTCATGGCATGGGAGAGCGAGGTCTCGGGCCCAAACCCGTATATCGCCGACATCTCCGAGAAGTTCACCTTCGTAGACGCCTCGAACGCGAGATCCTTCAAGCGCTCGTTCCTGCTCTGGTAGTAGGTCGTGCCCTCGAATCCGAGTGCATAGAGGGCCTTGAGGTACTCCTTCCCGAACTCGCGGCACTTCTCCCACGAGATGCCGCGGACCGCGTGCGCCTCCCGGTCGGCGATGGCCACGTAGCCGTTTCCGCCCTGCTGGACGTGCCAGACCACTTCTTTCATGACCATCAGGTGCCCGAGGTGCGGGAGACCTGATGGCATGAACCCGGTCAGCACGTGAAACGGGGTTTTGTTCCGGATGGCATCGACGATCAGCTGGTAGTCCCGGTGTCCGACGACGATACCTCTACGCATAAATGGCGGTACCTCGGGAAGCCTTCGTGCGACCTCACCGATCGGCTCGATGCCGAACTCGGCAAAGAGTCGATCCACATCGACGGTCTGATTATTCGACCACGGGTTCATTTCGGAATGCATGGACTGACGCTCACAGTTTTATTCGGGCGAATTCGACATATCTGATATCTGTATTGTATATGCAGGCAAACAACATCTTCTTTTTGACGCTGTGAGCAAGCCTGACCGAGCGGGAGACGCCGCTCATCGGCGTGGAGGTCCCGGACGGAACGGCGTGGACGAGCATCTCGGAGTGGCTCTTCTTGCCGGAGTAGACGCGGAAGTGGTGGCCGAACTTGTATCCGGTTCTCGGGATGTAGCCCTTCTCCCGGAGGTCGGAGAAGACCCGCTCCTTCTCCCGGATCTCGATGTCCTTCTCCGCCGCTGCATCGAGGAACTGCTCTGCGGTCATCGGTTCGCCGTCCTGCGTGATTGAGAGGCACTCCCGGCGCATGAGAAAGATCGATTCGACCGGGCGGAGCAGCAGCCTCTGGGGGTCGAGCCGTTTGCCGTACCAGTCCTCCTCAAGCGGGGTTCCCGGCGGCAGGTGGGCCAGCGCGTAGGTCCCGAAGAGAGAGGCCTCTACCGGCGTGCTGCACCCGGCCGGTTCTCCTACCCCGGGGAGGTCCTGCACCCGCACCTCGTAGTAGGTCAGTTCGTCCTCGTCGTCCACGACCGCGAGGAGGTACTGTTTGCGCATGTTGACTGCGGTGAGCACGTCCTGGCTCACCCGGTCGAAGTCGACGAGATCCCGTTCAGAGAGGACCCGGATCAGGTACTGGGACTTTCCAACCCCGGGCTTGTGGCCGCGGCGGAAGACACGGAAATCTTGCGGGCCGGGCTGAACCACGTACCCCCGCTCGCGGATGTCGCGGTAGACGAGATACCTGCGGACAAAGTTCGGCTGGCCGGCGAAGAGACCGAGCAGGCTGTCAAAGCCGAAGTCCTTCACGTCGATCTTGTTGCGTTCCATGAGGTAGAGCGCCTCTTCGGGAGAGAGCCTAAGACCGGTTCCCTCCAGCCTCCCGTAGCCGCCCTGCTCGTAGAGCGTGCGTCCTTCGCCGCTGAGGCGCACCCAGGTTCCGTCGAATATCGCCAACACGTGCTAGAACTATAGGAAGTTCACGTTCATTAATGGATTGCCGGCGTGCCGATGCACCGGCACGACACCCGATCCGGGGGGAGGAACCACTACACTTTTTGCGTGCCGCACCGCACCAGTGATCGATTCCATGACAAAAAGATACCGATACTTCTGGCAGCCGGGGATGATTCTGGCGGCACTGCTCATCGCGGCGGTGCTGCCGGCAGGAATTGTCTCTGCGAGCGAGACCGCTCCGCCGGTCGCCTGGAACGCGACGTTCTCGCCGGAGAATAACAGCAAGTTCGATGCCGTTGCACCGACCGCGGACGGCGGCTTCATCGCTCTCGGCTCTACCCTTACGGAGGTCTTCGGGGGCAGGGAAGACCTGCTGCTCGTAAAGACCGACGGCCAGGGGAACGAGGTATGGACAGTAAGAATACCCAACATGACGCCGGCCTCCGTTGCAGAGACCGCCGACGGGGGCTACATCGCCGGCGGCTACAATGTCTCCACGGACGGGTCGGAGCAGAACCTAACCTACCAGGGCAGTTCGTTCCTGATCAGGACCGACGCGGACGGAGAGGAGGAGTGGCGGCGGGTCCTGCCGGGAGAGAAGATCTCGGCTGTCCGCCCGACCGCTGACGGCGGGTACGTCGTCATCGGGTGGCTCTGGGAACCACCCGGGTCGGCGAACGACACGACGGCGGTCATCACAAAGACCGACGGTAACGGCACGCCCGTCTGGAACCGGACGTTCCCCGGCACCGCCGCGAACACCGGGATCGTGACCGCCGACGGTGGGTATGTCATCGGGGGCACGACGTCGCCCTTCAACAACGACATCGGGGACGCCTTCCTCATCCGATTCGACGCCGACGGCAACACGCTCTGGCACGAGAATTACCAGGCCCCGGTCATCTTCGACATCGAGGAGACCGATGAGGGTGGGTTCGTGTACTCAGGCAACTACTGGTCCGGCCTTGTCGATGCAGAAGGAGAGGAGGTCTGGCTCCGGAATATGGAGGGCATGACCGGATACGCCGTCGCCCTGAGACCTGCCGGAGGGTACATGATCGCAGGCACGGATCTCAGGAGCGGAGAGGGCTTCGCCCTCGGGACCGACGCGGACGGGGCGGTTCAGTGGACTACGACGTTCCCCGCTACCGGGGTCTACGCGGCCGAGAGCGCTCCCGACGGAGGCTACGTCCTTGCAGGCATCCGGTTCCTCTCGCCCAATACCAGCGCCGCCTGGCTGGCCGGCCTCACGGAGCCGGCGAACCCCGCCCCGACAGCGGCACCGGGGTTCGGTGCGATCGGTGCCGGGGCGGCGCTCCTCCTCCTCCTCGCGGGAAGGAAGCGGAGAGGGTAACCCTCGATCTTTCCTTCACTCCATTTTTGCTCTGAAAAATAATGTTTCAGGGGTTCTCCTTCCGGAAGTAGAGGAACGCCCCCGCCCCCACGACGATGAGGGCAAGGAGGCCGGGGATGAGGTGCGCATACCAGGGATCCGGCCCCGTCTCAGGCTGGGGGTCGGTGCCGCCCGCGACCACCTGCGCCGCGCCGTCCCCGGGCACCTCGACGAAGAGCGCATACAGGCTGAAATGCGAGACAACGGCTGTGACGCTCCGGGCCTCCGGGTAGACGGTGGTGGGGATCTCTTCCCAGGCATCCGCCGACCGGTTGTACCATTGCACCAAGAGCCCGTTCTGCTCGCTATCGTTGTAGACGGCACTCCACTGCTCCTCCGTGAAGTTGAATGCCAGGGTCACCGGTGGCGAGAAGGCAGCCCCCTCCGGCCCGGCGATGCAGGCATACCCGGCAAACGCGTATGCGCCCACGCCGGGCACCGGCGGTACGTCGGCCGAATCAAGGGACTCGAGGGTCATCGCCGCAAGCGGGTCACCGGCGGCATCGACCGCCCTGACCCCCTCCGCAATGGCGAGGCTCGCAATGCCGTCGGACGAACTGATCCGGACGGACTCTTCAACGAGACCGGTCTCCCCGAGGTGCAGCCGGCCGGGCTCAACCTTTTCGGGGGCGGCGGTCGGCGTCGGGGTCGCGGGGGTTGTCGGGGTCGGGCCAACCCAGGCAAAGCCGCCGCCACCGCCGCCGCCTCCACCTCCCCCTCCGCCGCCACCACCGCCTGTCGACGTCTGCGTCGGGGCTGGGGTCGGAGTCGGAGTCGGGGTGACGTTCACCGTCGGAGTCGGAGTCGGAGTCGGAGTCGGGGTTGGTGTCGGAGTCGGAGTCGGAGTCGGGGTCGGCGTCGGGGTCGGAGTCGGCGCCGGCGTCGGAGTCGG
>JAENZF010000240.1 GCA_016841385.1 Methanobacteriota archaeon | reverse complement strand
GGACGCATTCCAGGTAGTCGATGGTCGGGCTCCACGCCACCTCGGTCCCGCCCGTGACGGTGATGCTCCCGCCGGCGTGGAGGGCAACCGGGAGCCATGCCTGGAGGATCAGGGGGATGCTTCCGGCGGTTCCGGGGTCGATCTGGAGATCGGCCCGCCGGAGCCGGCCCGGGGTGAAGGTGATCTCGCTGCTCCGGGGCGAGAGGCCCGTGCATTGGGCATCGCAGGCCCCGGCGACAGCCAAAACTGCAGCGATGTGCTGGGGCGCGAGCCCGGGGTTGTCCCGGTTCTGCCTGATACGGGTGACGGTGACTGGAGTTGTGGAGATCGCCGATAGAGCGACTGCCAGACGGAGGATCTGCCCTCCTCCCTCCAGATGGGATCCGTCAACGGCGAGCATCTTCCCTGATCGCGGTAGCGATTGCGTTCGCGGCCGATATGAAGCTTGAGGCGTTCTCGTAGGTATCGCTGGAGACGACCGAGGAGACCCCCGCTGCCCGCAGGCGCGTATAGGCGCCGCTCGTGAGCACCCCGTGAACGCAGGCCGCGTGGATGGATGCGGCTCCCTGCTCCCGGAGCATGCAGGCGGCGGTCGCGAGAGTCCCGCCGGTGGATATGATATCGTCCACGATCACGACCTCCCGCCCGGCGGCATCGATGGTCTTTGGGGCAATCCGGACCTCCTCACCCGAGAGCCGGGTCTTTTCGAGGTGGTCGCAGTCCCACCCGCCGACAGCAGCAACGTCGGTCGCAAAATCGATCGCTCCTTCGTCCGGAGCAAGGATCAGGGGGTTCTTCAGGTGCAGGTCGCCGATGTATCCCCCGATGGCCGGAGCGATGGTGATATTCTTCGCCGGGACGCCGAAATGGTCCAGTACGCCGGGGTCGTGGATGTTGACGACGAACACCCGCTCGATGCCGGTCGAGAGGGCTCGCGCGATCGCCCGGGCGCTTATCGGCTCGCCCGGGAAAAAGCGCTTGTCCTGCCGCGAATAGCCGAGGTACGGGACCACCAGCATGTTCCTTGACCGGTCGGCGGCGTCGATCGCAAGAAGAGTCTGTACAAGCATATCATTATCCACAACGCTGCTGACGATCAGGGTCTCATCGTCCAGTTCTCCACACCGGAGGTACATCTCTCCGTCGGGAAACCGGGTGAATTTCGTCTCAACCAGTGGTATCCCCAACTTTTCGGCGATGCGGGCTGCCAGGACCTGGGACCGTTCCGTGCTGATTATTCTCATAGAACACCTTTGCTAGAAAGTATTTGAACGAGGATGAATAAATTATATAAGTATCAGTGCAGCAAAGAGGTAAACCCGACGATGGATTCAACGACTCCAGAAGAAATCCCAACCATCGAGCTCACGAACGACGACCTGGCGGAGACAGACGTCTTCTCCGGTCTCGAGCTGAGCGCATCGTCAGATATCGACGTACCCCCGAGTCTCATCGATCAGGTCATCGGCCAGGAACATGCCGTCGAGGTGATCCGGAAGGCTGCGGTCCAGCGCAGGCATGTGATGATGATCGGCACCCCCGGAACCGGCAAATCGATGCTGGCGAAGGCTATGGCCGAGCTCCTCCCGAAGGAGGAACTGCAGGACATTCTGGTCTATCCGAACCCCGAGGATAACAATAACCCCATCATCAGGACCGTGCCGGCGAGCCGCGGCAAACAGATCGTCAACGCCCACAAGGTAGAGGCGAGAAAGAAGATTCAGATGCGGAGCACCCTTATCATGCTCCTCATCATCGGTATCATCGGCTATGCGCTCATCACCTATCAGTGGCTTCTCGGCATCATCGCCGCCGCGTTCATCTTCATGGCGCTGAAGTATTCGACGCCCCGCGAGGAGACGATGGTCCCGAAGCTCCTGATCTCCCATGACCCCAACATCCCTGCGCCCTTCATCGACGCCACCGGTTCGCACGCAGGCGCCCTGCTCGGCGACGTCAGGCACGACCCCTTCCAGAGCGGCGGCCTCGAGACGCCTTCCCACGACCGCGTCGAGGGAGGGGCCATCCACCGGGCGCATGGGGGGGTGCTCTTCATCGACGAGATCAACACCCTCACCCCGCACTCCCAGCAGAACCTGCTGACCGC
>JAENZF010000239.1 GCA_016841385.1 Methanobacteriota archaeon | reverse complement strand
CGTGCCAGGAGAGGAACGCGAGAGCAAACGTCACCAGGAACGAAAGTCCGCAGAGCGCCGGGAGGAGGAGCGTGTTTGCCGTAATCTGGATCAGCACCTGCTGGACCGGGTAGTGGTAGATGTAGATGCCGTAGGAGAAGTCTCCCGGCTTCCCGAATTGGTTCAGGAACGGGACCGGGAGGTACGCGGCGTAGATGACGAGGTAGGGGATAGCGATCACCCCGGCGACGGTCAGGTAGGGTGTCAGGGCCGAGAGCCCGAGCAGCAGAAGCAGCACCCCGGCAACGACCGGCCGGTAGGCGATGCGTTCCCGGTGGAGGTAGAGGTAGGCCCCGACGAGGAAGTAGAGAGTGAACCGGATCTTCGCCATCCGTGGATCGTCGAACCAGACGATCCAGAGCAGGACGTTTATGCCTGCGACACCGAGGAGGGCGGACTTGCGCCACAGGAGCCCGGCGATCCCGAGGAGCGCGAGGACTCCGTACATCACGACCTCGACGGGTATCGTCCAGAGCGAGCCGTTGACGTAGGTCCACGGGTTCTCCTGGAAGAGGCCTATCGCCGACCCGTCTTCAAAGAACGGGGCGGTGGCAATCCCTGCAGGGGAGAAGAGGGCGCCGAAGTATTCTGCCGGGGGGAGGGACGTCATCAGCGGGCCGATGACGAAGAGGGTGATGAGGATCGCGAGGATGAGGCCCGGAACGACCCGGAGGGACCGTTTCCAGGCGAACCGGAGCGGTGATGCGGTCGACTCCCAGCTCGCCGCGATCAGGTAACCGCTGGTGACGAGGAGGACGGCAAGTCCCGCCTGCCCCATGAGTTCGACCGGGTCGTACATCCCTACCCCGACGTAGCCGAGCCTGAGCGCGTAGGCGTGCGTGACGACGATCACCGCCGCCGCGGCGAACCGCAGGAAGTCGAAGTTGTTCGAGAACCGGCCCCCCGAGATTCGGCCTGCATCCCCGGGAATGCGCCCGCCTTCCGGGGCCGCTCCCGGGTGCTCTGTATTCATGGCGATCGGGATCCTTTCCTCACTTATACTGTGACAATTGTTAAATAACTAGTCAAAATATTCTTTCCTATGGACCCGCTGGTTGTCGCCACGTTCGCCGTCGTTGCCCTGCTTGAGATCATCGTTCCGCTCGCGCTCGGCTACTGGATCGTCAAAAGGTTCGGCGTCCGGTGGCGGGTTTTCGTGCTCGGCGCCCTCTTCTTCATCGTCGTCCAGATTGTCCACGTCCCGCTCGTCCTCGTAACGCAGACACCGCTCTACCTCGCCGTCCTGCCGTTCGGGACAACCGCGGCCGTGGCGGTGCTCGCCATCTACCTCGGCCTCCTCGCCGGGCTCTTCGAGGAGGTCGGCCGCTACCTCGTCTACCGCTACCTCTTCCGGCGGCAGGAGATCCCCCTCACCCGCGAGAACGGCCTCCTCTTCGGGACCGGGTGGGGCGGCGTCGAGAGCATGATCGTCGCGCTCCTCGTGCTCACGAGCATGCTCTCCTACATCGCCATCACCGGTGAGGGATCGATGCTCTTCATCCCCGACGACCCCGCCGTCCAGGCGCAGGTAGATCTCCTCCGGAACCTCACCCCGCTCGACATCCTGCCCGGGCTCGCCGAACGGATGATGACAATCACCCTGCATATCGCCTGGTCGCTCTTGGTGCTCGCCGCCGTCGTCTTCGGCAAAAAGGCGCTCCTTGCCCTCGCGGTGCTCTGGCACGCCGCCGTGGACGCCGCCGCCGTCTATCTCGCCCAGACACAGGGGATCCTGGTGACCGAAGGGGTGATATTCCTCTTTGCGGTCTTCGGGCTCGCGTATATCTTCTGGGAGTGGCGGCGGATGGGGGCGCGGGCCGTCTCTTAGCCGTTCCACTCGTGCAGGTATCCCCGGCGTTCGAGCGGCTTTCCGTCCGCGAGGACCGCCCGCTCCGGGATGACCTCCCCGATGACATGCGCCTCGACCCCCGGGACCGGGAGGATGCCCGGAGGGACGCAGAAGAGGAGTTCGAAGTCCCCCCCGCCGTAGAGCGCGAGTTCCCGGCCTTCATCCTCCGGGACGCCGGCCGGGAGCGGGAGGCGGGCAGTATCGACGGCAAACCCGCAGTCGTTCACTAGAAG
>JAENZF010000238.1 GCA_016841385.1 Methanobacteriota archaeon | reverse complement strand
GCGATGGTGACCTCCCCGGAGGTCGGGACGTCGAGCGACCCCATGATATTGAGGAGGGTGGTCTTCCCCGACCCCGAAGGCCCCATGACCAGAACGAACTCGCCCTCCTCGATCGCGAGATCGATGCCGCCGAGCGCCACGACGTCGCCGGCCGGGAGTGGGTAGACCTTGGTGACCTCATCGAAACTGATGACCGGCATCGTCGTTACGTCCGTCTCCAGGAGTAGTAGATAGCCCCGGCTATCCCGAGCGCGACAAGCACGACGATGATGATGCCGACTATCGGTATGTCGCCATCCCGCTCTTCGAAGGAAGCCGTGACGCCGCCGACCCCGACCATCGTCGTCGCCGTGTAGCGATTGCCGTCGTCGTCACGATACTCGACGACGAGCGGGACCTCTGTCACGTTTGCGTCGGCCCGGAACGTCACCTCAAACGAGGATATGTCGTCGGGGTCGAGGGTCCCGACAACGTAGACCCGGAACGGGTCGGTGGGCGTCGCCGGCGCACCGGGGGTGACGATCACCGACCGGGCGGATTCGAGGCCCGCGTTCATGACGTCGCCCACGATCCGGTAGCCTCCGGCCACGGGCGTGACCTCGACGTTGGTGATGACGGGGTCCGCCTGCCGCTTATCCTCGCCGAAGACGATCGGCAGAACGAGGTCGGTGGTGTGGGTATTGATGCCGTTACGCCAGATCACCTGGAAGGCGACGTCCGTCTCCGTGGTCGGGGTCAGGTTGAAGAGGACGGTCGCAGAACCGTCAGGGGCGAGAGCCCCGATGAACCCGCCGGTCGGGGTGGCGGAAAAGCCGGTCCCCTGCGGGATGACCTGGACGCCGGAGGCGGCGTTCGGGCGGGGGTTGCCGACCCGGACAGTGATCTCGGCCGTCCGTCCTTCGGAGAAGGCGTCCGGCTTTCCGATCACCGATGCGCTGAGCGGGGTATTCTCGACCTGGACCGGGACCGGGTAGCGGAGGCTGCCGCCGCCGTCGCGGAAGTTAAGGACGAACTGCGGGTAGAACGTCCCCTCCCCCCCGTCCGCCCGGATGGTGAAGGTGAACGTCTTGCTGTTCCCGGCACCGATCTCCCCGACCGAGGCATAGGAGTCGCTCAGGGGCACGACCCCGCTGCCGTAGAGCCGGGCGCTGCTGATGGCGACGGTGTCGGGACCGTTGTTCTGGATCGTCACCGTGAGTGTCCCGGTATCCCCCTTCATCAGGACAGGCGGATCGGTCGCGGAGGAGGTCACGGTGATGTCTGCCGGGCCGGCACTCGCCGTTCCGGCGACCGCTAAGACGGCGCAGAGGAGTGATATGATAACGAGGTAAAGGGGTTTCATGTTACAGCCATCCGGCAAGTGCGATGAGCGTATAGAGGATATAGAGACCAACGGGTATCCCGACGGTGAGGGCCGCGTCCCGCGTGGAGAGGCTCCGTGCGTATTTCATGCCGAAGATCCATATGTTCGCGCTCCAGATCAGGAAGAGGATGCCCACGAGCCCGGCGATCTGCGCCAGGGGATTGGTCACCATGACACTCGTGAGGTTCTCTGCCACCGCCGCGATCTCCTCGGGGTTCGTTACGGTCGGGATCGTCAGGCCCGATATGAGCTGGTAGGTGAAGATCGTCCCGATGATACCCCCGAAGACCTGGGGCAGGAATCCGTAGCCCGTAACCTCCAGCGTCCGCTTGAACGATCCTTTGCCCTTAAAGGCCATCGAGACGAGGTAAAAGACGACACCGAAGATGAGCCATGTCAGGAACCCCCCGATGACGCCACCGACCACGGCGAACGCCACTCCGATCATTCCGAAGGCCTGCATATCTGCGGGAAGTATCCCGATGATCAGGTTTGCCGCCAGTGCGGCCGAGACCGCACCGATCAGCCCGATGACGAGCGCGATCAGCGCCGGTATCTTCAGGCTCGGCTCGTCCTGCATGCGCGCTTCGAAGAAACGCCCGGGGTTGAGCAACACCCGGATAAATCCAGTATCCATGATATCGTACATTTGGCTGACGAGAGGGGATAAACTTTTTTCAGGAACGGGATCCGGAGCAGCCGGGGCTCCCACAAAAAAAACCATGATAATTATTGGGAATCACCTTCCGGGAGAATAAACTGCCCG
>JAENZF010000237.1 GCA_016841385.1 Methanobacteriota archaeon | reverse complement strand
ATGTCCTACATCACCGTCGGTAAAGAAAACTCGGGCACCGTCGACCTCTACTACGAGGACCACGGCACAGGCAAGCCGGTCGTCCTGATCCACGGCTGGCCGCTCTCAAGCAAATCCTGGGAGAAGCAGGTGCCGGTGCTGCTCGATGCGGGCTACCGTGTAATCACCTACGACCGCAGGGGGTTTGGCAACTCCAGCAAACCGACCTTCGGCTACGACTACGATACGCTGGCCGGGGACCTGAACACGCTCATGACGGACCTCGACCTGCGTGACGCTACGCTCGTTGGGTTCTCGATGGGCGGCGGCGAGGTCGCCCGTTATCTCGGCACCTTTGGGAGCGAGCGCGTGGAGCGAGCCGTCTTCATTTCCGCGGTCCCGCCGTACCTCTTGAAGACGGCCGACAACCCTGAAGGCGTGGACGGGAGTGTCTTCGACGGGATCATGGAGAGCATCGTTGCCGACCGTCCGGCGTTCCTTTCCGGATTTCTCTCGAACTTCTACAACGTCGATCTCCTCGGGGGCGACCTTGTCAGCGACGAGGTCGTCCGCCTCAGCTGGAACATCGCGGCCGCTGCCTCCCCGAAGGGCACTCTCGACTGCGTCCCTGCGTGGCTGACCGATTTCCGGAACGATCTCCGGAGCATCGACGTGCCCGTCCTGGTGATTCACGGCGATGCAGACCGGATCGTGCCCTTCCCCGCGTCGGGCAAGCGCACCCCCGAACTGATGAAAGAAAGCCGTCTCGTGGTGGTTGAGGGCGGGCCGCACGGGATCACCTGGACCCATGCCGGGATGGTCAACCGCGAGCTGCTGGACTTTATCGGGCAGAGGGTTAAGCTGGCGCAGCCGGTTGCCGGGACTCCCACGTAAGAGGGGGCCGGCCGTCCGGGGCAGGAGGCGGCGGATCCGGGAGAAAAACAGGAGCAGGAGCGTGATCTGCGGAAGAGTCCGCTACACACCCTCAATAAATCGGGATCAGCCCGGGGTTCGTCCCGGTGATGCACCGGCCGCCCCCGCGGGTGACCACGAAGGTGTTCTCGATCCCGACCATCCCGACGCCCCGGATCCCCTTCTTGGGCTCGAGGGCGATCACCATCCCTTCATCGAGCGGCTCGTCGAAGCCCCGGGCAATCACCGGCACCTCGTCCACCTGCAGGCCGACGCCGTGGCCCAGGAACTGCGCCCGCCGGTCCCCGAACCCCATGAAGTTCTCCTGGAATCCGGGGCTTAAGCCGTCGAGTATCGTCGTGTAGATCTCTGAGGGCGCGACCCCCGGCCGCAGCAGCGAGGCCGTCTCGTTCTGGACCTCCACGCACCGGCGATGGGCTTCTATCGCTTCCTCGGGGAGCGATCTCCCGAACATATACGTCACCGTCTTGTCGGTGTGGTAGCCCTGCACCCCGCATCCGCAGTCGACGAAGACCAGGTCCCCTACTCTGAGCGTCCGGTCACGGCTGCCGAGCACCGGTGCGCCGGGGGCCATCCCGTAACACCCGCCCGGCCCGTCGAAACTGGTCGGGTAGAGGGTGTTCTCCCCGAACCCGAGCTGTCCCAGCACCATTTCCGTCCCGAACATCCCGAACCGGGTGATGCCGTGATGCCCTTCCCGGACCATGAGGGAGAAGACTTCGCCCCCCAGTTCGGCCTCGCTCATCCCCTCCCGGAGCATCGTGGGGACGCAGTCCTCCAGCACGTGCCGGTGAATCCTGCCGGCCTGCTCCATGATCGCGATCTCGTAGGCGCTCTTTTCCGACCGGACCTTCGCTGCCTGTGCGTCGAGCGGTCTCACCTCGCGGAAGGGGAAGTATTTCCGGAACCGTTCGAGCAGCGCGAGGGGCACCGTCTCCGCTTCTACGTGGACCGTTCCCGGGCATGCGCCCATCCCTGCTGCCGCGTCGCGGAAACTCTTCATCGGCCGGATGTCGGCGAATGACGACTCGTCCTCGGCCCTCTCAAGGCTCCGGCGCACCCAGAGCACGGCCTCGTCGGTGCGGGGGATCAGGAGAACCCCATCCTGCATCGTCCCGGTGAAGTAGAACTGGTTTGTCCGCCCGAAGATTGCGGCGAACTCCCACGAGGGGCTCTCCGCGTCCATACGGAGCCGGAACCGTTCCATACGGTCCCGGAGTTC
>JAENZF010000236.1 GCA_016841385.1 Methanobacteriota archaeon | reverse complement strand
ACCGGGATCCCGAGCTCGTTTGCCCGGCGGCCGGCGATGAGCATGGCGTCGACCTGGCCTCGCGTAAGCGTCCCGATGTTGAGGACGAGGGCGCCGGCGGCCGCGACCATCTCGGCGACCTCCTCGGGGGCCTCGGCCATCACCGGGGCCGCCCCGGTAGAGATCGTTATGTTTGCGCAGTCATTGATCGTGACGCTGTTCGTGATATGGTGCACCAGCGGCCGCTGTGACCGCACGGCGGCGAGGAGGCCCGCGGGGATCGCGCCGTCCATGAGATGTGCCGGAGAGTTATCCGCAGTATTAATCGGCATACGTATGTACCTATTTCGACGGCAATTTCTTAAACCCGGTCGTTGTCGGTGGGAGCGTCGCCGGTCTCCCGGGCTCACTCCCGCTCATGCCGCCGGAGGAAGTCTCGAACCATCCGGGACTCCACCCATCCCCGGTCCAGCTGGCTGATGTAGCCGTTGATCCGCTCGACCTGGCTGCGGATGATCCCTGCCGTCTCCTCGTCGTCCAGCAGTTCCGCTCTCCCCAGGGTCACCTGCAGGGGCTGGCGGATGTGGTCGCCGAGGACGGCAAACTGTTCGATGTTTCGCTCGATCTGCCTGAAAGCCTGGCTTTTGAGTTCCTCGTCCTGCTTTCGCCCGGTGATATCCCTGCCTGCCCCCTGGACACCGACCACTTTTCCGTACTCTACGATCGGGGACTCGTTCAGTTCGACGAACGCTGCCGTCCCGTCTTTGCGGCGGAACTCAATCTCGAGCCCCTCGATCGGCTCGCCCCTGGCCACCTTCTTCCGCCCTTCCTCCCACGCGGGGAGCGATGAGGGGCTGACGTAGTCGCGGCACTTGCAGCCGATGAGTTCAGCGGGGGTATAGCCGAGGATACGGATCACGGCGGGAGACATATAGGTGAACCCGCCGTCATGGCGGCAGGTGTAGATCATATCGAAACTCCGCTGCGCAATCTCGCGGAACTTCTCCTCGCTCTGCAAGAGCGCCTTTTCGGCCGCTCTCCGTTCGATCCCCTGCGCCAGAACGTTTGCGGCCGCCTGGACGAAGTTGATGTCGTCCCGGGTGAATGCCCTCTGTACCCGGGTGTGGGCTCCAAGCACCCCGTACGGCCCCTGGTCGCCCTGGATGATGACGCTGATGCCGCTTACGATGCCCTCATCCTGGAGGAGGGGCGGGCCGTGGAACCGTGTGTCGGTACTGAGGTCTTCGACGATCACCGGTTCGCTGGAGAGGAGCGTATACCCTGCCTGGGAATCGGTTCCCCCCTCCACCCTTCTCGTGCCGACACCACATTTTTCAAACCCCACCGCCGCCTTGAGCACGAATCCGCCCTCGGCGGGGAGGTATCGCAGCACTTTGGCGTACTCGACCCCCAGGTGCTCCGCCACCGCCCGGACCGTGGCATTCATCAGTTCGGGAGGCTCTGCCCCTGCAAGAGCGAACCGGCCGAGGTCCGCTACGGCTGCCTGCTGCGCAACCCGGGTGGCGGTGAGGCTCTCGGCCTGTCTTCTCGCGGTGATGTCGAGGTTGATCCCGGCCCAGAGGACGATCCTCCCGTGCTCGTCACGGACGGGGGCACCCCGGGAGAGGATAGTATGGTATCCCCCGTCGGTGCCCTGAACCCTGAGTTCGCGGTCCCACCGGCACCCGGTATCGAGGCACCGTCTCCAGTCGGCGCGTGCCGCTGCCGCGTCCTCGAGCGGTATGCACTCCATCCATCCCTGGCGCCGGCAGTCCTCGATCGCCCTCCCCACCAGGTCGAGGAACGAGGGCGAGATGTAGAGTGCAGCACCGTCCGGCTCGCAGGTCCAGGTGCCGTAGGGAATCAGTTCTCCGATGCTGGTATAGACCGATCCGGGCCTGATCGGTGCTGCCTCGTCACATTCGGGCGTGACGTCACGGAACCGGGCAAGCACCATCCCGGCGTAGGGCTCGCCGGACATCACCCGGCACGAGAAGGAGAACCGGCGCACCGCACCTGTGGAGGTCCGCATCCGGCAGGTGGCGTGCGTTACCTCCCGCCGGCACCGGAGAACCTCGAGCATTCGGTCGGCAACGCCCTCTTCTCTGATGAGAGGCGCAAGGTGGCGGGCGATGAGATCGCCTATCTCCGTGCC
>JAENZF010000014.1 GCA_016841385.1 Methanobacteriota archaeon | reverse complement strand
CGGTTCGACGAGCCTGCCGATAGGGGTGAGCGCATAGTCGCCCCGCACCGATTCGACGTAATGCAGGGCCTCGAGCTGCCGGATCTTTGGGATAAGCGCCTGCGACGAACTCCCCGTGATCTCACGAAGGGTTGAGAGGGGTTTGGTCCCGCTTCCGAGGGCAATCAGTACCTGCGTCAACAGTCTCGACCGGAAGATCGCCTGAAGGTCGTCGTGGTACTCGTTGTAGATCTCCAGAGGGGATAGTTCTCTCATCATTCTTACAGTTAAGAGGTGCCGGTCGACGCATATCACCCTTTCCATTCCTGCGCGTTCCTTCTGCCCGGCACTCTTCCCCCCTGTTGACGGCCGGTCGCGTGCCCGGGACGGGGTCTGCTCCGGCAGGTACGCCGCTCGTAAAGCCCTCCTGCCCGACCCCAGCGCACTTATAGCCGGCGCCCGATACTGTGTAGAGAGAGCAATGTCGTCCATACCTGGATACCTGATCACCATCGCACTCTGTGCGTGCACCGTCGCGTGCATCATCACCGCAGGTTGTTCTGCCTCCACCGGGCAGCCGGAGATCGGCTCCGGCCTTTCCGGAGACCTTGTCGTCCACTTCATCGACGTCGGGCAGGGCGATTCGATCCTGGTTGAGTTCCGCGATAAGACTATGCTCATCGACGCCGGCGAGCGTGGAATGGGGGAGCGTGTCGTTGCGTACCTTGAGGAGAGGAACGTCGAGAGACTCGACGTGGTTGTTGCAACCCACGCGCACTCCGACCATATCGGCGGCCTTTCCGAGGTCGTCTCCGCCTACCCGGTCGGCCGGTTCGTCGATGCCGCGCAACCTCACCCCACGGCGACCTACGAGAACCTGCTTGCCCTGGTCGAGGAACTGGGGATACCGTACACGGCAGCGGAGCGCGGGCAGACGATTGCTCTCGATCCCGACCTTGAGATACTGGTCTTAAACCCTACCCCACAGCCGCTCGGCGACATAAACGAGGACTCCGTCGTCCTGAAGGTGACCTACGGGGGCATCTCGTACCTCTTTACGGGCGATGCCGGGAATCCGGCAGAGGAGAGTATGGCAGAGGCAGGGCTCGACCTCGACGCCGATGTCCTGAAGGTCGGCCATCACGCGAGCCGGTACGCATCCTCGGCAGAATTCCTGGCCGCGGTCAGCCCGGCGATCAGCGTCATTCCGGTCGGCGACGGGAACGACTACGGCCACCCCCACGAGGAGGCGGTCGAACGCCTCGAGGCGACCGGCTCGCGCATCTACCGGACCGACCGTGATGGGACCGTCATCATCGCCACTGACGGCCAGGCGCTTGCCGTTACGGCCGGCGGAGCACCTTCCGCCACCGTGACGGCCGGGGCAACGACAGCGACCCCGACTACGACCGTCCCCTCCTCCGGCGTCTCCATCACCGGTCTTGACCTCCAGAATGAGGAGATCACCATCGCGAATACCGAGGCGACAGCGGCCAACCTCACCGGCTGGACGGTCACCGACGAGGGGACGCGGAACACCTACACCTTCCCGGTCTTCACCCTTGATTCGGGCGCAGACGTCACCGTCCACTCCGGAACGGGCAACGACACCGCGACCGACCTCTACTGGGGCCGGGGTACCCCAGTCTGGAACAACGACGGCGACCTCGCCACGCTCGCCGACGCGAACGGCACGGTCGTCAGCACCCTGGAGCGATGACCATGCAGGACGGATCAACGTTCCTCGCCAGCCTCGACCGGGTTGAGGAGGGTCTCGCCGTTCTCCTCATCCGCGAGGACGAGTCAGTCCGCTTCACGCTCCCCCTCTCCCTCCTCCCCGCCGATGTGCGGGAGGGCGACATCCTGGAGATTTCGATCCGCCGGGATGTCGCGGCGACGGCAGAGGCGAGGCGGCGGGTGGCGGAGAGGATCGAGCGGCTGCGGGGACGAGGGAAGGAGTAACCCTCCCTGCCGTCGCCACCCACCCTTTTTTACCCTTTCCCTCCCATCAGCAACTGATGCAGAACCGGTGTGACGTGATCGTCGTCGGTGCGGGCCCCGCCGGCAGCACCGCCGCACGGTATGCGGCAGAGGTGGGGCTCGACGTCCTCCTGGTCGACAAAAAGAGAGAGATCGGCCTTCCTGTCTGCTGCGGGGAGTTTAACGCCTCTCCCGCGGTGCTCGCCCAAGCGCTCCCCAATGCCCCCGGGCTCGACGAACTCTTCCCCATCGACCCCGGGCTGGTCCGACGGACGATCCGGGGCGCCATCGCCATCTCCCCGAAGGGCCGGGAGTACGAGTTCGATCTTTCCGGTTACACCATCGACCGGGACGCGTTCGACCGGCACCTCGCGGATGCGGCTGTTCGTGAGGGCGCCGTGCTCTCACCCGATACAACGTTCCTCGGCCGGGAAGGCCGCAGGGTCAGAACCAGCCGGGGCGATATCGAGGCCGGTGTCGTGATCGCCGCGGACGGCCCGCTCTCTACGGTCTGCCGCTCGGTCGGGATGGAGAGGAGCGCCGTCCTCGCCCCCGCCATCACCTGCCGGGTTGATGGAGAGTTCGGCGACCGCCTGAGGCTCTTCTTCGGGAGCAGCGTTGCTCCCGGAGGGTATGCGTGGGTCTTCCCGAAGCGGGGATGTGCAAACGTCGGGCTTGGCGTGCAGAGGCCGGCGACACCCGTCCCCATTCTTCTCCGGGCGTTCCTCTCGCACAACGGCTTTGCCGCCCGGGACATCCAGGCCGGTTTCGTGCCCGTCTCCGGCCCCATCCGGGAGACCGGGCGCGAGAACGTCCTCGCCGTCGGCGACGCCGCGGGGCACGTCGTCGCCTCCAACGGAGGGGGTATTGCGACCGCAATGATCTGCGGGAGGCTCGCCGGGCTTGCGGCGGCGAAGCACCTGCTGCACGGCGAGCCCCTCGAGGCCTACGAGCGGGAGTGGCGCTCGGCGATAGGCCGGGAACTTCTCGCCGCCGCGAGAACGAAGAGAATGGCCGACCGGGTTCTCGGTTCCGACTTCCTGCTTGAGGGGGCTATGAGCCTGCTCGATGGCCGCGGCATCAGGAACGTAATTGTCTTTGGCGGTCTGCAGGGACGCTGACGGATGCCGGACTGCGCTCGAGGTTGCATACCTCCACGGGGATGGGAACCGGAATCCTTATAGTCCCGGGCGAACCCGGTGTCACCCCACCGGGAGGTGAGTGAATTGGTCGATGTTGTCAAACTTGACGGTAGAAGAGAACCGTTCGTGCGGGAGAAGGTGACTGTGAGTGCGCTTAAATCAGGAGCGCCGCCGGAAGAGGCCAGGGCGATCGGGGAAGCCATTGAACGGGTCGCCTACGATGGGATGCCCGCCGGCGAGATCCGGCGGCGGGTGCTCGAGCAGCTCCACGACCGGAACCCGGAATGGGAGGAGAACTGGCTCATGTACGACCGTGCCGTGAAGAAACGCGGGGCGGCGGCGCTCGCGGGGCTTCCCGCCCGCTGATCTCACTTTTTTCCAGCCTGTCCGGGGAGGGGTGGTGTATCGCGCCCCGCTCATCCCACCGCGAGGCTGCCAGACCCTCGCCTGCAGAGCGTACCCATCCAATCGGAACGAAACTATAACTACCAATCCGCTCCTATATCTGTCTTATATTGTCATATGCCGCCCGGAAATCTAAGAATTGAAATGGACGCCAGCAGGTCGTTTTCAGTTCAACCGCATACCCCGGGCGCATTCGACAATCAGCATCCAAAGAATGGCACGACGTCCCGACCGCCCTCTAAACGGTTCCCGATTTCACCGGGAACCCGCGGCGCGGGCACGCCAGCAGGCGATATGTATGCCAACAAGCGACTCAGAAGACGACACACCCTCAGATAGTAATCAGAAAGATACAGAAGGAACAAAGATACTCCTCGCCGATCCGAAGACCGCGATCCTCAGGCTATCCCTGCCGATGATGGTCGCGATGACCCTCATGACCCTCTACAGCGTCGTCGACGCGTTCTGGGTCTCGGGTCTCGGTGCAGACGCTCTTGCCGCTGTCGGGTTCTCATTCCCGCTCTTCATCATAACCATCGGGCTGGCGAGCGGCCTCGGCACCGGGGGCGAAGCAGCGCTCTCGCGGATGATCGGCGCCCGCGACAGGGACGGCGCGAGCAGCGTCGCCATGCACACAATCCTCCTGATGACCGTCCTTGCCGTCGCCGTCACCATACCGCTCTCCCTCTTCGCCGGGGACCTCTTCGTCCTCATGGGGGCGGGCAATGCCGTCGGCCTTGCCACCGAGTACGCCCGGATCCTCTTTTTGGGGACGTTCGCCCTCCTCTTCGGCGAGGTCGCCTACGCGCTCATGCACGGGGAAGGAGACGCAAAGCGGACCATGTACGCGATGGCGGCAGGAGCGGTGGCAAACATCGTCCTCGACCCGATCCTGATCTACACGCTTCATATGGGGATCGCCGGCGCAGCCTGGGCGACCATCCTCGCCGAGGTCATCGCCGCCGTCCCGATGGTCTACTGGCTCTTCGTGAAGAGAGACACGTACGTCTCCCTCCACCTCCGGGGGTTCTCCCCCGACCCCGCAGTCGTGCGGGACGTCCTGCAGGTCGGCCTCCCTGCCGCAGCCGAGCAGCTGGGGCTCGCACTGATGGCCCTGATATTAAACGGCGTCATCGTCCTGATATCGAGCACCGACGGCGTCGCGATCTATTCGGTCGGGTGGCGGGTCGTGAGCATCGGCTTAACGCCGATCCTCGCCATATCATCGGCGGTAGTCGCGGTCACCGGCGCCACTTACGGGGCCCGGGCGTATGCCAAGATGGAGTCCGCACTCCTCTACGCCGTCAGGCTCGGGCTCGGCATCGGTCTCGGGCTCGCCGCAGCCACGTTCGCCTTTGCTCCCCAGATCGCTGCAGTATTTACGGCGGACGACGCATCGGGGATCGCCCCGGAGTTGACGACGTACCTCCAGGTTATGAGCCTCGTCTACCCTATGGTCGGGTTCGGCCTCTTCTCGTCGTCGTTCTTCCAGGGAACAGGCCTTGGCGCACGTTCCCTTACGATCACGATCCTCCAGAACGTCGTCCTCTCGACCCTCTTGGTCTGGGTATTTGCAATAGAACTCGGGTTCGGCCTCTCCGGCGTCTGGTGGGGGGTTGCCGCAGGGAACGCAATCGGTGCGGTGCTCGGGTATGTCTGGGCACGCCGGTATTCGGCAGGGCTCATAATCCGGCAGGCTGCAGCAGCGTGATGGGTGAGGGGTTCCCCTCTTTCCCTCACGATTGAGAGGGCATCACTCCTCATAATCGTCGGTTCCCGCATGCACCACTTCGCGCAGCGTGAACCGGAACGATGCCCCGAGATCCGGCCTCCCCTCTATCCTGTCCTCAACCCAGATCCGGCCGCCGTAACGCTCGATCAGCATCCCGACGATGTACAGGCCGAGCCCTTCCCCGCACCCCTGGTTCTTGCCCCGGCTGAATCGGTGGAAGATTGCCTCTTTCTTCCCGTCGGGTATGCCCGGCCCGGTATCCTCCACGGTCACCACCACCGCGTGATCCTCTTCGGGATTATCTTCCACCCGGATCGTGATTTCGGCGTCCGGTCCGCCGAACTTAACGGCGTTATCGATGAGGTTCGTAAAGATCTCAGGGAGCAGGTCGTCCGCCCAGACCTCCGCCGAAGTATCCTCAAAAGAGACACCCGCCTCTGGAGTACGGTCGAGCCCGGCCCTGATCACATGGCTGAGGTGGATCGGTTTAAGATCGGGTGGTTCCTGGTGAATTCGGCGGATGGTCGAGACGTTCTGGAGGATTCCGGTGCTCTTCTTGATACTCTCCCTGAGTTTCCTTGCATAATCTACAGCGTCTCCCTCCAGCATATCGAGTAAGAGGTCGCAGTAGAGGTTCGCGACGTTCCCCGCGTTCTTGATGTCGTGGGTCATGACATCGAGATAGAGATTCGTCTCACGGTGGGCTGCCTCCAGCCGTTTGTGGAGCATGCTCCGGAGGACGCCCGAACCGATCTCCTTCCCGATCGCTTCGAGAAGGCGGCGCTCTTCGTCGAAAAGTTCCTCTCTCTTTCTGGTCCCGAGAAAGAGCGCGCCGACCACGACTGACTCTGCAAGAATCGGTATGCAGGCGAGGGCGGATACCCCGAGCGATGAGAGGATCTCTTCCTCGACCGTACCCGGCTCACCGTGCAGTTCAAGGTAGCGCGGCTGTCCGGCGACAAAGACAAAATTCCAGGGCCAGTGATGGACCTTGATTGCCCTGTTGCGGGCGAGGTAGCTCTTCGGGACAGCGTGGTGGTAACGCGTGAGTGCCAGTGTCCGCTCGGGGTTTAAGAGGTAGGTCAGCCCTAGATCGAAGTCGAGCAGCTCCAGCGTCTTTGAGAGCGATGCCTCAAGCAGCTCGTCGAGCGAGAGGGATGACGCAGATACCCCCATGATCTGGTTGAGGACCAGAAGTTGTCTGTTCGAGGAGAGCAGCCCTTCGTTCGTCTCTTTCCGTTCGGTAATGTCCCGAATGCGCAGCACCCACATCCCTGCGAACGGTTCCTGCTCTATCTTCCGGCTGGAGTAGACAAATCGCCGTTCTTCTCCCCGGGAGTCCTGCACCGAGAGGTCGAGACCGGGTACCTCGTTCTCGTCATGCACCGTGGCGAGGAGTCTGTGGGCATCTTCTCTCCCCTGCAGGAGCGGCACCAGGTATGTATCGAGAACCTGGCAGGCATCGCATCCCAGGATCTCCTCCTCGCGTGCCGAGAGGATATCCATGGCATAGGCGTTTACCCAGGTCACCTGCATATCCCGATCGAGTACGAGGGTACCTACACCGGGTTCGTCAAGGATCTGAAACGTCTCTCGTGGTTGTGTAGATCTCGAATCTGCTCTACTCATATGAGTATCTTGCCCCCTTGATGTTATTATCTGATAAAAAGTATACAAATAAATCATATTCGGAGTGATAAGAGATTTGCGGTGATGGCCCACTCAAAGCCGGATTGCCTGCAGCAACGCCCGGCCGCGCAAAGATGGTTATGGCAATTCTGGATACGGTATCCGAGCGTTTGCCCCCTTTCCTCCGCCTCTCATGCCGGGCGTACCCGATCCGGTGCTCCCCTCCTCTCCCCGTGGGGGAGCGCCCTGCATCTCAACCGGAGTCCGGATCCCCGGTTCACCCGGCCGCAGGGGTTCCCCTGTTGCCGCCTAAAGAAGCCCTATCCGGCTGAGTGCCGGTTTTAGCGACGTCAGGTGGCCCTGGATGTAGACTGTCTCACGGGGGTCGGCGCCCATCGCGAGCGCCAGGAGTTCGGTGATATGAAGCACCGGCACCCCCATATGGTCGTACACCAGCTCGCACCCCGGGCAGTCGACGACCATCACGTCCAGGCGGTGCTGCACGAAATCCTCGTAGACAACCCGGTTCAACGAGGGGAGTTCCAGAGGACGGCCGTTGAGGTGCCGGTCGAAGAGGTTCTTGACCCCGCCGCAACAGTAGTGCTCCATCACGCTCCTGACGACCCTCGCCCCGGTGACCGCCGTGAGGTCCTGCAACCCCGGCGGGACGGCGAGGGTGCCGGTCATTTTCCGGTAATGGCAGCTGACGTGCACCCCGACGCGCAGCCCCGAGAGCCGCGTCTCGACGAGCCTTCTCAATTCGTCGAGGTAGAGGGGGTAGAGGTCGAGGATGTTTGCCACCGAAAACGTCCCCGGGTCAGTCACCTCCCGCCCGATCCGGCCCAGTGCTTCGTTCGCCACCGCTCGGTTCCCGCTCCCGGAGAGCAGGTTCAGGGCGGCCGCATACGAGTCGCTGCAGGTGGGGCATATCCCGGTGATGGCGATGTTGTCGCCCGGTTCAAACGCGTCCCGGATGACGCTGAGGTTCCGGGCGGTGAGGAGCAGCCGGTCGGCAAAGCCAGCGCCGCCCATGTAGTGCGGAGCACCTCCGCAGCAGGTCTGCAGCCCGGAGGTCTCATACCGGATCCCGAGCGCGGTAAGGATCTTCTTCTGCGAGAGGTCTGCCCCGGGGTAGTTGAAGGCACAGCAGGAGTTGAGGTGAAAGACCCGGTCCGGGCGGGTGAGCGGTCGTCTCGGCGCAGGATGTCCGGGTGGGGAGAAGACCGACGCCTCGATGGGGTGGAGCAACAGCCTCCGGACCTCGTCGACTGCTCTGTCGTCCACCGGATACGGGTACCGGATGGCCTTTGCAATGAACTTTCCAAACCGGCCTCTGCCGGTGTACAGCGGGAGAAAGGCATGAGGAGGGAGGCCCCCCCGGTCGAGGAGCATCTTTCTAAAGACCGGCTGTAAGTGTTCCGTCTCGTATACGGCGTTGATGATCCCGCCGATACTGACGGATCGCGGGCAGACCGTCTCGCAGGAGTAGCACTGGACGCAGTCGGAGAGGTTGATCTCCGGGCGCCTGCCTGCCTGGAGGGCCGCGGTCACCTTCCGTGCGAGGTATCCCCGGTCTCCGTTCGTCTCCGGGTCGTTGATCTGTGCCGGGCAATATGGCGTGCAGGAACCGCATGCGTTGCAGAGCTGGAAGTTCCGGAATCGTGGATCCTTTTCATGCAACAGGCGGCCTATAACCCCCTCTGTGATCGCATCCCGGATCACCCCCTGATCCGGCTCCGGGAGGGCTCTACCGAGCATGGCTGATCCCTGCGCCGGCCGGATACACGTGCAACGGGTTCGGAGGGTGGTACGACCGGGGGCAGGGTCCTCCGGGAGGGATGATCCCCGGGATCACCTCTCGGGCCACTGCTCCATGCATGTGAGAACAGGTTGTCAGCTCTCCCTCTGGAGAGTAAGCACAGCCAAAACTAAGGGTATAACGCCTGCGGTATCGATCCATTCCTTCCCCCCTTTCCTGATAACGTCGTCGGGTAACCCTCTTGCGATGACTACTTAATGGTTTGGATAGGGGGAAGTCGAACGTCGCCGGTGAGGTCGACGGGCCCTGACGGCTACCGGGATACCTCCGGGAACGGCGGTTTCATCCTCCCGCCCCTCCGGAGGATGCGGAAAGGCTGTAAATCAACACGGGGCGGTGCCTCTTCTCCGGTCACGGAGACGCGCGTATTCCCTGCGACCTGCAGGGGTTTGCGACGAGAAAAAGAGGGGGTTAGAGTTTCTCCAGTCTTTTGTTCACCGTATCCCAGTTCACGACGTTCCAGAACGCGTCGATGAACTGGCCCCGGTTGTTCCTGTGATCGACGTAATAGGCGTGCTCCCAGACGTCGAGAACCATCAGGATCCGGAACGTGGGGTAGACGTTGTTGTTGTGCTTCTCGATCTGCATGATCATGGGGCGGTTCGTCATGGTGCAGTACGCCAGCGCTGCCCAGCCGGAGCCCTCGACGCTCGCGGCCGTCTTTGTGAACTCGGCCTTGAACCGGTCAAAGGAACCCCACTCCTGGTCTATCCGATCCGCAAGGGCGCCGCCCGGGGTCCCGCCGCCGCCCTTCCCGGCCGGCGCCATCGTCGGCCAGAAGAGGTCGTGCAGGACGTGGCCGCCTATGTTGAACGAGAGTTCCTTTAACAACGCTTTCATATCGACTTCGGTGCCTTCCTGCCGTGCCTTCTCCAGTTTCTCAAGGTCTGCGTTCGCCCCGGTCACGTAAGCCTGGTGATGCTTGTCGTGGTGGAGGGAGAGTTGCTCTTTTGAGATGTGTGGCTCAAGAGCATCGGGCGCATAGGGCAGGGGCGGCAGTTCATACTTCTTCAACGGTGCAGTCGCCATCTTCTGTACAGCCATAGTGATCAGTCGCCAGAAGGAAAGCGATCTATTTCATACTGTCGGTGGCTGACGGTCGTGCGGCATATTGCTCCTCCACGCCCTGGGCCGCCGTGTGTAGTCCGGGTGCCCGGATGCGAGCCGATCCGGTCATGCCTGCACGCAAGGCTCCTCGAAAGGGTTAAAGGCGGTTGCTGGCTGTAATGGCGAACTATCAAAAAAAGACGGTTTCGGGGCTCACGGGGTTGCGGCGCAACCATGCCCGGAACCTTTAAATACGCGCGTATAATGGATGTATCCTGCTTGCCTCGCGCACTCCGTTGCATGGAACCCGACTCCGGTATCCCGGTCACCGGCTTACGGGTGTCCATACAACTACGAGGCATCTCTGCATGATACTATCCGGGCAGGGGTGGACCCTCCATGAAGACGGCAGTACGTATCTCACTCTTTACCGCCACGCTCATGGTGCTGCTCACGTTCGTCCTCCTCCGGGATCTGTACCTCATACTCACCGGGGCCGAATGGAGTCTGTTTGCGAGAGTGCTCTCTCTCCTTCTGGTCGCTGTCACCGCATTCGGGGTGATTCAGTTCGTGAGCTACGCCGATCACCTCCTGCGGTCGCTCTATGCCTACTCTGAACGCCCCATAGCGCCGCGGCAGGGGGATGCATCCCCCTGTCATGTCGCAGTCTTCATCCCTGTCTACAACGAGGAGCCCGATGTGGTCGAGTCCTGTGTCCGGGCATGCACGGCAATCTCCTACCCGGATGTCTGTATCTTTCTCCTCGACGACTCCACAGATGCGCGAAAACGTGTGTCGATGCAGGATATCTGCCGCCGGCATAACCTCCGTTATCTCCACCGCGACCATCGGGGGGGCTTTAAAGCCGGAGCGATCAACCACGCCCTCTCAATTCTCGACGGCGATACGCCGTATCTCCTGGTCATCGACGCCGACCAGAGGGTGAAGCCGGCGATCCTCGCCGACCTCATCCCGATCCTTGAGGCCGACCCCGCCATATCCTTCATCCAGACCCCCCAGTTTTTCCGCTCGGAACCACACGACCCGATAAGCGTCACGTTCTCGTACCAGCAGCATATCTACAACAAGCATGTCTGCAGGGGGCTCTCCGTCAACCATACCGCCATGCTGACCGGCTCGAACTGCATCTTCCGGGTGAGCCATCTTGTCGCCATCGGAGGGATGGACGAGGCGTGCATCGCCGAAGACATCGCGACTTCCTTTGCGTTCCACCTCCGGGGGTGCCGGGGGATCTTTCTCGATGCCGTGTACGCGGAGGGCATCGCGCCGCCGAACCTCGCTGCGTACTTCACGCAGCAACTCCGCTGGGCATACGGAAACACCCAGCTCCTCGGGACCATCCTCCGGCAACTCGTGGTGCAACCCCGGAGCATGACCCCGATGCATTGGCTTGAGTTCGTCGTAACCGTCTCGATCTACCTGCTCGGAGGGGTGAACGTGGCGCTCTTTCTCCTCCCCGTCGCCACGCTGATCTTCGGTATCCCTATCCTGCCGGTATGGCTCCCTCCGGTCTTTGCCGTGGTGCTGGCCGTGGTGATCGCGATCCAGGTCATTATCAGCATCCGTGAGCGGCAGTACTCCCTGCGGGATCTCGCGTTCTCGCAGGCGATCTTCAACACGCTCGCCTTTGTATACGCCCGGGCGATCTGGTACGCCGTATCCGGAAAACAGCTGCCGTTCGTCGTGACGCCGAAAGTGGTATCAGGGCCCGCCGGCCGGTCCCGCGTCAGGATAACTCCGGTCCTCCTCGTGATTGCGGCCGTTCTGGTATCGATGGCTATCGGCATCATGCGGCTCGTCTCCGGGGGGCCGGATTCCGGCACGGCAATCCCGCTCTTCTGGGCCTGCTATACGCTCGCCGTTCTCTCGTCGTTTCTGGTGGTCTGGCGGAGGGATGCCAGACGGGTGCCCGGAGGCGGCACGGACTGACCGGCGCGGATGGGTGGACGTCCCGGTGCGGGTAAGGGCCGAAAGAGATTTTTCGGGAGAAAAAAGGATTCATTCAGGAGGAAATCTTAGCGGAACCTCTGCCAGAGGATCCTTCCCATCACCCGGAAGGTGAAGGCGAGTTCCTCGAAGATCGGGATGCCGTTTTCTTTGAGGATCTTGCGGCCCCGCTCCATGGAGTCGCCGCCGAGCAGCGTCCCGACGATCACGTTCCCGGTCTTCTCCGAGAACCGGATGATCTGGTTTGCGAGCTGATCCGACCCGATGACGAGGTTCGGGAACCCGACGACGAAGGCGATGTCCCAGCAGTCCTGGTGATTGGCGAGGACGCTGAATACCTGCTCGAACCGTTTCTCGCTGGCATCGCCGAGGAGGTCGATCGGGTTGCCCTTGTTCCAGAAATCGGGCAGGAGGTCGTTTAATTCCTTGAGGACCATCGGCGGCAGACCGATCAGGTCGATGCCGCAGCGCTCGGCATAGTCGGAGGAGAGCACGGAGAACCCGCCGGCGTTCGTGATCACGACCGCCCGCTTGCCGCGGGGGTAGCCTTTCGGGAGCGCCAGCATCTCCGCGACCTGGAATGCGCCAGTCAGGGTGTGGACGGGGATCACGCCGGACTCGCGGAACGCTTCCATATAAACGTCATACGACCCGGAGAGCGAACCCGTGTGGGACGAGGCCGCCTGCTGCCCCCTCTGGGACGAACCGGACTTGATCGCCACGACGGGTTTGGTCTTTGAGACCTCGCTGACCACCTTCATGAAGGTCGTGCCGTCCTGGACCTCCTCGATGTAGAGGATGATGCCCTTGGTCTTGGGGTCACGCTCCACGAACCTGAGGTAGTCGATGAAGTTGAGGTCCGCCTGGTTGCCCACCGAGATGACGGCTGAAAAGCCGATCTCCTGCGCGATGCTCCAGTCGACCACAGTGTTGATGATGGCGCCGCTCTGAGAGATGAAGGCGATGTTGCCGGGTTTGGGGGACTCGTGGACGTAGGTGGTATCGATGCCCTTTGGGGGGACGATCAGGCCGAGGCAGTTCGGGCCCACGATCCGCATGCCGTAGCCCTTTGCGATCTCGAGAACCCGGTCCTCGAGCGCCTTTCCTCCCTCTCCCGTCTCCCGAAAGCCGGCAGTGATGATGACCGCCATCGAGACTCCCTTCTGCCCGCACTCCTCGATGACGCCGGGCACGTGTTTTGCCGGGACGGTGATGACCGCCATATCGACCGGGTTTAAGATATCAAGGATGGATGGATATGCTTTGAGCCCCTGCACTTCCGGACGTTTGTTGTTCACCGGGTAGAGCTGTCCGGGGAAGTGGAGGAGGTTGTGCATCACGGCGTATCCCATCTTCCTGGGCTCGGACGACGCCCCGATGACCGCTATGGACCGGGGCGTGAAGTACTCGATCGGCACGAACGGCCGCTCTTTCACCGTCTTCTCCACCGCTTCGTCATCGACGAAGATCCGGGCGTCGACGATGCAGGCCCCTGACTCGTAGAGCCGGATCGGGTTGATGTCGAACTCCACGACGTTGGTGTTCTCGGCGAAGAAGCAGTTGATCGCCCACATGACTTTTACGAGCGTCTCTTCGTCTCTCGGCTTCGCCCCCCGGTAGCCCTGGATGATCGGGTATCCGTGGATCTCCCTGACCATCGCCCGGATTGTCTCCTCGGAGACCGGCAGGATCCGCAGGGTGACGTCCTTCATCAGCTCGACGAGGGTGCCTCCCATACCGAAGGTGAGCACCTTCCCGAACGCCGGGTCGGTCTTCCCGCCGATGATCAGCTCGAGCCCCGGCGCCGCCTGCTGCTCGACGATGACGCCCCGGATCTCGGCTTCGGGGTTGTACGCCTTCGCATTTGAGACGATTTTATCGAACGCCTCTTCTGCGGCCTGCTTCGATCCGATGCTGACGATCACGCCGCCCGCATCACTCTTGTGGACGATCTGGGGCGAGTGGATCTTCATGACGACCGGAAAACCGATCTTCTCTGCCGCTTTGCCTGCCTCGGCAGCGGTCTTGACGATAGCATGATCGGGCACCGGTATGCCGTACTGTTTCAGGAGATCGTACGATTCGAATTCGCTCAGCATTCTCTTTGCCATGGTTGTCTCCTCATGTTGTGGATGCCCCTTCGAGCATCTCTCTGTTTCTGCAGTTCGTGTTCCCTGAAAGGTGAACCGTTTCCTGGAACGTCAAACCAATAAGTCGGAATGAACCTTACAGCGTGGGTTTCATACCCATTTTATAGAATTTGCAGCGATTTAACATGACAAATCGCCAGAAAGAGTTTTCTGCCTTAAGAATGCCGCTGTTGCTTCCCCGGCCCGCCTGATCGCAGGGGTGCCTTGCCGGCTGCTTGCGGAAGGAATCTCCTGTCGGTGCCGGACGACAGGGGGCGGGGTCTTCGCCGGAAATCGCCGTCCGGCGGTGCCGTGGCCGGCTGTCCGGCCGGGGTGGGCGTTGCGGGGGGACCGGCCGAAGGCCTCTGGCTCCCTGACCGGATCCGTCTGTCCCGGCCGGTTCGCCTGGCATTGGCGGTCGTTGCGCCCGGTGACCACCGGAGAGACAACACCCGGGAGATTTTGCGGGAAGTTGGGGTCGGACGTCTCGCGGGGACTCCGTACATCGCGGAGACCTCGCGTAGATATATTGAATTATTATATAAAAATTATATTATTTTTCCGGGTGCCTGCACGATCCTTTTTCGGGAAAGGGGGTGCCGCACCCTCGTGGCTATGGTGTATAAAAATATTTCGAATTAATCTTTCCCGACTCCCAAAAAGTATGGATCCGCCATCTGAGATCGCACGGTCTGATGGATATTCTGGAGAATGAGCGGCATAATCTCTGAAGCGCTCCATTATCTGTGGATGTCTTCCAGCAAAGAATATATATCTGTTCAGACTCCGGTTTAGATCCCGTTTTCGATATATAAACAGTTCGTTACGCAAAACGCTCTCTCCAAGCCGTTCGAGCGAAAAATCCTTCGATAGATATCTTTAAATATCTGATAGCCCCCGGTGGGAATGCGGGGTCGGAATCGGGCTCACCCTGAGACTGGCGAGCTCAAAGAAGGCTTCGCAATGATATTGGGGGTAAATAAAAGTGAAAGCATATCTTGTCAGCATCTTGCTTGTCGGGCTTGCCCTCGGCGGGATGGGACTTGGAACGTTTGCCTGGTTTACCGACACGGAAACGTATACCGGGAACGTCATCACCACCGGGGATCTCGAAATCCAGGGATACCTGTATGACGCTGAGGAGAATTACCTCTCTGCCGGCATGTTTGAGCTGAAAGACCTTGTACCTTCGGATTCATACACCGATGTGGGTTACCTTGTTGTCAGGAACCCGAGTGCAGTTGAGGAAAAGTTCAGACTCTGGCTTTCGAACATCAACGATCCCAAGAACTTAGACGAACTGATCGACCTGAAGGTTACGCTGAGACCGGGCTGGACGCCGGGCTGGGATTCAGAGTGGACAGAATACGGGCCGAGCGCTGGACTGGTAGTTTACGATGCGAAACTGAGCGGTATAGCCGGATCCGGCAACGCACTTACAGCCGAAGGTTCAGGTGTTGAGCCGTTCTCGTACCACGAATTTGCAGTCTACAAACTCGAAGCAAGGCTGAACAGCGCTGCAGGCAACTCGTATGAGGGAGCAACATACACCGCGGACCTCAACCTGCAGGCAGGCCAGTACGAAGCTCCTGATGGAACCTGGTAAGCGGAAGAGACAAAAACTTCTGAACACTCCAGCAACCATGAGCGAGAAGCAGATGAGATGGGATGAATGCGCAGCCTCTCCAGCCACTGCTGTGCCTCCCCTCTCCTCCTCTGCCTCTCCCTGGAAACCGGCTGCAGTCGCCGGTGATATGATCGCGCTCAGACCGTGGGGGAAGGATAACCGGACCTCTCCCCGTGCGGGAGCAGCGATGCGTGTCGTTCGTTCAACTGCGGGCCACGCGATGGGTATCCGATCCCTGGCCCGTCACTCTTCGCCCACGAACTCCAGGAGTTGTGAGCGATGACCAGGGTTGTTGCGCTTCTGGTAATTATCTGTTGCGCCGGCATACTCCTGCTCGCAGATACCACCCCGAGCGGGGCGTGGTTCTCGGACACGGAGGTGATCGAAGGTATCACCATCAGCACAGGCTCGTGGAGCGGCGCCGCTGGCCTTGCGGTATCGGCGGATCAGGCCCTGCTCAAGCCGCCGGCAGGCCGCCATGCGAAGACCGTCCTCTCCGGCATCACAATCAGCAACACCGGCTCCACTCCGCTGGGGATAACGGGCATCCGGGTCTCGTGGAGCCCCGATGACGGTGAGACGATCCGCCAGGTGGCGTTTACCCGCGGGAAGGGCGGCGAAGCCCCTCATGCGGGGCCGAAAGAGACCGGTCCCGATCCAGAAGCCGCCGGTGACGAAGGGTTCACCGTCTTCTGGTCGGGTGAAGCGGCGTCCGGTCAGGTCCTCGACGGCCGGGCTCTGCTGAACCCCTCAACCCGGAATGATCCCGCACGGGGAGTCCTGCTGTCGTTTGACTCAAACATGGAAGGGAAGAGCCTTGTATGCACTCTCATCCTGGACGACGAGAGCGAAAAGGGGGTCTGGGTGCAGCTATGATCCGGGTCGATCGGATCCGGGGGGTGATCGCCATTCTCCTTGGTACTGTGATTCTGGCGGGCCTCCTCCTTTTCGTCGGGCTAGGCATGATGCTCATGGTGGTCCTGAGCGGGAGCATGACGCCTCTCATGCTGCCCGGTGATGTCATCATCGTTGCTCCCGCAGATCCTGATCACGTCGAGATCGGGGATGTCATCGTCTTCCAGTACCCCGGGCGGGATGAACGCATGGTCATCACCCACCGGGTCATCGGTATCGATACGGACACTGGCCTTTACTCAACCAAGGGAGATGCGAATGACGCTCCCGACAGTTTCTCCATCTCAAAGGATGATATCATCGGCAGGCCGGTGTTCCTCATCCCGTTCATCGGGTTTGCATCCGAGATGAAGAGGCAGGTCATCCTTCTGATGGTTATACTTCCCTCCCTGATGCTGACCCTTCTGGAGACGAGAAAACTCACGCGGGGCTTCCATGCTGCTCGTGGGCTGTCACGGGACAGTCCGGTGCCGAAAGGGCAGCTCTTCTCGATCAAATACTCCCGGCTTCTTCCCCTCTTATCTGTCTCGCTGATCCTCTTTCTCCTGCTGACTGTGCCCTCTCTCTCCGGGATACAGATGTACGGCTCTGTTCCAGGCTCCATCGATCTTCGAGACAGTTGTATAACGGTAGAGGGACGGAGTCTGGTTCCTGAGTTGTACCTGGTGTGCACACCCGATGCGAGTGGAGTTCCTGTATACGGGGTTGTGCAGCCCGGCGAGACTGTCTCTGTTCCGATAACCGGGACTGAGCCAGAATGCACCGTAGCCAGATCGCCATATATTCTTCCCGTATTCTGGTTTGTGGGACTTGCCGGGTTGAACCCGTATCTTCCTGTCCTGAGTCTGGCAATCCTGCCGGGAGCCTTTCTGACACTCGCCCTGCACCCGCTCTGGGCAGAGAAAAAATTCGTGAAATTGCGCCGTAAAAGGAGGCTTGTAGATCGTGTACTGGAGAATTAAAAGGTTCCAATCGCTGACTGCCGAAAAATTCACGCTGATACTGCCGGTTGTTGTTGTGTGCGTCATCTTATCCGGGCTGTTTGTATATGCGAGCGGGTATATGCCGGAGTACAGGGACGTGACCGTCGACGTCCCCTGGTATACCATAGATGGCCGGTATGAGTACCGGGCGGTCGTCTCGGAAGAAAACCCACTCTGGCCGGTTGGTACGACATTAACGGACAACCCGGTCTATTTCTTTGCGGCAGCCCCTGAACTGCAGACGACATTCACCTTCCTTGTTGAAGGGGAGACTGTGGATCTTAACGTTGTGTCACATTCGGTGGCGGTTCTGTCGATGAAGGATGCGGAGGCGACCTACTGGAGCAAAGAGGTGGTAATTGCCGAGCATGCAGGGCCGCTGCAGTCGGGAGTATATCGGAACTCGTTCACTCTGGACATGAGGGATATGCAGCGGCGGCTGAATGAAATCAAGGAGTATCTGGACTTTCAGCGGGGCACCCCTGTCGTCGACATCGTCACCACGGCTGTATTTACCGGAACGGTTGACGGCAAGCCGGTCAATGAGCACCGGACATACCTGATGCCGATTACTCTGGGCGCAGGTCACTATAGCATATCCGATAATCTGAGTTTCACGGAGGCGATCACAGCCAGCCAGACACAGACCATCGAGGTATATCCCCCCATGCACCAGCAGTATGCTGCGGTCCTTCTTCTGCTGGTTTCGGTGGGCATGCTTCTCTGGGTCATACTCTCAAAATCCCCGCACTTCAAAACCCCCGCCGGTATGCTTCAGGCACTGGAGCAGGAAGCGGTGCATGCCCGGTATCGCGACTGGATGAGCCGGGGCAGGTTTGACCACAGTATCACAGCGCACAGGATTGAACTTGGTTCGCTTGAAGATATCATCAGCGCGGCTGTTGATATGAACCAGCGTGTCATCTACGACAACGACGAGAAGACCTACTTCTTTGTCCACGATAATATCCTGTACATCTACAAGCCGGCCTGATTCAGAGTTGCCCTGTCCGGGTGGCTGTTTCTCCTTTTTTGTTCACGGCTCCGGTTATCAGGTGGCCTGAGAGGAGAACTGGCGGGAGCTTTTGGGAGTGGTTCACCGGTATGTCTCTTCTGAATCTTATGTTGCTGCAGTTCCTGATAGATGAACCGTCTCCCGGAAAGCCAGACCGATAGGTCAGTATGAACCTTACAGCGTGGTACCATATCTGCTTTATAGGTTTTGTAATGATTCAACATGATAAATTCAGCCGGGGGCTCCGGAGGCCTTTTGGATTCATGTGATATCTCACTGGATTACCGGGATCACGAAGCAACGGGATTATTTACGACTGCCTGCGGAAGGCGGCCCCGGCGGGTGGGAAAGAGCGGGGCCGGGATCTTCGCAGGAATATGCCGTCCGATGCTGCGGTGGCGGGCAGTCCGGCCGGGAAGGGTGTGGCATGAACGATTGTGCGGGGTTGGCGGTCTGTGGTCGGCTGTCCGGGCCAGAGCGGCCCCGGCGCCTGGCAGGCTCTCGACGCGTGAGGGGCAGAGGCTCTCCGGGGACCTTACGAGAACCCCCGGTCGAGCGTCTCCTGGCTCTCCGGGTTTAAGCCAATGACGTACACCGATTTGCCCTGCTGCTGGTAGCGGTGGACGACCCGTGCGATCGCCTCCACGGCTGACTGGTCCCAGACGTTGGAGTGTGTAAAGTCGATCCGCACCCGCTCCGGGTCGCCGGCGTAGTCGAAGAGGCCGATGAAGGCGCTCATCGTACCGAAGAAGAGCTGGCCTTTCACCGTGTAGACCTTGACCCCGTCTGGCCGGAACGTGCTCGACGCCGAGATGACCAAGAGCTTCCACGCGAAGATCAGGGCGGCGAGGATGACCCCGGCGATGACCCGGTCGTCGTGATGCACGTCGTCACGTCGCAGTCGCGGATGGTCAGGGCGAACTTCGACGTCCGTGCCCTTCTTGAGGAGGACGCACAGCAGGCGGTGAAGGACACGCTCGACCGGTTCGAGGAGGCGGGGCTCCCCTATACGCTGAAGGTTGCGCTCGGCGACCCCGTGGCGGAGATCCTCGCCCTTGCCGGGGGCTCGGCGCCATCCAGGGAGTGGTGATGGGCAGTGTCAGCCAGAAGGTCGCCCAGGGTGCCGACTGCCCGGTGATGATCGTCAAGTAGCCGGCCGGGGTGCTCTTCTCCCGGGGGGCGCCGCCCTCGCTCCCCCGGTGATCGCGGATTGTTAGAAACCGCTGAACCTGATCACGCCTTCTTCAGCGTGAACCGGAACGCAACCCCCTCCTCCTGCCTGCCCGGCACCCGGTCCTCGATCCGGATCTTCCCGCCGTAGCGCTCGACGAGTTTCCGGACGATGAAGAGCCCGAGGCCTTCTCCTTTACCGTGCGCTTTGCCTCGTTCGAACCGGGTGAAGAGTTTCTCCTTCACCTCGTCGGGAATGCCCGGGCCGGTATCCTCGACCGAGACCAGCACCTCGCCGTCCCGCTCCGCGACCCGTACGGTGATCCCGGCACCGGGAACACCGAACTTGACGGCGTTGCCGATGAGGTTGTTAAAGACGATCGAAAGGAGACTGTCCGCCATAATCTCGACCGGAGAGCCCTGGTACTGGATCGATGCCCCGGGGAAGGTGCCGATCTCGGTCCGGATGACCGCATCGAGGTTCACCGGCACCAGGCAGACGGTTTCCTGCTGAGTCCGCCGGATGGTTGCCACATTCTTGAGGATCTCGCTGCTCCGCTCGATGCTCTCATGCAGCTTCTCTGCGTACGTCTTCAGGTCTCCTTTCGCCAGGTCGATCAGGAGGTCGGCGTACATGCCCGAGACGTTGTTCGCGTTCCGGACGTCGTGGGTCATGATGTCGAGGTACAGATGCGCCTCGTTTCGTGCCGCTTCGACCTCCGCGCTCTTCCCGACAAGGTCGTCGGTACGGCGCATAAGCGCTTCTTCCACCTGTTTTCGTCCGGTAATGTCGATCAGGGCGGCCCGGAACGTCTGCCCCTCGTCGACCTTCCCCTCTACGAGGACCCAGACGGACTCGTGTTCCCGCGTCGCCCTGAGCCGCACCACGACGGTCTCTTTCCCATCGGCCGCGAGCACCCGGTCACGGAATGCGATGAAGTCCCGAATGCTCTCCCGTTCCAGGAAGTACTGGAACCGCTGGTTCATGAGGGACGCCCGGGGCTCCCCGAGCAGTGAAGCGGCCATCAGGTTTGCTTCATGGATCCGGCCGTCCGCATCCAGGGTGGTGTAGCCGATGGGGGCGAAGTCATAGAGGTCGCGATACTTCTCTTCGGAGATCTGCAGGTCGTGCTGCAGCTCCCGCAGCGCCTCGTTCTGGATCTCGAGCTCGACCTGGTGCACCTCGAGCTCGTGACAGAGTCTCCGCAAGTCCTGCTCCGGAAGGTGCGCGGCGTGCCCTTTCTTCCGTGCTTCATCCTCGGCGCGCCGTCGGAGGTCCGGGTCCGGGTCAGGGTTCTGCATGATATCGTTACCGTTATTCCGGGGCGGTCTCCCCGCGGGTCTGACAGATCTCTGGTTTCAAACGATCGGTGACGTCCTCGACGGCGAGCAGGATCAGGTCGGGTCCTGTCCCGGAAACGATCCGCCGTGCGTTGAGGAGCATCTTCTTCTGCCCTATCTCCGGGAAGTCGTGCTTCACCTCGAACCCTTCAAACTGCATCTTCTCCGGGAGGATATCCTCGAGCAGCCGACGCAGGTCGGGGATATCCCACTGCCCGCTCCCGAGCGTGTAGAGGAGTGCCCCTTCGGTCTCGCCGGGCGTGACCCGGAACGTCTGGTAGAACGACCGGTTCGCTGAGACGACCCGGAGATCGGCGTCGAGGACGACAAGCGGCTCCCGGATCGTCTCGATGATGTTCTCCGCATAGGTGCGGGTGTTTCGGAGCGACTGCTCGAGGTCTTTGATCCGGGTGATCTCGACGAACGTGACGACCACCCCGTCGATCTGGTTGCTCGCCGTCCGGTAGGGCAGGATCCGCATCTGGAACCACCGCCCGTCTATCGTCTGCACCTGCTTCTCCAGGGGCAGCAGGGTATCGAGCACCTCCCTGACATCCTCGACGAGCGGCTCGTCCCGGAGGCTGACGACGAGATCGGTGACCGGCCGGTCGAGGTCGGTCGATCGCAGGCTGACGATCTCCGTGGCGGCTCTGGTGAACCGGCGCACCCGGAGATTGCCGTCCAGGAAGAGCATGGGTATCCCGGTGCCCCGGAGGAGGTTCTGCAGGTCGTCGGTCGTCATGGAGAGCTCGTCGATCTTGACCTGGAGTTCGGTGTTCACCGTGAGAAGCTCCTCGTTGAGCGACTGGAGCTCTTCCTTGGAGGTGGTCATCTCCTCGTTCGTCGACTGGAGCTCTTCGTTCATCGACTGGAGTTCCTCGTTCATCGATTTCTCCTCCTCCTGCGAGGCCTGCATCTCTTCGATGGTGCTCTGGAGTTGTGCTCTGGTTTCGGCGAGGTCACGCTCGAGTTCGGCGCACCGGGCATCGTCCCGCACCCCCTCCGACGCCTCGCGGGCCTGCTTCGTCTCCGTCTCCTCGACATCCTCAAAGGCGATCAGGAAGAGGTCTTCCGCTCCGGAAGACCGTTTGATTGGTGCCACGGTCAGGCGGATCTTCTGATAATCGCCGTTGGTCTTCACGGATACGGGCTCCGTTACGGCTTCTTTCTTCTCCTGCCGTGCGGAGCGGAGAGCCGCAATCAACGGGTAACTGAGTCCTTCCCGGACCATTGCATGGATGTTCAGGTTCGCCCTGCCCGGGGAGGGCTCCAGGTACTTCCCTGTCTTGCCGTGGATGTACAGGATGTCCCCGTTCTCGTTGACGATCACCGCAGGGGGGACAAACCGCTCGAGCAGCGCCCGTGGTGCGAGTTCGTCGACAGGGGTGGGGCGCCTCTCGCGGGTGCCGGCGGTACCGGCCGGTTGCGGGGTGAAGACGACGGGGATATTTATCCGGTCGATGGCGGGGGTGGACGTCTCCCGGCGCCGGAAGATCTTCTGCCTGCCGTCGACGGTCTTGAAGAGCTCGCCGTAGCCGCCGATCGTCTCTGCCGTTCCGAGGAAGAGCACCCCGCCGGGTTTGAGCGCGTAGTGGAAGACGGGGATGAGCTGCTCCTGCAGCTCCCCGGAGAGGTAGATGAGCAGGTTCCGGCAGCAGAGTATGTCGAGGTGGATGAACGGGGGAGCTGTGATAACGTTCTGCTGGGCGAAGACGATGCTCTCACGGATCTCCTGGCGGATCCGGTAGTGCTCGTCCTCTTTGACGAAGTAGCGTTCCAGGCGTTCCGAAG
Source organism: Methanobacteriota archaeon (assembly GCA_016841385.1). Taxonomy (GTDB): domain Archaea; phylum Halobacteriota; class Methanomicrobia; order Methanomicrobiales; family Methanoculleaceae; genus Methanoculleus. Next base: position 1,489 of record JAENZF010000014.1, on the reverse strand, counting down.
AGACATCTGCTGCGATGGAGGCGACGTACCGGCCGTGCCGGGCAATCTCGATAGCCCCCGGGTCAAGGTCGGTTGCGAAGATCTGGTAGCGGATCTCTCCGTAACGGTCCAGGTTGTCCAGGCACTCCCGGAGCACGATCGCCATGGTGTAGGCCTCCTCGCCGGTGGAGCACCCCGCCACCCAGACCCGGATCATGCTCCCCTCCGGCGCGCTGCGGACGAGATCGCGGATCGCCTTCTCCTCTAAGGCCTGCCAGGCTTCGGGGTCGCGGAAGAACCGGGTCACGCCGATGAGCAGTTCCTTTGCCAGGATGTTAATCTCCTGCGGGTTCTCCTGGAGGTAGCGGACGTAATCCGCGATCCGGGTCAGCTGGTGCAGTCCCATCCGGCGTTCGACACGGCGCCGGATCGTGCTCTGCTTGTACATCGAGAAGTCCTGGCCGGTCCGGGTTCGGATGAGGATAAAGACCTTCTTCAGCCCGTCTACCAGCGTTCTCGTCGGGACTGCCGGTTCCCGGGCGATGGTATCTGCGGAGCGGATGTAGGTCACGAGCAGGTGCCCAAGCTCGGCCACCGGAGCGACGCAGTCGGCAAGCCCGGTGGCGATGGCGTTCTCCGGCATACTGCTGTACGGTGCGGAGGAGGGTTCCTGTACCAGCACTGTCCCCGACCGCTCTTTGATTGCCCGGATGCCCTGGGTTCCGTCGTGACCCATCCCGGAGAGAACGATGCCGACTGCTTTGCCGTTCTGGTCGTCGGCGAGATAGCGGAAGAAGAGGTCGATGGGCGTCCGGCTCACCCGTGTCGCCACCGGTTCCAGGAGGTTGAGGGCGCCGTGCAGGATGGCGAGGTCGGCGTTCGCCGGTTTGACGTAGACGGCGTTCGGCCTGACCGCCGTGCCGTCCTCGGCCCACGTCACCGGCATCGCCGTCACCCGCTGGATGAGTTCCGGGAGCATGCCTTTCTGGTTTGGGTCCATGTGCGTGACCAGCACGAATGCCATCCCTGTATCCGCCGGCATATGCGTGAAGAACTGTTCGAGCGCCTCAAGTCCTCCTGCGGATGCTCCTATCCCGACGATGGCGCGGGGAGCCTCGGGGGCCGGGACCGTGGAAGTCTCCTCACGTCCGTTCTCTTCTTCCTGTGAATTGTCCGTTTCTCCGTCTCTCATGCCCGATCTCCTCTCTGCAGACGGCCCGCTCTTCACTTGCCGTTTCGTCGTACGCCACAACCGGCGGCGGGGTCCTCCGGGATGGTCTTCTCGCGGCATCGCTGGAAGACCGTGCAGGGGGATCCATACCCCTGCGGCGTGCCCGGGTTATGCATGCGTTCTGTAGGTGCGGTTGTAACGACCGGTCCCGTCCGGAGCTCTCCGGAGAACAGAGAAAAGCAACGGGACATAGTAATTCATCGTGGTGTTCGAAGGGTTATCAAAGCTTCTCCGGGAGTTTCGGTCGACGGCCCACGGGACATGAACCCCGTTTCAGGC
>JAENZF010000235.1 GCA_016841385.1 Methanobacteriota archaeon | reverse complement strand
GACCTCGACGTTCTCCGGGAGGTCTTCCATGAGCCGGGCGGCATAACGGCCCGCGTGGTCCCCGGCGGCATACCCGCCGACGATGACCAGGCGCTCGTCCGGCATCGACCGGAAGGCTTCGATCTGCAGTTCGATCCGTTTCTCAGGGTAGAGGCGGTTCACCGAGAGCCAGAAGTCCCCGTACTCCTTGCAGCAGTAACGCGACACGTCGACGGGAGGGTAGATGATCTCCGCATCGCGGCCGTAGTAGGTGCGGATCCGCTGCCGGACGTTTTCCGATATCGTTACGACCCGGTCGACCCGGTTCACCGAACGCTGGTCCAGCTGCCGGGAAAAAGCCACCCATGCCCGGAAAGCCTGCCGCGTCATGAACCCTTGCCGCGACAAAAACGTCCCGTAGAGGTCGTAGAACGCCCGCACCGGCGTATAACAGTACCAGAGGTTCGGATGATGGCGCCGGGCGGCGTGGTGGCTCCAGTTCCCGGTGAAGATGAAGAAATCGTAGTCGTCCGAGAAGTCCGCGGAAGCGAACTTCCGGGTGGCGGAGATCTGCTTGAAGGGCGGGAGTTTGACCGTGCTTCCAAGACTCGTGACCCGGACCCCGTTGTCCAGTTTTGCGGCCGCATCCGTATCGGTCGTGATGACGTCGGCGTCCAGGATCTTCGCGAGGGCGAGGACGACGCGCTCGCCGCCCCCGATCGCCCCGAAGTAGTCGTGGAAGATCGCGATTTTCATACCCGCTTCTTCTCGTCCATGTAGAAGTTGAGCTGATCCCGGATGATGTCTTCGACGCTGTAGGTGGACGAGAACCCGAGGCGCCGGATCTTTGTCGTGTCCGCAAACAGGATCGGGACCTCGGCGGGCCGGAACCGCTCGGGGTCAAAGAGGATCGGGATCTTTTTGTCGCCCGATCCGGCGATGATACCCTGGTCGCCGGCGGCGAACTCGATCGCCCCCTCAAGCAGCATCCGGTCGACCTTCGTCTTCTCGAACGGCACGCCGAAGGCGGCGGACGTGTCCTTCTCGGTCGGCGCCTCGACGATCTTGCCGCCTTTGATGCTCTCGATCCGGTCGACCGGCATCCCGGCGTTCTCGAGGGAGAGGAGGATGTAAGAGAGGACGGAGGTCGTCCGCATCGAACCCTGGTTGTAGACGTCGCCGGGGTGACCTTTCTCGGCGATCAGGCAGTAGCCGTGGATGGTGTCCATGACGTGCGACCAGTCGCGGAATGCGTTGACGTTCCCGATGGTGATGTGGTCGATATCTCCCGCCGCATACTTCGCGACCTGGTTCGTCGCGACCGAGGTGACGAACATGCTCCCGCGTCCGGCCCCTTCGTGGTTGAAGGCCCGGGAGACGATCGCCTTCGTGCCGTAGGTGTAGAAGTAGTTGCGCATCAGGTGGTCGCCGCAGACCTTGCTCACGGCGTACGGCGACATGGGACGGAGGGGGTTCGTCTCCCTGATGGGCACCTCCGGGATCGAGACCGGCTCGGGATAGATTGTTCCGTACTTCGCCTTCGCCCGCTCGTACTGCTCCTCGGAGCTGAAGACCAGCCCGTACTCCTCGGACGACCCTGCAAAGACGATCCTCGGGTCGCAGTCCTTCCGGCGCACCGCCTCAAGGAGGTTGTTCGTGCCGATGGAATTCATCTGGGCGGTCTCTATCGGGTGCGTGAACGACCGGGGGACAAAAGATTGTGCGGCAAGGTGGAAGATGGTGTCCGGCTGCGCGATATCGAGCGCCGTGGCCAGTCCGGAGATGTCCTCCAGGTTTCCTTCAAGAAAGGTGATGCCGTTCTCGATCTTCTTCCAGGCAATGTTCTGAGGAATGGCACCGTCCGCCCGCCTCCGGACAAGTCCATAGATGTGCGCACCCTCATCGATCAAATACCGGGCCAGGTACGACCCTGCAAACCCGCTGATCCCCGTAATCAGAACGTTACGATCCTTCCATGACATGCAATCTGCTCCCCGAATAGGCCCTTAAAAACTAAAAGGCGTAAATCTAATGTCAGAGTTGGTTAGATATTTTGATAAACCTTCTCAAGCGCTTCAACAATCTGCCCCCAGTCGTACGCTGCCGCCGCCGTCCGGCAGTCCGATGCCCGGACAAGGTGCAGATCAAGCGCCGCGAGAATCTTCTCCCCCAGCTC
>JAENZF010000013.1 GCA_016841385.1 Methanobacteriota archaeon | reverse complement strand
GTAGAGCGTCTGCCCGGTGATGTAGGCGGCCTCATCGGATGCGAGGAAGGCGAAGGCCGCGGCAATCTCCTCGGGCTCGCCGGCGCGGCCCATCGGGATGTGCCCCTCTGCCTCTGCTTTCTTCTCGGGGTCTTCCATCCACTCCCGGTTTAGCGGGGTTCTAATCGTGCCGGGGGCGACCGTGTTGACCCGGATCCCCTGCCCTGCATACTCAAGCGCCAGCGTCCTCCCGAGGGCCCCGAGTCCCGCCTTGCTCGCTGCGTAGGGGGCGTAGTGCGGTTTCGGGATGGTCTCGTGGATGGAGGTGTTGTTGAGGATGACCCCGCCGCCCCCGCGATCGAGAAAGTGCCGCACCGCCTCCCGGGCGCAGAGGAACGCGCCCCGGAGGTTCACCGCGAGGACCCGGTCGTAGGCGTTGGCAGCCATCTCGTGGGTCGGGCTTTCGGTCTGGATGCCTGCGTTGTTGATCAGGATATCGAGCCGCCCCCACGCCTTGAGGACCTCCGCGAAGATGCGTTTGACGTCCTCTTCGCTCGCGACATCCCCCTGGACCAGCATCTCCCCGCACCCCTTCCCGCGGATGATGCTGCAGGTCTTCCGGGCCTCCTCAAGCGTGATCTCCGCTTCCCTCTCGCTTGAATGATAGTTTATGGCGACGTTCGCGCCTTCGTCCGCGAACCGGATCGCCATCGCCCGGCCGATGCCGGTCGAGCCGCCGGTAACGAGGACGTTCTTTCCTTCCAGTCGTCTCATCTCATCTCACCTCGTGGTCCGGGCACCCGGCCCGTCCCGGGCCCCTGTGGGCCGGGTGGGATATGAATGTCTCGGCCGGGAGTGCGGAACCCCGGTCCGGCGCCTGCACCTTCTACCGGCACGTCCCGGAGGGCGACCGAAAAACCGTAAATACCCTTTGTACAATACCACTACAACTGAGATCTTCTGCTTATGCACCGGACCCGGGTCTGGTGACCCGGCAGGGTCAGAAGGCAGGTGCGCGACGTGATTGGAACAAATAATGGAGAGATACGGCTTCTTGTCGTCGAGGACGACGGCATCATCGCATTCGACATCGTGACCCGGCTCGGGGAGCTCGGCTACGCGGATGTCGCAGTGGCGGCGACGGGAGCAGATGCGATCCGCCAGGCGGAGCAGATGCGGCCGCACCTGGTCTTCATGGACATCACCCTCAAAGGCGACATGGACGGCATCGAGGCGGCGGAGGTCATCCGTGATCGCTTCGGTATCCCTGTCGTCTACGTCACCGCCCATTCGGACCCATCGGTGAGGGGCCGGGCAATGGCAACGTCTCCCGTTGGATACGTCTTGAAACCGTTCACCACCGGAGACCTCATCTGCGCGATCAGGTGTGCCCTCCGGTCTGTGTAACTTCCGGGAGAGGTACGGGCAGTTCCTCTCCCCTGAAAGTGATTGTCACCGTCGTGCCGCCGTCCCGTCCGACTGCGACCCGCCCCTGCAGGTACTGCTCGACGAGGAGCCGGACGGCGGGGAGGCCGGGGGTGGTGCCTGCGGTTACCTCCGTCCCCTCCGGAATTCCTACGCCGGTATCCCGGACGGTGACGGTGTATGTGCCCGCCCGGTCGCGGTCGACCGCCACCTCTATCGTCCCGGTCATCCCGTCCGGGAAGGCGTGCCGGATGACGTTGGCGATCAGTTCGACGAGGATGAATCCGGTGAACTGGGCGAGTTCGAGAGGCATCTCGATTCCCGGGGCACGCACCTCCCAGGCAATCTTTCCCGGCGACATGCCGTAGGTGCCGATGATGGTGCCGACAAGGCGGGTCAGGTACTCCCCCATCCTGACCCGGTCGGAGTTCTGTGACAGGTAGAGGTCCTCGTGGGCGAGGGCGAGCGAGAGGATCTGCTGCTCCGTCACCTGGATCGCTCTTTTGGCGGCGGGGTCGGTAAGCCGGGACGTCTGCAGGTGCATGATGCTTGAGACCACCTGGAGGGCGTTGCGCATTCGGTAGTGGATAGCATGGATCAGTGCTTCCTTCTCTTCCAGGGCCCTCTCGAGATCCCGCGCCGCTTCGACCTCGCGGGTGACGTCTTCTAAGATGACGGTCACGCCCGGTGACCCGTCCTCGAAGACCACCGGCACGAACTTCGCGCGGAACTGCACCGCGCGTCCGCCGGTCTCCCAGGGAACCTCGGACCTGCCCTCCTCCCCCCGGAGCGCGGTCCGGGTCATCTCTATGACCTCCGGGGGGAGAGGACGATCCGGGAAGAACGTCTCAAACGAACGGCCGGTGATATCAGCCTTACGGGGACAGAGCACGGCCCGGAACGCGTCGTTGGCGAGCACGACGCGCAGGTTCCGGTCGAGGACGACGATCAGGTCCGAGGTCAGCCCGAGGAGCGCGGAGACCGGTACCCGGTGCGCAAGGGTGTAGAGTTTCGCCGCCGCAACCCTGCGCACCTCAACCTGGCCTGCGGCATGGAGCATGCTCAGGTATTTCGTCGTCACATTCCTCCCGATCCTGAGTTCCCGGGAGATCTCGAGAATACTGAGCCCCCGGGGCTCCCGGCGAAGGAGTGTCTTGATCTCATCGAGCTCTGAAATCTCGTCAGACATGCAGGTTCCTACTCCTCTATACCTTCTTTGTCAACATAGAGGTTATCCGTGCCATGTGGTTGGGATAATGACGGAATTTACAGCGCCCCCACACTAAAAACGGCCTTTTTTCTTGATTTTTTTTCCTATTCGATCCATTTCGAAGGAGTATCGGTTCGCAATCAATATATGTCATACCAAGCATATCTGCAATAATATGCATGCACATAAGCATGCATATGTGCGGGCAGATTCACCAGAGTGGATCTCCCCGACATCCTGGGAGAACAGGCCAGGAGGTTTACACCGCCAACCGCATCCACCGACGGCAGCGTACAGCCGGATACACCATCCACGCCAAAGACACCTCCCGGTTTCGTTGCCATCCAAAACCTTTCTGGCCCGCATGGACCCATTCCGCCTGTCAGCGGACACGTCGCCTCCGGGAAAGAACTGATGAAAAAGGAATGATCTGCTTGGAGAGCACACCGGAACCATCTGATAACGGTATCCTCAATGCCGGTAAAGAATACGGAACACGCGCGAATCGGATGCGCCTGCTGGAACATGCCGTTAGTGGAGACGTTAGCCCCGGCATGATCCCTGCAGGCCTCTGCGGGAACGGGTTTTCAGAGATCCCTTCCATGATCGTTGATATCCGGAAGATCCTCCGGGACCGGGTTAAAGGCAGGGATGCCTGATAGGGGGAAAACGGTGTCTGTCCCGTTGGAGCTGGACGCCTCTCTTGCCTGCGAGACCGCAGGGGATTCCGGGGACGAGGTCGGCAGGGGTGGTCGGCAGCGGGCGCCGGACGGGTTTCCACCCCGCGGGACCGGCCGAAGACGAACCGCCGGCATCCTCCAGTTGTATATGGAGATCCTCGGTGATACGGCGGCAATCTTTTCCGGGAGCGTCGCAGGAGACGCACGGATTCACGCCTTCCTCCGGCGGCCGGGGAGGGCGACCGGGGTGAGCCGGGTCTGCCTCGCTGGCGTCGCACGCAAGCCGGGCACCGGGGAGGTCTGCCTGCGTATTCAGTGTGAATGGGCTGACGAGCCCGTCGGCAGCCCGAAAGAGGAAGGGCGATGTATCTCCTGCCGGGATCTCCCTCCCGGGTGGGCGGAGCGGCTCGCGGCGGGCCTGGCGATCCACGGCAGTCTTCCGGCATCCTCCGGGCCGGTCCTGATGGTCCCCGTCTTCTGCGGGTCGAAACTCCGGGGTGTCCTGGAGTTCCGGGGATACACGGGACGACGGCGATGGCGCCGATCCGAGATCAGTGCCCTGAAGGCAGCTGCCGGTATCCTCGGTTCGGTCGTGAGGGACTCCCGTTCGTGCGAAGCGCTGCATACCGCCGAAACCTGCTACCGCACCATTGTCGAAGACCTGACCGACCCTCTCTGCAGGCTCTCGCCGGACGGGACGATCACCTACGCGAACGACCTCTTCTGCGCCCTCTGTTCCCGGGAGCGCGGCGGGGTGATTGGAATGCCCGTGCAGGACGTCCTCCCGCCCGGAATCGCAGAGAACCTGTCCGTTCCGGGTGACCTGCCCCGCACGACCAACCCCATCGTCACCCATGAGTTCAGGTTCCCCGGAGCGGACGGCGATGAACGCTGGTACCTCAGTGTATGGCGGGCGATCTTCGACAACGGGGGCGCCGTCTGCGGGTATCAGGTGATCGGCCACGACATCACTGCGCAGAAGACACGGGAGCAGATGCTTCACGAGGAGATGCAGCGGACCAGCGCTCTGCTGCGGATCGCGGCACGGCTGAACGGGAACGTCGAGCTGGATGCCATGCTCGATGCGCTCTGCGAAGAGACTGCCCGGGTGCTCCGGGTTCCGGCAGTGGTCATCTTCCTCTACGAGCACCACCGGGACCTGCTTGTGCCGGCCCGGTCGTTCGGGGTGCCTGAGGAGGCGCGGGAGTCCCTGCCGTTCATCCCGCGGACGATCTACGAGCGTGAGGTAGGGAGGCAGGGGCCGGTCTTTGCTATCCCTGACCTGGTACCCCGGATGAATAAGATCTTCAGGAAGAGAGCCCCGGAAAAGCCTCCGCGGACGCTTGCGTCCGCGGCGATCTTCCACAAACAGACCCTGATCGGGGCCCTGAACGTGATGACGTTTGATGCCCCGCGTAGTTTCTCCTTGGAAGATCTCGCACTCCTGAACGGGATCGCGGACCAGGCCGCGCTTGCCATTGTAAACGCCCGACTCTTCGAGGAACGGACAGCGTACGAACGCCGTCTGCAGGCGTTGTTTGAGGAGAAGACGGCTCTCTTAAAGGAGGTCCACCACCGGGTGAAGAACAATCTGCAGGTGATCTCAAGCCTCCTCTCCCTGCAGGGCCGCCTGATAGAGAACGCCGAGACCCGTGAATGCATCCGGGAGAGCGAGAACCGGGTGAAGTCGCTCGCGCTCGTCTATGAGAGCCTCTACCGGTCAGAGTCGATCGTCGCCGTTGATATCGGCGCCTACACACGCAGGCTTGCAAACGACCTGATCCGGTCCTACGCCCTGCCGGCGCACGTCTCCGTCGCCGTCGAGACGGCAGAGACGATTATCCTCCCCGTCGATGCGGCGATCCCGCTCGGCCTCATCCTCAACGAGCTCGTCTCCAACTCCCTCAAGCACGGGTTTGCCGGCAGGCACGAAGGAGTGATCGCGATCCGGATCGCCCGGTTGCCGGATCGCCAGCTTACCGTCGAGTACCGGGACGACGGTGTCGGCAGACCCCCGGACGTCGTCACCCGGCTGCCAGCGACCCTGGGGCTGCAGCTCGTCCGGATCCTCGTGGAACAGCTCGATGGGACCGTCGCCTTTCGGCAGGGGGAGCCCGGAACGGTCGTGGAGATCACCGTCTCCGACGGTGCCGGTGAGGAGGTGGCATGATGAAGACACATGCCGTTCTCCTGGTCGCCTCAATCGAGGGAGGACCGCGCCGGGCACGGGCCGGGCATTCGGGCGAGCCGGCGATCCCGCCCCGGAGGTCATCATGACCCGGGATGCGGGGCGCCGCGCCGGATCCCTCGGTTCTCCTGAAGCGACCCTGACGCCGGGGGTGCAGTCCGCCCTCAGCGCTGTCGGTCTCGGGGTCCGCGATGCGGTCATCGGGATGCACAGCGACGGGACGATCGTCACCTGGAATCGCGGTGCGGAGGAGATCTTCGGCTACCGGGAGAATGAGGTTCTTGGGACCGCCATGAGCCGCCTCTTCCTGGTCGGCGAAGGCCGGGAGCGGGGCCGCCTCCCCGAAGGAAAGTTCCTGCCCGGCCGGCCGGCCCGGTTCAGGACGAAAGCCGGTGCGGAGTTTGAGGCGATCCTGGCTGTCGTATCCATATCGCCGGACGGAGGGAAGGCTATGGGAAGCGTGGCCGTCATCACGATGGCGGCCCCCCCGGCCTCCTGCCTGCAGAAGGAGGTGCTGCAGCAGCTTGAAGGGAATATCGAGCAGCTCGCGACTCTTAACGACCGGATCCGCAACCCCCTTCAGGTGATTGCCGCATATGCCGAGTTTGTGGACGGTGACGCCCGTGATAAGATTCTGCTCCAGGTGGAGGCGATCAACGAGGTCGTCCGGCAGCTGGACCGGGGGGGCCTCGAGTCGGTGGCAGTCCGGGAGTATCTCCGCAAGCATCGCCAGATGACGGCGCCGTGAAGGCACCCCCGGCGTCCGCGCCGCCGCAGTTCACTGCCGCTCCTCGAGCACCTTCCGGACCAGCGCTCGCCGGTCCGGCTTCCCGGCGGTGAGCGCCTGGAACCCCTCCTCGTAGACCGGCTTTTCGACCGAGTAGAACGTCCCGAGCGGGATCGGCGCTTCCCGGTCGTAGTCCCACTCCCGGATCTTTCCAAGGGCGCTCTCGAATCTGCCGGTCTCGACCTCGCCCTCCCGCATCTCGTAGGCGTGCTCGTTATAGTAGTCGGTCAGGTTGAAGTAGGTCGCACAGATCTGGAGGACGTCGACGAACGAGAACCCCCGGTGCATGATCGCTTCCTTGAAGAGGTCCTTGAGTTGCCGGATCTTCTTTGTGTAGCCCCGCGCGATGTGGGTGGCCCCGGCGGCGAGCATCACCTCGAGAGGGTTTAAGGGGTGCTCCGTTACCCCGCCGGGGGTGGAGCGGCCCTTAAAGCCGGTGGGCGACGTCGGGGTGTACTGCCCTGTCGTCAGCCCGTAGACCCGGTTATCGTGGACGATGACCGTGATATCGCTGTTCCGTTTGGCCGCGAAGATGAGGTGGTCGAGCCCCTCGGCGTAGATGTCCCCGTCCCCGACGTGGCAGATCACCCGGAGGTCCGGGTTTGCGAGGCGCATCCCGGTGGCCGCCGGGATCGACCGGCCGTGGATGCCGTAGAAACTGTTGACGTTCAAGTAATCGACCAGCTTCCCGTGGCACCCGATGCCGCCGAGGAGGACGAAGTTCTCCAGCGGTATCCCCTCCTCCTCCGAGAGTTCGGCGATGGCCGACTTCATCATGTGCTGGATCGAGAAGTTGCCGCACCCGGGGCACCAGGTGTTCTGTGCCGGGCTGATGAGCCCGCCAGCCGTTCGTCCGGCAGACTGTTCCGGGGTCATGCGAAGACCTCCTCAAGCCTCGCCTCCAGTTCATCGACCGCAAACGGCCGCCCGTCGTACTTCAGGACCGGGCGGCCGGGGTCGAAGCCCTGCTGCCTGAGGAGGCGGGCGAGTTGTCCGGTGACGTTGTTCTCGATGCACGCGACCCTCCCCGCCCCGATCATCGCCTCCTTCCACGCACGCACGGGGAACGGCGCAAGAACGAGCGGCTGGACGACCCGCGCCCCGAACTTCTCGGCGGCCTCGATGCACGCCGACTTCTCCGACCCCCAGCATACGATCGTCTTGGCGGTGTTGCGAGGGCCGTAGACCTTCACCACAGGATAGGTCGCGAGCTCTGCTTTCAGGCTCTCCCCCTTCCGGAGCATCTTCTCCTGCAGCGCCGTGACATCCTCCGCCTCTTCCGTGGTGATTCCGGCTTCGTCGTGAGCGTAACTGTTCACTTTGACGACGGCACCCTTCCTCCCCGGGAAGGCGAGCGGCGATACCCCGTCCTCTGTCCGGGCATACCGCCGGTATTCCCCGGTCCCGTCCCAGAGTGCCGGTTCCCTGTCCGGTGGCGCTCTGACGGCCCCGATATCGAAGGAGTACGCTCCTTCCGCGAGCGTCTTATCGGTGAGGATGATCGAGGGCACCTGGTACTTCCAGGAGAGCATCAGGGCGGTCGCCGACCAGGCGTAGGCCTCCTCGAGGTCGCCCGGGGCGACGACGAACCGCGGGAACTCTCCCTGGCCTGCGTTCAGGACAAAGTGGAGGTCGCCCTGGGTGGTGTAGGTCGGCATGCCGGTGCTCGGGCCCGGCCGTTGCCCCACCACGATCGTCACCGGAATCTCCGACATCCCCGCGAGGGAGAGCCCTTCGGTCATCAGGCAGAATCCGCCGCCCGCCGTGCCGACCGCCGCCTTTTCGCCGGCATAGGCGAGACCGAGGGCCATCAGGATGACGCCGATCTCGTTCTCCGGATGGAGGACCTTGATAGCGAGGTCTTGTGCGTGCGCGGCGAGAAAATGGAGGAGGTTTGATGTCGGGGTCATCGGGTAGGCGACGTAGGAGTCGAGCCCGCCGTGGACGAGCCCGAGCCCCGTGACCTCGTTCCCCGTCAGGACCGGGAGCGCCGGGACCCCGAGCGGCTCGACGGTGAAGACGTCTCCCGCGGCGTCGTAGCCCCGCCCGGCGACCCGGAGGTTTGCCTCCAGGTGCTTTGCGGGGACGGTTGCGCGGAGGACGTCCTCGAGGACCTCCCGTCCGATACCCGCCACCCGGGCAAGCGCCCCGAGCATCGCGGAGTTCCCGGTGATCGGGGGCGCTTTCTCTTCTTCGATGATCTGGTCGAGCGGGAGGCCGTACCCTTCCGCCCGCACCACCTGTGAGGCGTCGTAGATGACGGTCGTGCCGTCGTGGACCCGCTCCCGGTGGTTGTCGATGCTGTTCTGGTCGAAGGCGAGGAGAACGTCGACGGGGGTACGGTGCGCCCCGATTGTTCTCTCCGAGGCCCGGATGATCGCGAAGTTGTGCCCGCCCCGGATGAGCGAGGGGTAGTCGAAGTACATGTAGGTGCGGTAGCCGAGGCGGGAGAAGAGGCCGGCGATGGAGAGGCCTGCCGTGTTGATGCCCTCACCGGCTTTTCCGCCGATCAGTATGGAGTATTCGCCCATAGTAATCAGGCGTGTCGTAGCCTGCCTGCGGGTATATAGGTTGTGGCGTGCGACGGTTCGTTACGCGACTGTCCGTAGGGTGCGATGGACAACGTCCGGAGCTTAAGAAACCCGAAGGGTTTCGAGTCCGGAGCAGGAGAAAACGCTTCGCGTTTTCTCGAACTCCGCTCCTTCGAACTCCTGTCCTCCGGACAGTAGTTCTTCAGAGCGTCGTTCACCTCACCACCGGCGACGCCGTCTCGTCGAAGGGGTTGCTGCGCATCGCAAGCGAGAAGAGGTAGGGGTAGTTCTTCTGGAGGTACTCCATGTAGCCGAGCCACTGCCCGACGAGCAGGCTGTAAACCCTCGCAATGTCCCCGGCGAGGTGCTTGATGTCGCTCTCCGGGAGCCCGGCAAAGTCCCCCCGCCGCTCGAGTTCCTCGGTAAGGTGGAAGACCGCCCTGAGGAGGTCGGTGAACGCTTCGTGCTCCATGAGGGCGGGGTTCTCGAGCAGGCGAAGGTGGAAGCCCCGCTGCTCTTTGAGGTACCGGCAGAGTTCCTGCAGGTCCGCGGCATCGACGGCGACGCCGCAGGGGTGGTGCCGGAGGCGGTCACGCACCGCGGAGAAGATCTCCGGCGTCCAGGCGTCCGTCACGACGAGGTCCTGCCGGACCTCCGGGAGGCGGGGGTCGTGGTCCGAGAGGAAGGTGAGGAGCCCGGTGCCGACCTCCGAGAAGAAGGTGCCGATGACCATGTTCAGCTTCTCCAGCCTCTCGCGCTTTGCCCGGACGCTCAGGAGTTCGTTTAAGATCAGGGTGACCAGGAGGACGTTTACCGGCAGAAACCCGAGAGCGTTGAAGATGTACTGGTAGGTGTTCCCGGGGTCGCCGAGCAGGAGGTATTTCACGGTATAGATGGTGACCGAGAAGGCAACCAGGATGATCCCGAGCCTTACTTCCCAGTTCCGGAGGCTGAGGCGCATGATATAATTATTGATACGTCCGGTGGGAAAAATAAAGGTTGGGCCCCCAGCGGCCTTCATACATGGAGACGTGACGGCGTTGGTATCTTGAGAGGTGCGGGAACCTTCTGCCGCTGTGCGATCTCCGCCTCGACCCAGGCGGCCAGATCGAGCAGGCCCGCCTCGAGGGTGACCGCGGGATCGTAGCCGAGGACCTCCCGGGCGCGGCCGATCTCTGCGATGCAGTGGCGGATAGCACCGATCCGGCCGGTTCCCGTGACCACGGGGGAGAGGTGCTGCCGCCGGGTTATCGTCGCAAGAAGATTGGCGATCGTCCGGAACGTGTAGGGGCGGCCACTCCCGATGTTGAACGTCCCCCCGGCTGCGCCGGGTGACTCAAGAGCCAGGCGGAAGGCGCGCACCGCATCGTGGACGCTCACGAAATCGCGCTGCTGGTAACCGTCCTCGAAGAGGCGCACCGGGAGGTTCTGGAGCAGGCGGGATACGTACTCGGTCAGCATGCCGGAGTAAGGGTTGGCATACCCCTGGTGCGGACCATAGACGGAAAAGAGCCGGAGAATGGTCGTCGGTATGCCGTATGAGTCCCCGATCAGCCTGCACATCTCCTCCTGGTCGTACTTGGAGACGGCGTAGACCGAGAGTGGCGACGCCTCCTTTGTCTCCGGTGTTGGGAGGGGATAGATCACCTCCCCGTCCGGGCTCCGGGGTTCCCAGTCGCCCTTTACCGTCTGCCCGGGAGAACGCCGGATCTTCGGGTAGACGGTGCCGTTGTACGAGCAGTATAAGCCTTCCCCGTAGACGGCGCTGCTCGAGGCGACGATGAGCCGCTCGACCGGATGGTCGAGTAAGGCTTCGAGGAGGACAGCGGTCCCGGTGGTGTTGACGCTCATGTACTTCTCGATCCGGTACATGCTCGATCGCTCCCCGACGACCGCCGCCAGGTGAATGACGGCGTCGATCCCTTCCAGGGCTTCCCGTAGCCGGTGCGGATCCCGGATGTCCCCGACGAAGACCTCCGCCCGCCGGTCGAGATGGCCGGGGCGTTGCCGATCCGGGCCGTGCACCTGTGGCGCCAGGTTATCGAGGATGCGAACCCCATAGCCGTGCTGCAGCAATTCCGTTGCGAGGTGCGACCCTATGAATCCTGCCCCCCCGGTGATGAGGAGCGTCGGACTGGTATCCGTATGCATGATGTATCAGGCACACCTGATGCACTCTTCGCATTAAATATTATCGCGGATACAAAATATTATTAAAAATTGTTGATTTTAGGTGTCTGTAGGGTTCCGGGTTGTTTCTGGTTCCCCGGCCCCGTCTTTTGGGAACCAGCGAGGGTCCGGGGATGGTGGGGCCTCCCCTGCCCGTACCTCTCCGTGCTCACGAGTCGAGGACCGCTTCGGCAGCGTCGCGGTAGGCCCGCATCACGTATGGGATGCCGGAGACCGCTTCCGCCTCCTCGGTCAGCGCCATCAGGTCGCTCCGGGTGACTGTACTGAGGTTGAAGTTCCGGTTCCCGGCCATGATCTGCTGGAGTCCGGTCCTGAACCTCTGGGCGTAGGTGTAGATTCCGAGCGCTCCGAGCGGGATCTCGTCGATCCGGCCGGGGAACTTTTCCTTGAGTTCCTCGTAGCAGACAAAGATCTCTTCAACGTTGCTGCCGTACTTCGAGACGGTCTTGGGGAGTTCGCCGGCTGCGAGCCATTTTTCGATGTTCTTCCCGACCATGCCGGGGATCATGAGGCCGCGGCCCATGCAGACTGCCCTGACGTAGGGACTTCCCATGGCGAGCGCCTTGAAGACGTTTGCCTCGTCTGCAAACCCGCCGGCGATGGCGAGGTCCGGAACGCGGATGCCCCGGGCTTTCAGCCGCTCGGCGAACTGGTAGGCAAGGGACTCGATGTAGAAGGTCGGGATACCCCACTCATTCATCATCGGCCAGGGGCTCATCCCCGTGCCACCGGGCGCGCCGTCGATGGTAAGGAGGTCGATCTTTGCTTCGGCACCATAGCGCATTGCCATTGCAAGTTCGACGGCCGAGTAGGCGCCGGTCTTGAGGGTGACCCGCTTGAACCCGACGTCGCGGAGCCGGTCGACCTCCTCAAGGAACCCTTCCCGGCTGACGAAGCCCAGGCGGGAGTGCCGCTCGAACTCTCTTATGGCGCCGTCCTTGAAGGCTGCCTGTACTTCGGAGGACCTGGGGTCCGGGAGGACGATATAGCCGCGATCTTTTAGCTGGTTCGCCCGGTCGAGGTTGCTGACCTTGATCTCACCGCCGATGCATTTTGCACCCTGACCCCATTTCAGTTCGATCGTCTCCAGGTTGTGCTTCGAGGAGACATACTCCGCGGTTCCAAGCCGCGTGTCCTCCACATTCAACTGCACCAGGAGTTCGCCGTACCTGTCTTGGAACTTCCGGTAGATCTCAATACGGCGGTCCATCTCGGGTGATTTACTGACCTTGCCGTTGTGGTCGAGCACCAGTTTCGGGTCGACCCCGCAGACGTTCTCCCCACAGACGAGCGTGATGCCCGATATGGCGGCTCCGATGGCGAAGTGCTCCCAGTTCGCCCGGGCGATCTCAGTCGACCCGAGCGCCCCGGTGAAGATGGGAACCCGCATTGGTACTTTGATGTCCCACCCGTACTCGGTCCTGGTATCGACGTCCGGGAATACCGCGGTATCGGGGCCGGCCTCGACGCCCTCCGGCAGTCCCTTTGCACCCTGCGCGTAGCCCTGGATGTTCAGGTGTGAGTAGTCGATCGGGTAGTTCTTGTCTGCACCGGCTGTGATCTCGCCGAACGGGCTGGGATAGAGAACCTCTCTGCCCCGGAAGGAGGAGAGCCAGATCTCGCAGCCGCCCTTGCAGCCGTCCACGCACCGGGTACAGATGCCGGACATGGGTACGACGTCCCGGGAGCGGTTGGTCGTTCCCGTTGCTTCGTTAGCGTTAGGTCTTCGTAGATTCATTCTTTGTACCTCTAGGGTATAGATAGAAGTTTCCTTCTCGCAATCATAAATATTGCGTATTTTGCGTGTTGATGGACAATCCATCCGGGGTATTTACAGCCTTCATCGTGCCATTGCTCTGGTCTGGGTGCGATTTCCTCAGGACTGGCGGTCTAGCAGCGATGCCTGGTATTTATATTGCTGTATGCCGGATACGCCGCGAGCGCGACGAAAGGGTGAAATACCCTGATGTGCATGAATGCTTTATGAACTTCAGGTTGCTACCTGCTCTGATTGTGCTTCTGCTCGCATTTTCGCTCTGCGCCGCCTGCACCGGCTCTGGCGAACCAGCCGGGCCGTCCCCGAGGGAGACGGTGGAGGTCACGGCAACGCCTGCGCCCACGACCGCGGTCTCGCTTGCGCCCGGCCCGACGCAGACAGTGCCGCCGGAAAGGGAGGTTGTGTTCGGGATCGAGCCCGGGTACCCCTCCCGGTTTACGCACGACCTCACCATCACCTTCAACGGCGGCAAAGGTCAGGACTTTGTGAACGGTATCGATCTTCGCGTGACCAAATCGACCGGGGAGGTCATCACCGAGAAGATGCAGCCCATCAAGGGCGACAATGTAGTCATCAAGAACGCACAAGGTGAGAACAGGGTTGAGATTACCGTCTCCCTCATCACGGGAGGTTCTTACAAGATCAAAGATGAGATCGTAAAGGTTGCGTAACCTTAGATTCTTTTTTTGATTGACCGGTTCGAAGCGCGGTCATCCGGGCAAGCGGCCGGGGCTCGAGATCCGCACTCTCATCGTTTGGAAGGGTGACCGGGCGGGGTCCTCCCGCCTCACTCTCTCTCCACCTTCCATCGTACGAGCAGGCCGTCGTCGAGCCGAACGGCATCGATGATGCGTAACCGCGCAAAATCCGCCTCCCGGAGAAAACCGATGCCATCCGCTGGCGTGGGGGCGTCCTTCCCGCCGATGACGATGTTTCCGACGAACGTCTGGAGTTCGTCCACGAGCCCCTGCGCAAAAAGCGTCCAGATCAGGGTTCCACCCCCCTCGACCATCAGGCGCCGGACACCCTGTCGGTGCAGCTCCTCGAGCAGGACCCCAAGATCGACGGTCTTGTCGCCGGCGGTGACGACGGCGGCATGCTGCCGGAGGGCCTCCACTGTTCCGGGGGGCGCCTCGCGTGAGACGGCGACGATACGTTTCCCGGTCCCCTTGTGGAGGACATCCGCATCCAGGGGGATCCTCCCTCTACTGTCCACCACGACGCGGATAGGATTCTCATCCTTTCCAGCCGCTCTCCGCCCGGCCCGGAGTTCTGAGGACTTGACGGTGAGCGAGGGGTTATCAGCGAGCACGGTGCCGATGCCGACCATAATAGCATCGCTCTCCGCCTTAATCCGGTCGACCCGCGAGAAATCTTCATCCCCCGAGATTCTCACCTGCCGCCGTTCTCTCGTTGAGATCTTCCCGTCAGCGCTCATGGCGATGTTGATGAAGACGAACGGGCGCATATTCTAGGGTTACACGACTATCTTCATATATGCTCTCTTCCGGGGCGGCGCGGGGTCTATCACGCCCCTCACTCTCCCCTCTTCGGGACCGGGGAAATATTCTGTATTTATGCCCAAAACTCCAAGGATTATACTTCTTTTTTGGAAATGTTATTTATTTCATGTCGCGAGATTTCGAATGGTATATATACAACTCCCGGGATATTCTCTGTATTCTGTATGTCCTCAAACCGGTGCCTCTTGAGCCATTTCCGGGAAGACCTCTTTACCGGGACGGATATCGTCAAAATGATTGTGGTAGTATCGTTGTCGGCGATATCGCTCATGCTGACGGCTGCTGCACCGGATTACAACGCTTACCTCGTCTCCTCCCTGATATACTGTATCCCCATACTCCTTGCCGCTCTCTGGTTCCCCCGACAGGGGCTTTGGGTGACCGCACTCCTGGTCGCCGGGTTTGCGCTCATCCGAGCGTATCTGTCAGCCCTCGGCTTTACCATAGACCCGGTGATGACGGGGTTGCACATGATGGTCTTCCTCTGGGTCTTCGGGGCCACGACACTCTTCTCGCGGGGCTCCCATCTGACTGCCTCCCGGTGCAGGCAGATCATTGAAGATACCCGCGACGCAAAGTTCCTCTGCGATCCCGAAACCCTCCGGCTGGTCTGCGTCAGCAAACGGTGTGCCGATATGCTCGGTTACGTGCCCCAGGAACTCATCGGCCTCCCGGCCGAGAAGTTCTGGACGGATGAGGCCGGCAAGGCCTGGTTCATCGAGGAGATGAGGCGGGAAAGTTACATCGGGAATGCGGAGATGACCTTCCGTGCGCACAACGGCGATCCCCGCGCGGTCCTCCTCTCCGGCCGGGCGCTGGTCCCCGAGAACCTCTTTGAGTGCACGGTTGTGGATATCGGCAGGTTCCAGGGCGAGAATAACAACCTCTTCCAGTCAAACGGGCGCCTGATGGAACTCATCCAGCAGTCAAACGACATCTTCTTCATGCACGATGCCACGGGCCGCATCCTCCACTTCTCCTGGCTGCGTGCCTCCGAGCACGGGATCTCCCCCGACGATCTTATCGGGCGAGGTGTGGATGCCCTCCTGCCCGACGACCTTGCCGCACAACATATGGAATGGGTTCGGAAGGTGGTCGACGAACAGACGAATGCCTGTTACGATCTCGATCTGGTGATCGCGGGTTCCCGGCATACCTTCTCCGTCACAATCGCCGCCTATACCGGGGCGGACGGCGTTCTCGCCGGCGTCGTAGGGTCCGCGCGCGACACCACCGAGATGCGGCGGCAGAGGCTTGCCTGCAGGCAGATGGCCTGGGAGGTTGACCAGTGGAAGGGGCTCGTCACCACCCTGTCCCACGAACTGCGCACGCCGCTACAGCCGCTCATCGGCTATCTCCAGATAATCATCGAGGATCCCGGGTATTACAGTCTCACGGGGGAGACGGAGAAGTTCCTCAAGACCTGCCTCGAGTGCGCCGACCAGGAGCAGGCGGTGGTAGAGAGGGTTGTCGAATTGAGTCTGCTTATGATAGACCACATCGACCTGGCCATTCAGGATGTATACCTCCGCCAGCTCGTCGATTCTGTCATATCCGGCGGCGAATACGACATAAAGGTTCATATATGCAACGAAATTCCAGAAGGCGCCCATATCTGGGGAGATCCCGATCGGCTTTACCTGGCGGTGGAGGGTCTGGTATCAAATGCGGTTAAGTATAATGAACCGCCAGAGAAAGTATGGATCCGTTATGCGGAATCAAATGAGAACCATTATATCATGGTGTGCGATAATGGCATCGGTATCCCTGCGGATATCATCGAATCGATCTTTGGGCCGTTCTACATCGGGGGCGCCGAAAAAAAGAACCGTAACGGCGGCAGAACCGGCCTGGGGCTCTCGATTGCGAGCAAGTATGTCCAGTTGCATGGAGGAGAAATAACGGTGACAAGTGCGGTGGGCGAGGGGAGCACCTTCACCATCAGAATACCAAGGGAGGTATGAGTTTTGGGAAACAAGATTATGGTCGTTGACGACGACCTGCCGACGCTGGAAGTAATGGAACTGCTGCTCAAAAAGATCAACCGTGAACCGCTTCTGGTTCACAACGGGTGGGATGCCCTGCGGACTATCAAGAAAGAAAAGCCCGCACTCATCATCCTCGACGTGATGATGTCCCCCATCGACGGGTGGCAGTTCCTGGAGGAACTGAAACGGAATGAGGACCTCAAGGATATCCCTGTCCTGCTCTTTACCGCAAAGCACGTCTGGCCCGAGGAGTATTCGAAGTATGCGGATGACATCGTTGGTGTCCTGGAGAAGCCCATCTCGCTCGCCGAGTTGAAGACTGCGCTGGAGAGAGCCCTCCCCCGGGATGCCTCTTCTCGCACAGACGACGACAACGCTCACCGTGCCGCACAGATCCGGAGCGGGTAACCTCTTTTAGGAGACATCCCCGCAGGTATCCTCTCGGGTCCGTCTGCCCCCCACCGAAAGGCATTTTATCGGCCGGATGCGTATACCCGGCAGTGAAACTCTGATGATCGTTACGGATCTCCCCGGGTGCCCCTCCCTCAAGGAGTACCAACGGATCGTGGGCGCAAGGCAATTCTCGGCGATCGAGGAACTTGCCGGACGCCTCTCAGGCGTCAGGATGCAGGAGATCAACTCGACCCGCTATGGAGGGGGCGTCGCAGAGATCCTGATCTCGTACGTCCCGTTCCTCAACGCGCTCGGCCTCGAGACGACCTGGAGCATCATGGAGGCCGGACCCGCGTTCTTCGATGTCACGAAGACTCTCCACAACTTCCTCCAGGGCAGGGATGGGTTCTCACAGTCGATGATCGAGACCTACTGGGAGACACAGCGGCAGAATGAAGGGCTTATTGAGGACGATTCCGACGTTGTGACGGTCCACGACCCCCAGCCGCTCGGTCTCGTTGAGTTCCTGACGGCCCGGGAACTCAGGCAGAAAAGGCTGCTCTGGCGATGTCATGTCCAGCTGGAGACGGTCCCTACCAGGACCGTGGGGAGCATCGGCAACATCATGCGGCGGCTGGTCGAGAAGCACCACGCAAGTATATTCTCAAGTTTCCAGTATCTCCCCCTCTGGAACGTGCCGAGTTTCATCATCCCGCCGTTCATCGACCCCCTATCCGAGAAGAACCGCGACCTCCCCCAGGCCGAGATCGACGCTACTCTGGAGAAGTACGGTATCGACCCGGAAAAACCGATCGTCACCCAGGTCTCCCGCTACGATGTCTTCAAAGACCCGGTCGGCGTCATCCAGGCGTTCAAGAGGGTCCGCCAGAAGGCCCCCTGCCAGCTCGTCCTCGTCGGCGGGCGGGCGTGCGACGACCCGGAGTGCTACCTCGTCCTGCGAGAGGTCCGCGAGACGGCCGAGGACGATCCCGATATCCATATCCTCGACCTCCCGCCGGACAGCCACCGTGAGATCAACGCACTCCAGCGGGCGTCGAGCGTGATTGTCCAGAAGTCCATAAAAGAAGGGTTCGGGCTGACGGTGACCGAAGGGCTCTGGAAGGGGAAACCCGTCATCGGCGGGAGCGTCGGCGGCATATCGCTCCAGATCCGCGACGGCTGGAACGGCTACCTGGTCTCGACGGTCCAGGAGACCGCCGACCGGATCCTCCACCTCCTCCGGCACCCGGAGAAGGCCGAGGAGATGGGAGCACGGGGGAGGGAGTTCGTGCGGGAGTACTACCTCCTTCCCCGGGGCGTGCAGGACCACCTCACCGTCATCGACCAGATGGTCAACGGCCGGATCACCGCCCGGGACAGCGTCATCTGCTACCACCCGCAGGTGGTGACGACCCGGATGGCCGGGTGCATGGGCCGGTACTGATGGTCCTCTTCGTGCGCGGCCACGTCTGCCGGGATGCGGATGCCGTCACCGGGGACGTGGCGGGCCGGAAGGCGAGGGTCCGTGCCGGCGGATACGCGACCATGACCCGTGGCGATGGGCCGCGTTAGCCCCCGTCACCCGATGGGGATCTCCTTTCCGCCGGGTCCGGATCGAGTCCTCATCTTCTTCAAGCGCACTTCGAGGACGCCGTTCTTGAACCTGGTCCCGGCGCCCTCTCCCGTTACGCTCGCGGGCAGGCGTATCAGCCGGCTCAGGATGCCGTTCCCGCGCTCGTGGATGGAGTAGGCTCCCGGCCCCTCCTGGACCGGCCCGGCACGTCTTGCCGTTATCCGCAGGGTCTGTGGGTTGATCAGGATGATACCGATCGCGTCCTCCTCTGCGCCGGGCAGTTCCGCAACAACGATCACCTCTTCTTCGTGGTCGAGGATATCGACCCGGAAGTCTGTGGAGAGGCCGGGGAAATCGTGGCTGCTCCCACGGGAGACCGGCGGGCTGCGGCCGGTCTCCCCGCTCCGGGTGGTCTTGTTGAACCGTGACTCCCGATTGTCCGCTGTCTCATCGATGTCCCGCCGTCCGGGGCCGAGGGGTTCGTCTTCTCTTCCTGTCATGGTCCTTGCCTCCTGCAGTCTGGCAGTCATCGGATGGCCGGTCACCACCCGGCGATCTCTCTTGAACCGGCATACTTAACCTTTCGCACCAGGGAGGCGGGCGCGTCCGGGGCCGCTCTCCTTCTGCAGTCGCACCCCCTGCAGTGTATACCTTGCGGTCTTTCGGTGATACCGGTGCGGTGCTGTGCCGGATAATCCGCCCGGTGTCTTCGGTGTTAGTGTCGAAGCGGCCTGGAAAGGCGTTCTTCGTGGGCCCTCATGCCGCCCGTTAGGTTTTTGTGGCGTGACCGGTATGGGGGGGAACCCCGGGTTTTTCTGGGTGCGGGGGTGACCATAAGGCTCACCACCTGTGCCACCGTACTGCCGGAGATGCCCGTGCCGACGGACTCGGCGGGGTTATGGAGGAAGATGAGATGGCCCAATTCAAACCCTTTGATATGGAGGGCATGCCGATCGAAGAGCAGCCCATGAACTGGAAGGATATGGTCCCGGCCCCGTACGACAAGAAGGCGGTGGATGCCTACACCCGGACCCGGATCATCCTCATGAACGGCATCGAGAACAACGCCGTCCTCATGTCGCACGCGATCGAGCGGATGCACCCGGACCCCGAGGTGAAGCGGTCGATGGCGCTGATGCGGCGGATCGACTCCCAGCAGCAGGAGTTGGTCAACTGGCTCAACCCGGCGGACCAGTCGATCATCGAGACCACGCTTGGCTACGAGCAGGTGGCGGTCGACCTCACCGCGAACCTGGCGAAGAACGAGCCGGACCCCTACGTGAAGCAGACGCTGGACTTTGCGCTGCTCGAGGACTTCGACCACCTCTACCGCTACAGTTGCCTCTACGACTACATTGAGGGCGGCGATCCCGAGGTGATCGTCCAGGGCAAGACCGAGGTCAAGCCGGGCCGGCCGACGAGCATCGAGCACCGCCACCCCGATGACTCGATGCGGAAGCACTACGACAAGGATACGGCCGATATCAAGACGAAGATGAATTATCACACGATCGTCTCGGGGGAGCAGCAGACGATGCTCTTCTACCGGTCGCACGGGTTCATGTATCCCGACGAGATTGCACGGCAGCTCTACGCGGAGATCGCGGAGATCGAGGAGCAGCACGTGACCCAGTACGGGCTGCTCGGGGACCCGCGGGAGACGATGCTCGAGAAGATGGCGATGATGGAGCTCAACGAGGCCTACAACTACTACTCGTGCGCACAGACCGAGAGCGACCCGAGGATCCGGGGGATCTGGGAGATGTTCACGAAGATGGAGATCACGCACTTCAACGAGTGCGCAAGGCTCATCAAGAAGATCGAGGGCCGGGATATCCAGGACCTCGTGAAGGCCGATGTCATCGAGCCCCTGATCGTCTTCGAGCAGAACAAGGACTACGTCAACAGCGTCATCGACAACCAGCTCGATCTTGCGCCGAGCAACATGGAGTTTGTGCGGATGCGCGACCTCCTGGACGACTGGGCGAGTTTCGGCTACCAGCGTGTTATGAACGCAAAGGGCGTCCCGAGCGAGGAGGTCGTCGGCAAAGCGGGTCCGAACCTTGCAGAGCGCGACCAGGTGGAGAATATCCGGAGGGTCAAGCAGGAGATGGCCCGCCGGGTGGAGAAGGGCATGGCAGCGGTGCCTGCCCGGTGAATATTTTTTTTACGACGGGCAGAAGGGTGCGACTGGCCGGAGGGTGCGACTGGCCACAGGGCAGGAGCATGAGCACTGCGAGGTGCGACGGACAACGTCCGGAGCTTGAGGAGCCGTCAGGCTTCGAGCAGGAGCGTGAGCACCGTCAGGTGCGAACGGCAGGAGTTTGAGAAGACCGAAGGTCTTCGACGTCCGTCGTAAAGTAGAGAATAGCCGCAACCGATCTTTCGCGTTACGGGCCCGCCGCTCCCCCGGTTTCGCCGTCTTCGGCCTTCCTGAGAGTGAACCGGAACGCCGCTCCTTTTTCGGAGTGGCCCGGCACCCGATCCTCCACCCGGATCCTGCCGCCATAGCGGGCTGCGAGCATCCGGCAGATCGAGAGGCCGAGGCCCTGGCCGCTCCCCCGGCCCTTCCCCTGCTCGAACCGGGCAAAGATAGCCTCTTTCGCGTCGTCCGGGACCCCGGGGCCGGTATCGGCGACGGTGACGAGGACCCTCTCGTCCTCCTCCGCATCCTCGACAGTTATACCTATCTCGACACCCGGCCCGCCGTGTTTGACGGCGTTGCCGATGAGATTCGTGAAGATCTCCGGGAGGAGGTCGTCGGCGAGGACCGTCACGTACAGTCCGCCGTAGGTGATACGGGCGTCGGGGAAGTGTGCGATCTCCTCCCGGATCACCCGGTCGAGGTCGACCGGGATAAGCCCGGTCCGGCTCTCGCGGATCTTCCGGATGGTCCCGACATTTGCCGTGATCTCGGTGCTCTTTTTGATGCTCGCCCGGAGCTTCCGCAGGTACTCCCGCTCCTCCCCGGTGAGCATATCCATGAGCAGGTCGGCGTAGATGCTCGCGACGTTGTCGGCGTTCCGGATATCGTGGGTGAGGATATCCAGGTAGAGGTTCGCCTCCCGGTTCGCTGCTTCGAGCCTCTGGTAGAGCATCCCCCGGAGGATCCCGGTCCCGAGCTCCCGGCTGACCGCCTCGAGGAGCCGCCGCCCCTCCTGTGAGATCTCCCGGCCGGCGGTGTTCCCGAGCACGAGCGCCCCGACGACCGAGGACTCGGCAACGAGCGGGATGAAGGCGAGGGAGGCAACGCCGAAGTCCGCAAGCACGTCCCGGTCGCGGGTGCCCGCTCCCTCTGTCTCCTCGACGAACCAGGGCTGGCCGGCGACGAAGACCCTGTTGTAGGGCCGGTGGCGGACGTTGAGGGTCCGGTTCTGCATCAGGGCGAACTCGGAGACCTTCCGGTGACACCGGATGACGGCCTGCATCCGGTCCCTTCCTTCGAGCATATAGATCGACCCGACGTCGAATCCGAGATTGTCGAGGATGGCGTCGAGCGCGTTATCGAGGAGTTCGTCCAGGGTGAACGCGGATGCCGACGCGGTGATGACCGCGTTCAAGACGGCAAGCCTCCTATTCCGGATACGGACCTCCTCTGCCGCCCGTATCCGCTCCGTGACGTCGGCAAGCGAGAAGACCAGCCCCTGGACTTCTCCCCTCGCATCCTTCACCGGCACGAGGCTCCAGTCCCAGTAGGTCGTCCCGCGTTCGGACTGGTTTTCGTAGGTGAACGGTTTTGCGTATATCCGGAACGCCTCCCCGGTATCCCGCACCCGCTCAAAGATCGCCTGGTTCTCCGGGTTCGGGAAGAGGTCGAAGTGTCTTTGCCCGAGAAGTTCCTCCTTCGCGTACCCGGACCCCTCTGCGTAAGCCGTGTTCACGCGGACGAACCGGAACTCGGCATCAAGATAGGCAAGGTGGACGTCGGTGTACTCCATGACTGTCCCGAGGAGGTCGCGCTCTTCCGCAAGGTCGGCGGCCAGCGACTGGTTCTCGGCGAGCAGTCGTTCCCGCTCCGCATCCGCCCGCTTCCTCCGGGTAATGTCCCGGGCGAGCCACCGGATCTCCGCAAGGCTCCCCCGGTCGTCCAGGACGGCCGTGGCCGAGAGGGAGACAGGGATGGGTTCTCCGGTCGCCGGCCGCACCCACACCTCGACACCCCGCAGGGGTTCAGAGGGGCCGCTCGCGAGCTGCGCGACGAGGTCCCGGCAGGTCTCCCTGCACTCCGGGACGATCAGCGACCGGCTGGACGCCCCGACCAGGCTCTCCTTCTCCCTGCCGAGGAGGAGGGCTCCCGCCCGGTTCACGTCGAGGATCGTTCCTCGCGGGTCGCAGACGAAGTAGCCGTCGGGGGCGAGGTCGAAGAGTTCCCGGTAGTGGCTGTGCTCCTGCTCCAGACGGCGGTGCTTCTCCTCGTTCTCCTTCCTCGCGGTGATATCGCTGACGAGAAGGACCGCCGTCCCGTCGGCCGCAATCTGGACCGAGCACGCCACCCACCGGTCGGGAGCGATCCGGCATTCCAGCCCGGAGAGTGGGGTTCGGGTCCGGAGCGCCGCGACCAGCCGGTCGGCTGCCTCTGCGTCGGTGATGAGCGGTGCAATGTGGGTGCGCACGAGCGCCATCCCGTCCGCCCCGGAGAGATCCCGGTCGTCCGGCACCGGAACGAGGCGGCGAAAGGCCCGGTTGACCAGCACGACCCGTGCATCGGCATCGAGCAGGAGCAGGCCTTCGTCGAGGCCGTCAAGGACGGCGTCCGGGACGGATAGAGTCGGAGGTGTCGTTGCGTGCATGGTGTGGTCGGTCTCCCGGGTATCCTGGCTATGTTCGGAAGAGAAGGTTCTGATGCAGGTTGAGATAAAGATAGGCAGGATGGGTTCCGGCGTACCCGGCCCCCTGCCCGTGTAACCGTACATCGGCATCGATATGGGTATTTCAATCCTTCACCAGAGCGTTTCTTGCTTCGCGGGCAAAAGCCAGGGTTTTCTCAGGGTCGCGGATACCATCTCTCTTGACGCCGGTATGCACGTCGACTCCATATGGGCGGACTTTCCGTATCGCCTCCGCGACATTCTCCGGCCTGAGTCCTCCCGCGAGTATCACAGGAACCGCTGAGTTTGCCACAATTTTTGCACTGATATTCCAGTCGTGAGGGATTCCCGTTCCCCCGAGTTTCTCTCTGGTTCTGGTGTCAAGGATGAGCGCATCGGCATAGGGCTCATAGAGTTTTCCCGTCTTGATAGCCGACTCATCCATCACGTGAATGGCTTTCACGATCTTCAGATACGGGAGAGCGTCACGGATGAGATCAATTTCGAGTGGTTCGACGGTATTCTGGATCTGCAATGTCGTACAGTGTGAATCGTTCACCAGTCTGATGAGGTCTTCTGTCTCCTGCAGATGGGTGACTGCGACCGGTTCGATGAACGGCGGGAGTTGTCGTATCATCTTCGCAGCTTCTGCTGGAGTTACAAAATCGCTGCTCTGATGGGTCACGCCCATGATGAAACCCATAGCATCACAGCCTGCATCGATTGCAGACTGCATATCCGCAAGACTGGCTGTTCCACAGAATTTGACACGCATCGGAAACTCTGTGTCGTTATGGCAGATAGGATATTTGCAGATATCGAAGGCCGCGACGACAGATCCGTGACGCCGGATGATGGCGGCAGATGCAGGTCGGCGGGGTCGTGGCGGTGACGGTGAGGTTGATAGAGTTTTAACCTCATAAGATCCTGTCTGGCTCTCTTCAGGCGATACTGTTATCTATTCAGACCGATGTGTCAGGGACGGCACCCGGGGGAGTATACGTGGACCAGGATATTATTGAGATGATCAGGCAGGATCACGAGCAGATCCTGAAGGTGCTGGACGATCTGGAAGTGCATGATCGCGCAAGTTCCGAGACCTACAGCTTTGCCAGAGGATTGCTGTACTCGCATATGTACGGTGAGGAAGTGACGATATACGAGCGGATGAGGTCAGAAATGTATGAACGTATTGAAGATTCTCTCGCCGAACACAACTCAATCAGGATCAGCCTGGATCAACTGGACCAGATCGAGAT